>CAZXYA010001092.1:0-1501 GCA_964644655.1 uncultured Saprospiraceae bacterium | reverse complement strand
TATTCTTAAAACATCGGATGTCGATAACTGTAAGGAGTAGGATAAGTATATATTTTAAACTGGGATAAGTCAGAATCCAATATATATTTTGCTTCTTTAGAGTCCCAAAATTTTGAACCATATTTAAATTTCCCAACTGGTAAAAAAATATTACCTTGATATTTAATCATCTTACCATCTTCATGTTTAATAGGACAATTACAAAAATCACCAATAACCGGAGTTGCATAAATTTTGATTTTTTCTTTTCTTCCAGATTTATTTTTTTTAGTTATTTTTTGTAACAAAACTCGATTATCATTAGTAATTTTTCTCAAATCTTCAATATTAGAAATATATTCTTCTGTAAAGTCCCAATTAGAGCCTGTTACGGAGGTAAATATATATGTGCTGTCTTTATTAATACATGTGTTTAAATAATTCAATGGATAATCAAAGTTATAGAAGGGAGAATAATCTAATATACCTTGTTTTAGGTTTTTAGCAGATATCAACCATTTATAAGTTACATTTTTATGATTATCACTATTCTTATTGATGATGAAAGTTAGAATTATGTTTGAATTCTTCTCTATTTCTTGTGAATACCCAAATGCTGTATTACATAAAAATAAAAAGCCAATTAGTTTTAGTTTTAAAATCATAGTTAATCAATTTTAATTTTTTTCAAGTGACCTTTTAATAATGATATCAATTTCGTTTCTTGTTACACTTTTTGGAGGCCTGTCCATTATACCATTTCCATCAGGATGAGTCAAAAGAAGATGGTGAGCCATTTCATGAGCTCTAGTTCCTGATGGGGAATTTGGAGCAGGATTCTTAATTAAATCTCCTCTAGTCTCCGATTCATTTCCGCCACCTAAATTAAACATAATTGATGCTTTTACAACCTTCTTTCCACCTATACCATCATCCTCTGCTGATGTTAGCCCGAAATCATAAGCTGTTTTAGATATATTTAAATCATTTCCTGTATCGTCATCTACAGGAAGAGGAATTATATTAAACTTGAATTCAACACTTTCTCCAGCTGTATTTTGAGGATTACCCCTGTTTAGAAAATCTAATTCTTCTTTTACCGTTTCAAGTCTATTTTGATTTTTTCTAGACCTTTTTATATTTCTTTTTTCTATTCTTCTTTTCTTTCCTTTTCTTGCACCAGAAGGAATAGATTTAAGCTTTTTAGTAAGGACTACTACATTTCGCTCTATGACATGGTTAGTATTTCCATTATCATCCTTCTTTGTATAATGTAATCCCTGTAAACCATGCAAATCTATATTTTTAATTGGGTCATTACTAGCATAATTAAATGTACTTAAATGAGCGAATTTATCAACTATAGGGTCAACCCCTGTAAACCTCGCTATACTCGGGTCGTACATTCTCGCCCCATAATGATACCAATTCAACCCAAAATCTGTATCTAATTCTTTACCATTATATAAATACTTATTCTCCTTCAAAGTATCCAAACTACAATCCTCCCTCGCCATCCCAA
>CAZXYA010001091.1:0-1508 GCA_964644655.1 uncultured Saprospiraceae bacterium | reverse complement strand
AAATTTTGCGATAATTATCTCATTATCAATTTTTTATATCCAAAACTCACGTTAAGAATAGTGATTTAGAAGGTTTTTTAAGGTTTAATCCTGGATATTTAAATACTTGGAATAAAGTTAAATTTATTGTAAATCAACGTCATGACCTTAAATTTTTACAGGCATGCCATAATATATTTAATGATGCAAAATTACACAAACACATCGGAGGAGAAATAAAAGTAGAGGTTAGATCATCGTATGGTTATCGGCTAAGAGTTTCTGGCTATCATATCAATAATGCAGAAATTCCATTATCGCCGCCTTTACATGGACCAGCTGGGATACCAGACCCTAGTAATCCAAACAATATCATTAATGTTTCACTAGGTACAGCTTCAAATCCTGCAACAAAAGGTAAGATACGATTATCAAATCTATTAAATCAAAATGGAGTCGATTTAGCATATACAGCAAAAATTGATATTGAAGTGCCTCCAGGTTCAGGTAATTTTTTCCCTAAAACAGGATCTGACGGAATAAACCCTGGAAGTGGGAGAAGCTCTATGTTTCCTATTAATTGGGATTTAGATAGAATTCTTGAAGAAATTGCCTTTGCTAGGAAAAATATGACTATTTCGGATTTGGACATTACTACAAATATATCTAGTACATTGAATAGTGAAGGAACTTTTAAAATAGGGATGTATATTAACGGTAATATTACAGATATGTCGACTCCGTTAGGTTCGGCTTTTCCAACACTTTAACTTTTAAATATAAATATGATAGAATTTATAAATGCAATTTCAATAGGTAAACTTGAAAAAGTACGTGAAATAAAACTCGCGACCTCATTTATACCTTCAAATCCACTTCTAAAAGATATTAATACTTTTTCTTATAAATCAACGGAAGAAATAGTATCTGGCTTAGAAAAAGCCCTTGATGGTGAATACAAATATGAATGGGCAGGTATGCGAACTTCATTTGAATCTAATTCTAGTTTTACATTAATCCAAGATATGATTTTCAATCTTCCTGAAATTAAAATTGAATCGAAATTACTTTTAAATTTGATGAAGGAAAGAAAGAAGTTTATGGAGCAAATAAAAATCTCTAATTTAATAGAATTAATAATTGAGAATTTTGAAAAGATTCAGGACAATCCTTCGAAATATGAATCCAAAGAATCTCCTAGTTGGTACATAATTCTACATGATAATATCGAAATAAATTATTGCCTCCTTAAATCTGACTTTACTTTAAGCAAGAAAAATTTTTCGAATACTTTAAGATTAAATCAAAATTATTACTGTAAGTAAAAGTAATGGACTGCATTGTCCTGAAATAAATTAACAAAACAAGTAATTTATAATGGACCCGCTGGCACAACAGCTATAACCTTGCTGGTTAGGACTTGTAGTCCGACACCTTTATATAACTCGCCTTCCGACTAAAGTTTCCCTTCGGCGGAACAGGTCTGGCGAGGGTAATTTAAAAAAGAAAATCAAACGAAAAAGCTATGA
>CAZXYA010001090.1:0-1510 GCA_964644655.1 uncultured Saprospiraceae bacterium | reverse complement strand
AAGGGCTGATAACTCTTGGAAATCCCCATAACTATACATACATTTAACGTTAGCACAAATTTGAATGAAAAAAATATTCTACTTCATTGCTATTTTAACATTTACACAAAGTTATTGCCAACAAAAATTTAATCTAAAGTTTCATAACGCTTACGGTATTCAAATCAATTTTTCAATTGATATATCAAATGAGCATATCAATATTGAGTTATTTGAAAACTCAATAAAATATATAGAATATATCCAATCTACTAATGATTTGTATAAACATCATTTAGATCTTGAATTTAGAAATTATGGAAAAGTTGATTCAATAGACAAAAATATAGCTTTGGCAATTAACGATATCTTAAAATTTAAGAGTCATATAACAATTCCCCTATCAAAATACCCTGATATTGTTAGTCATTTAAATAATATTTATGAAAAATCTATTTGCAATGAAAATTGTGATAATAATCAATGTGGTGTAGATGTTTTTACTCTAATAAATGGGAAAACCGATTCATACAGAGAACACAGAAAAGAGGTTTTCGAAGACTATAAATATTTTTTTCAATTAATAAAAAATGAGTTTAAAAACCAGATCATTGAAAACAAATTAAACCTTTTATTAGAATATTTCGATATTCACTATTTAATCTTAAACACAGACCCACTAATTGTTGAATTATATGATAACTATTATGGATTTAATGAGGAAAAACTTATTAGTTATGATTTTCCTAAAAATGATAAAATCTATTTAATATTAAAAGGAGAGGCACATTTATCTTCTGAAAATATTTCTTTTTTAAAAAATAATTACGCAAGCGTTTATTTCTTGATTGATGATAATTTTTTTAACCTTAATGACCCTTTAACTAGAGAAGATAGGTTTGACGATGTAAAAAGACAGCTTCAAAAATTAGAAAACAATTTTAGTAATAAGCTTACAAAAATAAAATTTGATTTTAGTAACAAAGAGACTTATTACAATAGTTTTTCTAACTATCTAGACAAAGGAAGTTATTTATCTAAAGAAATAGATTTTAGAGAAAATTATGACAATAAAAAATTATACATATTTAAAAATTATATTTTTGGATTTCATGTTGGATTAATCTTATCTAATGAAAATACAATTAGAGAAATACAGATTTGGGATAATATTGATTATGACATTGGAAAAAATTCATTTAATGATAATGAATATCCTGACTTTAAAAGTCGTAATGGAGTATATAAAATAGACCCAAATAACATAAGTAAGTTTGATCTAAATCTTAAACAAAATAAAAATAAAATTACAGGAGAATTCTCCGGAATATTGTATAACCAAAAAATTAATGATAGTATATTAATAAAAAACGGGAAATTTATTATTGACCTATCTGAAGTAGAAAATTTATTATCAATCTATCAAGAGTAAAAAATTTAGTCTCAAAAAAACTTGTGCTAACACTATGTAAACGCAATGCTTTTTTGTGTTTTGGGCAAAGGTTGTTTTGTTTTTGTGAGGTCGGCGTTA
>CAZXYA010001089.1:0-1511 GCA_964644655.1 uncultured Saprospiraceae bacterium | reverse complement strand
GCAAAAATTAGTTCTTTTTGCCCTTGCATAAGTCATAGAATTCACTAAAATGGATTGCCTCTCCTACTTGTACTTATACTAATAACAGGAAGTGAGTATTTCGGTCGCAGTCCTCACTAAAATGGATGCTCACTCCTACCGAATTTCGACAAAGTGGCTTTCAATTGGTACCGTCGCAGTCCTCACTAAAATGGATTGCCTCTCCTACAAAACAAGAGAGAAAAAATGCGGACAAAACCAAAGTCGCAGTCCTCACTAAAATGGATTGCCTCTCCTACCTTTCAAAATCGTTCAAATGAAAAGAACTTTTTTGTCGCAGTCCTCACTAAAATGGATTGCCTCTCCTACCGTAAAAACAGCAATTGCTCAGTTCCTACTGGAAGGTCGCAGTCCTCACTAAAATGGATTGCCTCTCCTACAACTAATGAAATTAGTTATAGATAGATTCTGTCGTCGCAGTCCTCACTAAAATGGATTGCCTCTCCTACTTTGAATATAGAAGAACTCAAAATAGATTTATCGAGTCGCAGTCCTCACTAAAATGGATTGCCTCTCCTACATATTATATCTGGCGACGACAAGAAATTACTAGTCGCAGTCCTCACTAAAATGGATTGCCTCTCCTACAGTTAAAAAGTACGGATACATTACACGTGAAGTGTCGCAGTCCTCACTAAAATGGATTGCCTCTCCTACAGTTAATACGAAATATTGATAAGAATGAGCAAACGTCGCAGTCCTCACTAAAATGGATTGCCTCTCCTACTAAGATTAGCATCTTACAATACAATTTAGTCTTTTGTCGCAGTCCTCACTAAAATGGATTGCCTCTCCTACTGCCGAAAAGGCAGTTAAAAAATGTAAGTGATAAAGTCGCAGTCCTCACTAAAATGGATTGCCTCTCCTACACATAAATCCGATTTATGATCAGAATACGATCAGTCGCAGTCCTCACTAAAATGGATTGCCTCTCCTACATTCATCAAAATCATTAAATCATGATTAACAGTTGTCGCAGTCCTCACTAAAATGGATTGCCTCTCCTACTTCGCTCAAACGCAACAAGATTCTCTTAATGCAGTGTCGCAGTCCTCACTAAAATGGATTGCCTCTCCTACTAGATGCCTTTAAACCTAGTAGCAAAACATTAGCGTCGCAGTCCTCACTAAAATGGATTGCCTCTCCTACCTCTCTCTCGTCCCGAGTAACCTATCTGATTTCGTCGCAGTCCTCACTAAAATGGATTGCCTCTCCTACCTACTAAAATGAAATGTAGGTTTGTACAAAATTCGTCGCAGTCCTCACTAAAATGGATTGCCTCTCCTACAGTAATTTAAAGAGCTTTTTTGCAGGCTTTGATGGTCGCAGTCCTCACTAAAATGGATTGCCTCTCCTACCCTTCCAAAATGTAATCCATTGATAATCAATATTTTGGCTAGAATTTAATGTCACGAGAGTGTCAGGAAATTCATAGTGCCGTTTTAACAATATATAACTCATTACTTTTTTCA
>CAZXYA010001088.1:438-1529 GCA_964644655.1 uncultured Saprospiraceae bacterium | reverse complement strand
TTACTACGCTGCTGCACGACT
The DNA here is from genome assembly GCA_964644655.1 of uncultured Saprospiraceae bacterium. Taxonomy (GTDB): domain Bacteria; phylum Bacteroidota; class Bacteroidia; order Chitinophagales; family Saprospiraceae; genus JAFMDF01. Next base: position 1,508 of record CAZXYA010001088.1, on the reverse strand, counting down.
TTGGGTCGATGCCATCATCAATCCTTTAGAAACACGGAATATTATCTCTTTGGGAATTGAAGCAGCCAATCGCGCACCTGTTGAAAAATTTAATGTTGGTGTTTTGCAAACATAATCCGTTATTTTTATGTTGTACAACAAATACATTTAACGAAGATGGATAGCAAGTTTAAAGCATGGTTTAAGAAAATAGGTATTGCAGGATTTCTTTTCTTTTTGATTAAAGGATTGGTCTGGATTGGGGTGTTTTTATTTGCCGGAAAATGTGCAGTGGGATAAGTGATTATTGATTATTGATTATTGATTATTGATTATTGATTATTGATTATTAGTGAATTAAAAATTTGAGGATGAAAGATTGGAAAAAATATATTGGTGTTCTTTTGATTTTGTGTGGTCTATTCACAAATGGTTTTGCGCAAGCAAAGTTAACACCTCAAAATAATGATCATCTTTTTCCAACAACAAATATCAACTCTTCCTTCCCTACTTCATTTTTATCTTTGAACAACATCGTGGATGCTCCTAATTTCCAGCTTCCAAACAATAATAACACTTCTTGTATGCTTGCGCCCAAAGCTTATAACTACCATTTGCTTGGAGCTTTTTGCAAAATAGATGTACAATTAGAAAAGGTGGTTAAGATGCCGGTTAAGTTTCGACTAGGAACAGTTAACTATGTCGATAAATTAGAAGGAAAAGGTAAGGGACCGAATTATTAGAAACTTCTCATAAATAAGGCAAACGAACATCATTTTAAATAGGAACGATGTTCCTCCTCTATTAAGATTTTCAAAACAATTTTTCTTTATTGATAAAGATCATCTGAATGAAAAGATTTCGCATCTAAATCCTTTTTTCGGATTTTAAAGCATTTGCGGAACTAGAAATACAATGAAAAATGTTGTAAATTGTATAAAACATCAAAAATGAGTACTCAAGAAATAAAATCCGAAATTCAGCAAATATTATCTAATCTACCAGAAGATAGCCTTCTTTCTGTATTGAATTATCTAAAAGAAGTTCAAAAAATAAGTCCATCCAAAGTACTAATATCTAAAAACTTAAGT
>CAZXYA010001088.1:0-428 GCA_964644655.1 uncultured Saprospiraceae bacterium | reverse complement strand
ATCCTTCAAGAAGATACTCAATTACTCAAACGATTAGCAGAGTAATGATAGATAAAAAAGATGTTTTATCCATTCATAAGGTACTGATAGATAAATTTGGTGGAGCTCATGGAGTAAGAGATGAAAGTGGTTTAGAATCTGCTATTAATAGACCCTATAGTACTTTTGATGCACAAGAATTGTATCCAAGTCCAGAAGAAAAATCCGCTGCTATAATTGAAAGTTTATTGATCAATCACCCATTTATTGATGGAAATAAACGAATTGGCTATGTTATAATGCGTTTACTATTAATGAGTAAGGGAAAAGATATAAATGCTAGCGAAGAAGAAAAATATCAATTTGTAATTGGAATTGCCTCTGGAAAATTAAAGTATGAAGCAATCTTATCTTGGATAAAAAATAATTTAAAAAAAGAATAGCATATC
>CAZXYA010001087.1:0-1534 GCA_964644655.1 uncultured Saprospiraceae bacterium | reverse complement strand
TTTCGCTCTGGCAAAGACCCTGTTTTGTTTTTGAATAATCCAGAAGGATACGATGCCGCTGACCGAGCGCAAATGTTGGCAACGCTTAAAAAATTAAATCAATTCCAAAAAGATGCCTACCATGACCCAGAAATAGACAATCGAATCGCTCAATACGAAATGGCTTTTCGAATGCAAGCATCCGTTCCAGAAGTAACCGATATGTCGGACGAACCAGATTCCGTTTTTGATTTGTATGGTCCAGATAGTCGAGACCCTGGCACTTACGCCGCTAATTGTTTAATGGCAAGAAGACTATTGGAAAAAGATGTTCGATTTGTACAATTATATCACCAAGGATGGGACCAACATAGTCATCTACCTGGCGCCTTGCGCAATCAATGTAGAAAAACAGACCAAGCCACTGCCGCTTTAATTACCGACCTCAAGCAACGAGGCTTATTAGAAGATACCTTAGTCGTTTGGGGAGGGGAATTTGGTCGAACTGTTTATTCTCAAGGTAAATTATCCGGGACCAATTACGGCCGTGACCATCATCCTCGCTGTTTCACTATGTGGATGGCTGGTGCAGGCGTCAAATCTGGTATCAGCTACGGAGAAACGGATGACTTTAGCTATAATGTCATCAATAATCCAGTTCCTGTTCATGATTTCCAAGCCACCCTTATGCATCTAATGGGGGTCGATCACGAGAAATTAACCTTTAAACATCAAGGAAGACGATATCGTTTGACAGATGTACATGGGCATGTGGTGAAACCTATATTGGCATAAGTACTTGGACATAATTATGTCCAAGTATTTAACTAGTGCTTTGTCGACTATGATTTGAGGGATTGAAGGTAACTTGGAAATGAATTTCCAAGCTACAGGCGACAATTTGAGAGGCATCCATTTCTGCAAAAATTTAGATTATTTCGTTTTTTTCCTTAATTTGCTAGACAAATAGAAATAATCTTTGAGAAAACTACTACACATCTTTCCTAGCAATTGGGTTATCCCTTTTATTCTGTGGACCTATTGGTTCATCATTCCTGCTGTCTTAACTGCTCAAAAAAAAGCAGCTGCTCCTTTTTTTGAATTTGAACAAATAGATTTACCGGGTGGCCTTCAGGGGAATACCGTTAACTGTATGGCTCAAGATAAACACGGTTTTGTCTGGTTTGGTACTGTTAATGGATTGACTCGCTATGATGGTAGAGATTTTATTCGTTATCAACATAATCCTGTAGACTCTAACTCACTTATAGCAGATTATGTGGAGTCGATACTAGTTGATAGTAAAGGCATTTTATGGATAGGTTCTCTTGGCAAAGGTTTAACTAAATTTAATCCCTCAACAAATACTTTTAAACGATATAAAGGAAAAAGAGACCATCCGAATGGCTTAATTGATGGAATCATCAATACAATTATCGAATCAAAGAATGGAGAAATTTGGATTGGGACTAATTCTGGAATTACTAGATTCAATCAAGAGACAGCCACTTTCAAACACTATAAAGCATCCCAAACTTTCGACGGAAGAGTAAGG
>CAZXYA010001086.1:0-1536 GCA_964644655.1 uncultured Saprospiraceae bacterium | reverse complement strand
AACTATCGAAAAAATCCAAATTTCATATCGCTATTTTCAAAGGGTAACAAGTCTAATATAAATTAGCTTACAATTAGAAGAGCTATCTGAATAATAAGATTGAATTTGATTTAATTTTTCTAAAGCTCTTTTCTTAAAATAACTAGCATTTAATTTATAATGAAAATGGGGGTCTTCTTCTCTTAATTCAAAACGGCTAACTGATAAATTCACTATAGTTTTTACTATCAATATACCAGGGCTCATTTTTTATCTTCAAATCTGCTACCTCAAATAGCTCATTAGGAATGTCTTTTTCAGTAGTATTAATTTCTTCTTTTTTCAAAATCGCTTCAATTGCTTGTTCACCTATTGCTCCGCATAGAATGGCTTGATAAAAATAAGGAACAAAAAACTTGTGTTTTGCCTTAAAAGCAAGTTCATAACCAGAAAACTCAAAATAGTTTCTAATTACCTCATTAGAGCCTATTAAATTGTATATAGCATTGATATACCATGCAGGGAAATCTCCTCCTCGTATATCAGATGGAACCGTATTTTGTACTATATATTTGTAATCTGTAGATGCTAAATTTGGGTGCTCGATTTCTTCTGTCCTAATTTTATAGGCTGTTTTTATAACTGTTTTCAAACATTTAAAGATTATTCTTACCTTATCAGATAGAATAGTATAACCTTCATTACTTTGTCTAAAATGCTGATTCTGTATCAGAAATTGATAAGCTAGTTTAAGGTCTTTTATTTCTTTTCTGTTTATTTTTAAAAACTTTAAATAATCATTGAATGTTCTATCTTCAAATAACTTAAAAAAGAGTCCATCAGGTAAAGTTCTCAACAAATCTAAATCACTCTTTTGTAAAGAATATAAATTTTCATTTTTAATATTCTCTCCTAACTCAAAAAGTAATTGCAAGCGATTTGCTATGTATATAAATTTTTTTCCTTTATTTTCAGAAGCAAGAATCACATCGATTATTCCACTTGTTTTACCTAAACCTGTTCCACCTAAAACAAGTTTAAATCCTTTTTCATTTTTATTAATTATACGTTGGTAATACTTTTTGAAAAAGCCCATTCCTTAAGCATTTTTTAATTCCCAAGCATAAGAATAATCAATTAAACCTTGATTTTTGATGCCTTCAATCCATGCAGTTTCTTCATGACTGATTTCGATAATATCCTTCGTAGTTGTTGTTTTAAATAACTCTACAATTTCCTCTAAAGAATTAATTTCTTCCTTTGAAAACAAATGCGCATAAAATGTTATTTCGCCTTCTTTGTATTGTTCACCAGCGGCACTATCATTGAAATAATGAATTTCGATATCTACGATTCCTTTTCTAAATATTTCATTAAATAAACCATCATAGTTTTTTGGAACCGGTCCCATCTTAATTGCTTGATAATTTGTGCCACTTATTGAAAAGCCTGTTTTTTTATAATGATGAAAATCGGCATAAAATAATAGCTTATTCAACTTTACTTTCCAAGGCGTTGCATGTTTGGCAAAATACAACACCATATGACTAAATTTAT
>CAZXYA010001085.1:0-1548 GCA_964644655.1 uncultured Saprospiraceae bacterium | reverse complement strand
GCTATGAAGATGGAGAGTACGATTACGGCACCTGTAGCTGGAGTTGTTAAGAAGGTTTTCCTTTCAGAAAAAACGATGGTGGAACAGGATGATTTGGTAGTGGAGATTAATGTTTAAGAAGATTTTTGTAAAATGAAAAATAGAATCATTATCAATTGTTTAGCCATTACGGCACTTCTGGGATTGTACGGATGTTTACAAAATCAAAAAATAAGTACGTTTGAAAATTTACCTTTTGATCAAACAAGCAATTGGGTGATCTTAAATAAAATTGATGGAGTAAAAAAGGGAAATACCTACTCTTGGGATTTTGCAATAAAGCATCGTGCGGATTATGTTATACAAGTTATTTTTAAAACATTGCCAGCGAATTCAACAACTGGAAAAATTAAAATTGATGATCAAGAATTTCAAGGTGTATTCAAAAAAAGTTATACCACTTATGATCACAAAATAGTTTCAGAATTTAAAGGAGTATTTAAAAATAGGGCAATAGACAGTAAGCATATATTGAGTATAAATGCGGATGCAAATTTTGAACAAATCAGACTTATTCCTTCTCACAAAACACCTATAGGTTCTAATGTACATCATAAAGAATGGTTGCAAATGCATGAATCTCCAGAAAAAAAAGCAGCTCTAAAATGGTTTGCAGAGGCAAAGTTTGGGATGTTTATTCATTGGGGATTGTATTCGCAAGCAGGCGGAATGTGGAAAGGAACAAAAATTAATCATTCCCCTCATCCGGGCCCGAAAGTCGCGGAATGGTTAATGCATGCTTTTCAAATTCCGAGAGCAGAGTATGCTGAATTGGCAAAAACATTTAATCCAGATAAGTCATTTGCTCAAAATATAGCAAAGCTGGCTAAACAATCTGGAATGAAATACATGGTGATTACCTCGAAGCATCATGACGGATTTGCCTTGTTTGATTCTAAAAGTTCGGAATATGATATGGTGGATGCGACACCTTACAAAGCAGATGCGATTAAAGAATTATACGAGGCTTGTTTAAACCAAGGGCTTGGTTTTGGAGTCTATTATTCACATGGAAATGACTGGTACGACGGAAGTGATGGTAACTATGCAAACGTCAAAAAGGTAAACGATTCTTTAGGGATTTATACACATAGTACGGGCAAAAATTTATGGGACCCAAGTCCTAATACTCATGCCGAGTATTATGAAACTAAAAGTTATGTACAGGTTGAAGAATTGTTAGAATTGTTGCCCGATTTGCGTTTAATTTGGTTTGACGGAGAAGGGTTTACGACGGAAGAACAATCTTTTAAATTTTACAAATTGGTGTATGATGCCAATCCAAACGTATTAGTGAACAGAAGGGTAGGATGGGCGTTTGGAGATTATTTAGATGCAGGAGATAATAAAATCCCTTCAGCAGATGAGAAGCTGAATAAATATTGGGAAACATGCGGTACGACCAATAACTCTTGGGGATATAAAGTTTATGATCATGATTGGAAAAGCACGAGAGAGTTGTTGTATTATTTTGTAGATATTTTATCAAAAGGAGGGAATTACTTATTA
>CAZXYA010001084.1:0-1563 GCA_964644655.1 uncultured Saprospiraceae bacterium | reverse complement strand
AAAAGGCTGCTTAGTTAACTATTCTGCGTGTCCAGTGTCATGACGACGACCAGTTTTTGAAATGTTCCAATATTCTAATTTGGATTTTGGATTTTCTTCAAATAATTCTTTTAGTTTACTTTTTAATAAATTTGGAATACGTCTTTGATTGAAAGACTTGTTTATACATTTAACTATGCTTTCTTTGAATCCATATTTTTTGATATAAGCTACAATTAATACTGAATGATTATTCCCTTGTTTTGAATTATAATAGCCTTGATGATAATTGTTTTCTATAGTTTCAATAAATACTTCAAAGAACTTATTCTCATCTAAAATGTCCTCCTGTAGATTAGTCAATTTTACATCATGGGTTCTGAGTATAATTATTTTATGAGCTTCCAGAATATTCTTTTCTGGGATAAGTTTATTCTTTAATAAGGCACAATAAATAGGATAATCATTATGATAATCACTAAATAATTTTTTATACCAAATTTCCCTTATCTCTTTTTTATTAAAATCAAAATCAAGTAAATATTCGGGGTGATGTCGGAGAAAACCTTGACCAACTAAATCTTGATGAGCTTTCATAAAGCGAATTAATTCTTCGCTGATTTTAGTATTATCATAACGTTTAATTATTTTATGTAATACTTTGTGATATGCTATTCCTGAATTAGAATTGAAAATTACTGATACCAATTCTTCAAAGAATTCATATAGTTCATTGCCTGCTACTGAAAACTCTATTTCTTCAATCAAATTAGAATAGTCTTCCGAGATAGGGGTTAGTGAAACATCAAAATGGTCTTTAAATTTTAAAATCAATGTAAGCATTCCTCCTTCAACAGTAATTTTAGGTAGATTTTGTTCTAAAAAACTCCAAAAGGATTCTACATGGTGAGCATCTATGGCTTCATTTTTAAAATGCGCACAATCATTTCTTCTATCTTTCCAGTAGGTTATTTCTCTTCTTAGTGTTTCTGTAATTCTAAAATAATTTGCAGGTTTCTTTGTTTGCAAAGCTTCATAAACAGCTTTGTCCCAACTTTCTTCATCTTTTAAAGACATTGCAGTTTTTTCCCATTTTGATTGAGGAATATCTTTTGGGGCTTTTGATTGCAATATTCTTTCTTTAACAATTAACATAAATCCTAAATAAGAATAAAGTAAAGATGCCTTGTAAGCTTCCGCCCTAAAGCAAATAGTAGATTCTTTAAAAAGAGTTCTTGTTGCTTCATTTAATTTCTCCTTCGATAACCAGACTTCGATTGGTAATTTCATTTATCTACTTGATTTAATTATATAATATTAGAGCAAATATAAATTACCACTACGCAATATATTTGCGTAGAACTGAAAATTTTAAAAAAATTAAATCTTAGGCAAAAACCGCCCCACCCTTTCCCGATACCCCAAATACTCCTCCCCAAAAACAGCTACCAATTTCTGTTCCTCCAACCGAGTCCCAATAATCAAGTACAAACTAGCAATGCTACTAAAACACAAAGACTTCAAAGTAAGAGCATACAGGAAAAATCCCCAAAATAATAAAAAGCTGGCAGTATAAAGCGGATG
>CAZXYA010001083.1:0-1573 GCA_964644655.1 uncultured Saprospiraceae bacterium | reverse complement strand
GATAACTCTCCATCGAAAACATAAGTTTCTTTGCCTCTAAGTTTCCCACCATTTTCAGGATTGGTGTATTCATAATCATACGTAACATTAGCAAGATTATAGAAAGCTTGCTTGCCTCCCAATGTTTCTACCATTTCTTCTACTAGTTGATTAGCGTTTTGAGCGAATGAAGTAGTTACTGCAAATAAAAGTATAAAAAATAATCCAATTGAATTTTTCATTTTTTGTAATAATTTTTTTGAGTGAATTTTAATTAAGGAACGATTGTTCCAGAAATGTATATTAAAAGAACGCTCGTTCCAAATAAAAAGTTTAATTACAAGTAAATTTTTTTTTAGGTACTACGGTGAAAAGTGTGGGTTGCTGTAGGGGCATCCCTTGTGGTTGCCCAGCGTTAGGGCTGTACTATATGGACTAGCGGGAGCATTTGCGGCAAAAGTTACGGTCTTGACAACTAACTACCCCTTCAAACCGTAACTTTTGAACGAAAAATCAGGTCTTAAAATCTTCAATAAAATAAGAACCATTTGGAATAACTCGCTGGCTACCCATCCTACTCCCGAATGTACCCCAAATAGATAATTAATCTCTTTTCCAGATTTTAAATTAGATAAAACCATTGCTGCAATATTCAAAACAGAGCATCTTAAATTCATATGTTTCTCAGGTATTATCATTTTATGCCAATTGAACATAACTACGAGCAATTACCAGAACAAGCAATTGCCATCAGTTTAGACAGCAACGTCTATGCACAATACACCATGCCTACAGACAGGTATCGACATGGCATATTAGGAGATAGGGTAGAAGGCGGTCAATTGGTGGTGGTCGTAAATAGTGATTTTTATGAACTGACTTTGGAAAACCAGTATGTATTTGAAGACATTCGCCCTCGATTGTATGATGTAGATAAGGATGGCGAATTAGAGTTTATTACCCTGCGCACCCATACGGCTTTAGGAGGTGGAATTACCATCTATAAAATTATTAATCAACAATTGACTGAATACGCCCAAGTAGCGGAGATAGGTCGGTCAAACCGCTGGTTAAATGTAGTAGCTATACATGATTTAGATAATGATGGAATGGTTGAATTGGCTTGAATAGAAACATCGCATATTGGCGGCACTTTAAAAGTTGCTAAAATAACGGAAGGTATACTCCAAGTTTTGGCAGAAACAGCCCAATACAGTAATCATGCGATTGGAGAACGTAACTTATGTCTATCTGTGCTAACCGAACAAGGAGGTCAAAAGGTAATTTACGTTCCCAACCAAAACAAAAGCAAGATTGTTGGCTTTACTTTTGAAAATAGCCAATGGCAAGCTTTTGAAGAAATCGACCAATCGGTAGATTTTTCAAAGACTTTGGTTACTCAATATGATTTTACTGGAATAGTGGAAGAAGAAAATAATTGCATTAATCCTTGATAGCAATTTTTACTCCTTCAACTTCCCATTCTTATCCATATTCGCCTTGATATAAACTTCCTTAGCAGGCTTTAATGGACGCTTAAACCAAAAGACCCGTCGTAGTCCATCAGGTCCTGGCGCAGGTCGAGTTTTAGCCA
>CAZXYA010001082.1:0-1583 GCA_964644655.1 uncultured Saprospiraceae bacterium | reverse complement strand
ACTAATAAATAACCTACTCTAGTAGTTATATCGAATATTATTTCATTTTAAAAAATAAATTTTATTTGGTATAGTTTTAGTAATAGACTTGTTACTCTAAATAAATATTGTTTTGAAAATAATTCAATTTCATCATAGGATTTGTTTAGGGTAGCAGGTCTACTACAAAACAACTTAGTTTTTTAATTTTTTTATTGTTTTTAGTATAAGTTTTGATATTAATTTGTTATCTTGTGATAACAATAATAAATGCATCATATAATTAACGCTAGTTAATTCTATCATAAAAATTTTTGAGGAGACCTGGCATGAGGAGGGTCATTTATGACTTTTGCCAGTGTTGAACCTTACACGTGGTTTTGAAGCGAAGGGATTTATTTCCTTTCGCTTTTTTTGTTTGGTAGAAAACTGTTTACTTTTACCACTTATTCACACCCTATACTTTCATTCAAATAAATCGTTTTTATATGAAAAATATTTTTTTTTTATTGTTTGCTACAATAATGATACTCCCAGCTTGTAAAAAAAATACGACTAAAAATGCCATGAAACATGGCGAGCGCCTCAAAGCGTCTATCAATGCGTTTGAAGATAATAGACAAAAATTATCGGTAAAATTAGTTTCCAGCTTAGAAACTGCCGAACAAAAGTTAACAGAAGAAGATCCGGATTTACCTAAGGTGTCCAAGGATTTTGAAAAAGAATGGTCTAGTATTCAAAAGCGATATAAAGGATTTAAGAGTGACTTTGATAAAGTAGGTACTACTTCAGCCGATTATTTTGCTAAACTAGATGAATTGGTAAATAATATTAATAAAGAATCACTCCGAAATCAAGAACTAGCTAAGAATAATGCTTTGCGCCAGAAATGGGATGCCTCTTATAATGAGGCAAAAGTTAGTATTGAAAAAGTTACGCAAGTTTTAGAGGCAGGTAATGATTTTCATATGGTTTTGGTGGCTAGTTCTATTCGTCAAAAATTAGAACAAAATGTCGGAGAATTAAATCTTATCGCGGCTCAAGCAAAAGAGCTTTTAAGTGATTTAGAGGCATTTACTATGGCTGGTAGAGAATTGGTGGAAGGGTAAATAAAAGGTAATAAGGTTATGAGATTTATGAGATAATGAGGAATATTGTGAAAGAAAATAATCTTTGGGTTTCTTTTTAGCTTGTAAGTCTAGTCTTTTACACTCATAACCTTATTACCTCATAATCTCAATTTTCAAAACTATAACGCACCGTCAATTCCATCGTATTACCCAACAACTGAGCTTGGGTACTCAACGCAAAATCATAACCAAATCCAAGTGATAAGCGCCCATCTAAATACCCAATTCCGTTTCCTACAATAAAGCCTACTTCCAAGTGTGCCAAATCAGCCGTACCACTTCCTATTCCTAACCAAAAAATATCTTGGAAATAATATTTAGCATTGAAGTCCAAGGTAAAAGGAGCATTCGGTAAATACTTAGCCCAAGAAGACAGGGCGAAATAACTTGTTTTATCTCTGTTTAAATAAATATTCGCACCTGTTAAAGCATAATAATGCCTAACCCGAGTTAATTGGTATCGTCGATTATCTG
>CAZXYA010001081.1:0-1586 GCA_964644655.1 uncultured Saprospiraceae bacterium | reverse complement strand
GATTTTAGCTTCAACTACGGATTAGCACCTTAAAAATCTGTATTCGCCTCCACTAAATCCAACTCCTTAATCCAAATATTTTTATACAAAACATCATGTCCTTCTGCCTGTAATTTTAGCCCTCCGGGTCTATCAGTAATTCCTTTGCCACCATCATTTCCGCCATCTAAACCAGAATTTTTACCGCCCCATACTTGATTAATCCGCACATTTTTATGCACTTTTATCCCATTAAAGTAAAGCGTAACCATAGGCTTTTCGGTCATTTTGCCATCTTTGAAACGGGCTGCCCGAAAAACAATATCATAAGCATTCCATTGCCCCAATCCATAATAAGCAAAGTAAGGGGAGGAAGATTCATTGATAATTGCTGCCAGTCCATGCGAGGTCGTATCCCCATCCAATACTTGAATTTCATAACGATTTTGTAGATAAACCCCGCTATTGCCTCCTTCATGCTGAATTAAGAATTCTACATGCGCTCTAAAATCGCGATATTTCTTTTTGGTTACAATATCTGCTGCACCATATAAACCACCTGCGGAGGCGGGGTCATTGGTATTGACTGCAGTGCCCCTATTAACAGGGTCTTTCACAATTTGCCACTTAATAGGGGCTTGTGCGGAAAGGCGAGGCCCCTCCCAATATTCCCATTTTGCTTGGAGCATTTTTCGACTGCCATCAAACATTAATTCGGCGTCGATAGGGGCTTCTGTGCCTACGCCTACTTGGGCGAAAAGAGAATAATTTAAAAAGGAAAAGAGAGAGAGAATAGTGAATAAAACGCACTTTTTTAGTGAAGCATACAGCATAATAGAATTTTAGGTCTAGTGATAAAACAGGCTAAATATGCTAAAAAAGTAGGAGACTATTACTAATGATGGAATTAAAAAATGAAAAAAAATGTTGGAGATGCTACTAATAATTCCTATTTTGATGCAAAAATTTTTAAAAGATACGATATAGCAGATATTGCTGCGCTGCGAAGTCAAATCATAGAGAAAATCACCTTCAAAGTAAATGATGAATTGAACAAAATTGGACTTCATTTAATCCATATTAAGCTAGATAGCATCAATGACAAAAAAGGCTTTATCAAACAATTAGAACAAGGATATAATGCGCAAAAAATACTTGCTTTAAATACGCCAGAAGCGGATGATATATTAGCTCAATTAGCCAAGATTGATAGACAAATTGAACAGAATACACAAGAACGAGAAATGCTTTTAAAGCAAAAAATAGCATTATTAGTGAAGCATCAAAAATAATTTTTTAATGGACTCACCCTTTTTTCAAAACCTCAAAAACCCCTTTTTTATAACTAACGCCAATAGGAATTTCCGTCTCCCCAATCTCTACATCATGTGCCGTAAAAGCCGTCAATTTCCGTTTATTAACAATAAAAGAACGGTGAATGCGCAAAAAGTAATCGGGTAATTTTTGTTCAAATTCGCTGATTTTATCTTTGGTGGTAATCCGTTGTTTAGGCGTATGGATTCGGACATAATCTTTTAGACTTTCTATGTATAAAATATCTTGGAATAAGACTTTGATATGCTTTTTATTGGCATTGACATAAATAT
>CAZXYA010001080.1:0-1590 GCA_964644655.1 uncultured Saprospiraceae bacterium | reverse complement strand
AAAATTACAGTTTTTAATCTGGAATTTTGTCTGGGTATTTAAGGGGCTGGACTACTCTTATCCAATAGTTTTTCATAATCTGTTCCGTCAAATTCAGGGTATTGGTCAATGTTTTTATTCCAAAGACTCGATTCAATGGGGCCAGGTTGGATAGATACGACGTCAATATCATACATCATTAATTCTCGCCGATAGATTTCTGCCAGACTCTCCATCGCATGTTTAGATACACAATAAGCACCATTGAAAGGCGTATTAAATATTCCAGAAATACTACTAATCATGATGATTTTTCCGCCCTTTATTTTTTGCTTTTTATTCCCTTTGAGTAAGGGTAAAAAGATATTAGTCACCGTTCGAACAGCAAATAGATTGACTTCCATTTGGTAACGGAATTTGTCATCATCCATCAATTCTATCGGACCACCTAAGGCCAATCCTGCATTATTCACCAAGCCTGCCAGTTTATATTCCCCTACTATTTCTTTTACTTCGAGAAAAGCAGCAGCAACTGCTTCTTTTTTAGTCACATCAAATTGAAGGCAGGTAAAATTGTTTGGGAAGTCACCTGTCAGGCGTTGTTTATCGGCTGCTTTCCGAACACTTCCTAAAACATGATAGCCCTTATCAATTAAAAATTGAACAGCATCATAGCCAATGCCAGAAGACACGCCCGTTATCAAAACATATTTTTTTTGACTCATACTTTAATTCGATTTAATAAGCTGATATGAGAAGATTGAAGCGTTTCCAAAACAGCCTTATAACCTTTGGTCGCAAATAGACTTTGGAGACTGTCTTCTTTTGAAGATTGAAAAATAAAAAGCCCATCCATTAAATTAGGAATTGGCTCGACAGGTTTATTTTTTTCCTGACTGTTCAACGTTGCAATGACCTGCCCAGCATATTTAATAGTAATATCTTCTGGCAAAATAGCTTGAACAGCTTGCAAATTTTCCTTCTTGTCCTTGTTTGTTTTATAATGATGAATGGCATAAAACAAATTATCCTCTTTTTTGGAAATCGGGTCAGCTACTAGTTTATGAGTAAACCCAAAGGTGAATTTTTTAACAGAAAAGACCCTAAAGATGCTCACTATTTTAAAATAAGTAGACTCCATTAAGGATTTAAATTGTTGTCCGCCAGGGTAGTGAACAATAAGGATTAAATCTCGCCGACCATCAGCATCATCTATAATCGTCTCTGTCACTTTAGCCTTAAAAAAAGCTATGCCGCCTATTTTTTTTACACTTCTGATGGCTAGAAAATTATAAAAGTGATACAACCATTCTACCTTAGTCGAAAACCAATTAATGGCATAAAATGGTTCATCCAAATTAATTGCTGGTTGGGTAGCGCGAATTAACACATCAATATTACTCGTAACTTTTCCTCTAATTTCTGGAAGGGTACTCATGCGATAGTTTAGTTTGAAGATAAAAAAAGAATAAAAAACCCCAATCTCAATACCTAAATTGCTGGTTAGGACTTGCAGTCCGACACCATTTTATTGCTCGCCTCTGGCGAGATTTAAGTATATGTATTTATTATTTAATCTTTTCTTTTAACGCTTGCCAGAGGCAAGAAAAA
>CAZXYA010001079.1:0-1596 GCA_964644655.1 uncultured Saprospiraceae bacterium | reverse complement strand
ACTTTATACACAACCCCTCAACTAAATTAATTATGAAAAAATCATCAAAAGACATTTGGTTAGTAGCTGGAAAAAGAACACCATTTGTAAAATTAGATAAAGAATTTAAAAGTTTAAATGCGATTAGTTTGTCTGTTCCTGTAGTACAGGAAATGATAAAAACACAAGGTCTTAATCCCGATTTTATGATTTGGGGTTCAGTCGCACCCAATTTGGGGTACAGCAATTTAGCCAGAGAAATTATTATGGATGCGGAATTAGACCAACGCATTCCAGCATTTACGACAAAAATGGCTTGCAGTACGAGTATGTTAGCCGCTATGCAGGCGGCTTCCATGATAGGAGATTCAGAAGTAGCCTTAGTGGGCGGAGTAGAAAGTATGAGTCGAGTACAAGTAGGGCTAAATCAAAATTTATCAGATTGGTTACGTCGATTATTTCAATCCAGAACGCTCTCTGATAGAATTACTCAATTAAGTCAGTTAAAATTAGGGGATATTAAACTCCATATTCCTAGTGTCTCTAACCGTAGTACAGGATTGAGCATGGGCGAACATTCTGAAATAACTGCTCAAAAACTTGAAACCAGTAGACAACAACAAGATGAGCTTGCACTAGCGAGTCATCAAAAAGCAATTGCTGCTCAAAAAAATGGATTCTTTGAGGACTTAATTGTCCCTATTGATGAAGTAGCAAAAGATACCATCCCAAGAGAAAAAACGAGTTTGGACATCCTTGCCAAACTACGACCTGTTTTCGATAAAAGCGAATTTGGCACCATCACGGCTGGTAATTCCTCCTTATTAACAGACGGCGCAGCAGGTCTATGGGTAGCTGGCGAAAAAGGAATTGATAAAATGGGAGATACCCAACATGCTGTTAAGGTATTGGACTGGGAACAGGCAGGAGTCAATATAGAGGAAGATGGTTTATTAATGGCTACTACCTATGCGATTCCTCGAATTTTAGAAAGGCATCAATTACGATATGAGGATATTGATTTATGGGAAATCCATGAAGCATTTGGTGCCCAACTGTCTGCCAATGTTCAATTAATAACAGACAAAGCTCATCTCCAAAAAGTAGGCACAGAAATGGATTTTGGCGACTTTCCTTGGGACCGCTTAAACCCTAATGGTGGTAGTGTTGCACTAGGGCATCCATTTGGTGCTACGGGTGCACGTATCCTTAGCCAAGCAGTAAAAGAATTAGCAACTAGAGGAAAAGGGAAAAAAGCGGTTGTAAGCGTTTGTGCGGATGGTGGATTAGGAACTGTTATGTTATTGGAGGCAGCGTGAGGCTGTTGACCATCCATTATAAAAATAGATTCCTATCTTTGCTATTGTGAGGATAGGAGTCTTTTAATGATACGTTGTAATTTTTAAAATTATAATAGCCTTACATTGTCGGCAGTTTCTGCTACCAATGAATATTGATATAATCCATTGCTTCTGTAGCTAAAGAGTCCGAATAATTTTCAACCCCATAAACTCCTCTTTCAATTTACGACTAATAGGAATCCATTTCTCGCCAATCTTGACCGAACCATCCTCAATCACTTCTATTTTATTTAGGTTGACGATATAAGAGCGATGA
>CAZXYA010001078.1:0-1600 GCA_964644655.1 uncultured Saprospiraceae bacterium | reverse complement strand
AAGCAAGCGCCGCCGCACTACGAATTAAATACGGTCGGGGAATAGGACTCTTTTGATTGGCAGGCATTTTTAAAGCCGCTTCTTTTTCCAATAAATAAGCTTGATAAAAATTTTCTTTTATATTTTTTGGAGACATCCCCTTCAACTTCCCCACCTCTGCGGAATCTGCAAATTCCATTGCTTTTTTATGTAAATCCTTACTATTTTTCATTTTTTAAAGATATTTGCTTTAGGAGTGCCTAATTCTGCTACTACAATATAAACAGAAATACCTAGATAATCCGATTTTTCTATCTGCTTTTTCTTAATTCGTTGTCTATCGCTTATCGTATTTCCTTTTTTCTCTTCAAAAATCCCTGAAACTTCTAATCGTGCAAGTTGTTTATTATCTTTCAAACTTTCTTCTACTGATATAAAAAAATCAACACCTAAACCTTGATATAAGCGTTCAAAATGGTTATATTTTGTTAAGTTTTTTATCAGTAAAACGGCAATTGCTTTAGCAGCAAATCGAGCAGCCTCTTTTGTATCCTGCCAGGTTTTCTTTTCAGCATTACTGATAGTCGTTTTCTCCCAAAACAACTGTAACTCTTCCTCAAAGATTCCTGTTACCTTTAATTTAACGCCAGGTTGATGTCCAAAAAAATTCAAACAATATTGCGTTGCTTCTAGCATAATGGCACGAAAAGCAAAAGAAATTTCAGGTATTTCCTCCTTTAAATCCCCTAAAAATAGTTTCCTCATTGTTCTGTATTGGTTGTAGTTGTGGCCTTATTCCTATTTCTTCATCTCCGCATAATACTGAAAGAAATAAGGAATCGTCTCAATCCCTTTATAATAATTAAACAAACCATAATGCTCATTCGGAGAATGCAGACCATCTGAATCCAAACCAAAACCCATCAACACAGATTTAACCCCCAATACCTCTTCAAATAGCGCAACGATTGGAATACTTCCACCGCCTCTTTGAGGAATTGGTTCTTTGCCAAAAGTGGTTTTCATTGCTTTTGCTGCTGCCTTGTATTCTACCGTATCGGTAGGCGTAACTGCTGGTTCGCCGCCATGATGTGGTCGCACTTGTACTTTGACAGATTTAGGGGCAATTTTTTTGAAATGCTTAGTAAATATCTCCGTGATTTTATCAGAACTTTGATTTGGTACTAAGCGCATACTTATTTTAGCGAAAGCTTTAGATGGTAAAACCGTTTTCGCGCCTTCGCCAATGTATCCCCCCCAAATACCATTCACATCCAAAGTTGGTCGAATAGAAGTTCTTTCTAAGGTAGTATAGCCTTTTTCGCCTCGTACTTGGAAAATATCTAAATCATCTTTATAAGCATGAATATCAAACGGTGCTTCGTTCATTGCCTTTCGTTCAGCTTTGGTGACTTCGGCTACATCATCATAAAATTCTGGAATGGTAATGTGGTTATTTTCATCATGCATGGACGCAATCATCTTACACAAAATATTGATTGGATTCGCTACAGCACCACCATAAACCCCTGAGTGTAAATCTCGATTAGGGCCAGTCACTTCTACTTCTAAATAACTCAAGCCTCTTAAACCTACAGAAATAGAGGGGCAGTCATTCGCA
>CAZXYA010001077.1:0-1605 GCA_964644655.1 uncultured Saprospiraceae bacterium | reverse complement strand
GTTCTTGTACATCCAACCAAAATCGAATACTGGAACTGCCTGTAAAGACAATTCGTTCTCGACTATTATCAAAGCGAATTTTATTGATTTTTGAAATTTCTGTTTTAAACCTTGTTGGGTCAGGTGTATTAATAGCTACACTAACTTGTGCGGTTGCTATACAAGCAGAAAATAACAACCATGAAATAATAAAAATAGCAACTTGATAAATATTCACCTTAGTCATGCTTTGTTTGTTTTGATAAATAATTTTGTATTTTAGCGAAGATAATTCTATTAAGAAAACTACCACACATTTTTCACAAATAATTTTATGTTTTACGTCTATCAAGGATTTTTCCAAAAATTTAACTCGCACTTATGATGGTTGGAGTCATCGTGAATTACCTAATATGATTGCTATTTTAATAGTTGATGGTGTATTATCAAAAGTACATATAGCCGATTTTACACCTGATGGAGAAGAAAAAATGGCGGCAATGGTGCAGCGAATTCGTAATTTTAGAGACTTATAAAATTGGTTTATTCTTGGAGAAATACTAACTCAAAATTCAACTCATAATCGTCCGAAATCGCCTGTTCCTTCATCTTTTCAAAAAAGGACGGCGAATTAAAGGTAATGCCAAACTCCGTTCGATTGATAATGGCTTTGCCTTTGACGATTAATTGATTATCAATGATGTCTTGAGTTATCAAAAAAGCAACGGGTTTAGTTTTGTCCTTGATGGTCAAGTTTCCTTCGGCAATCCATTGTTTTCCTTCTGATAATTTGATGGTCGCCAAATCAAAAACCGCCGTTTTATATTTTTTGACTTCAAAAAAGTCCTTTGATTTTAAATGCTTGGTTAAATCTTTCAATTCGCTATCAATGGATTTTGTATTAAATACGAATTTACCGCTTTTGATTTTTTCGTTTTCCACAACAATGGTTGCTGTTGCCAATTCGATTGTACCACTCAAGGCATAGGCACTAAAAGCAGCTTTACCTGTCCAAGTGATTTGACTTTTGGTTGATTGATACACCCAGTTTTGAGCTTTAACAAATTGAGGGGTAATAAAAAAGATAGCTAAAATGATTTGAATGATATTTTTCATGATTATTTTTTGTGGTGTACGGTTACCTAATGACCAATGACCAATGACTAATTCACCTCCCCAACAGTATCTAATCGCCCCACTCCAAAAACTCGTTCCCCCGCATCGGTAGTCCCAACCACATACCACATCGCCCAACCACCATATAATTGTGGCCCTACTCGCCAATTTTCAACAAAAACATACGGTTCTCCTTTTTTCATTTTTCCTTTAGGCACCTGAAATAATTTGGAAAATTCCTTTGGTTGGTAGGCGACTCTTAAATTCCATTGGTCGTTATAAAATATATAGGCCCCGCCTTCTTCAATGGTAATATTTTCATTAAGGGACAAAATAGAAGTGGTGTGTTTCCAAAAGAATTTATTGGGTTCATTTTCGTAGGTAGTCGCTTTCACAGGGTTGGGGAAATTATCGACTAATAAAATTTCTTTTAAGCCTTTAAATTTTTCGGGTAACGGTGCTTCCTGTGGTGTTTGGGTAGTAACTACAAAGTCTGAAGGTTTTTGAGCC
>CAZXYA010001076.1:0-1610 GCA_964644655.1 uncultured Saprospiraceae bacterium | reverse complement strand
GATTAATTATCTACCTTTCAGTAAATAAAAAGATGCCCATACTGGGCACACACAACATATATGTGATCATAGCAGCTAAGTGATCAATCGAATGGCTGTTGTATTTTTGGCAAGGCGCAATGCTTGCAAGAAGTTAAAGTTAGCAACCAATGCGCAGAAAAATCATAAATCAGGGTAACATTTTGCTCTGCTACGACACATATATTAAACGTTACCTGCAAGCTGAAAAAAACTCACGATTTAAATCAAAAACTGTAACAAATTATTAGGATACAGCTCTTTAAGTTAAACTAGCATAAATGAAAAATATATTACTACTAGGTCTTATTATTAGCACATTAGTATCGTGCAACGGTAATAAAAATTCCGATTCTAATAAGAATAAAGTTTCTCAAACAGCAATCGATTCATTGACGTATAAACTAAATGAAATTGAAAAGAAAACAGTTATTCCCGGGTTTACTACAAACATAGTGCAAGGTAATAATACAATATACTCTAAAGGTTTTGGATATTCAGATATTGCAAACAAACAAAAATTTACACCTCAAACAGTTCATACCATCGCCTCAATTTCGAAAACCTTTATTGGAGTCGCAATAATGAAACTTGTAGAAGATGGAAAATTAAATTTAGATGACCCAATTAATAATTATTTACCATTTAAAATTATTAGTCCACATTTCCCAAATACTGATATAACTATCAAACATCTAGTGACACATACATCATCACTTAATGGAGATTTTGATGATGGAGAAAAGAGACCTAGCGAATTACTCGAAAAATCAAAATATAGTGCGGATGAAATGCCAACTGATTTGGCAGAGGATATTTATTATTGGGATGGAACTGCTATACCTTTAGATTTATACATAAAACAAGTATTCACACCAAATGGGAAATGGTACGTTGAAAGCAATTTTTCTAATTTTAAACCTGGAGAAAAATATGAATATTCCAATGAAGGTTCAAACCTTGCTGGACTTATAGTAGAAACCGTTTCTGGAATGTCTTTTTCAGAATTTACTAAAAAATATATCTTTCAACCACTTGAAATGTCCAATACATATTGGGAATATATAGAGTTAGACTCCACAGTATCAAAATTATATACTCTGTATGAAAAGGATAGCACTGAACAACTATTTGAATTTCCTAGAGCTATTGATTCTGGGCAACCTTGTGGAGATTTAAAATCTAATGCAGATGATTTATCAAAATATCTAATAGAAATGATGAATGGTTTTAAAGGGAAAGGTAAGTTATTAGATTCGGAATCTTATAAAACCTTGCTTACACCTCAATTGAGTAGTAGCAAATTTGAAAAGATAGATAAAAGTGCTCTAAATGATGAATATGATGTAGGTGTTTTTTGGGCAATTTCAGAACCTGGTTATAGAATCCATAAAGGTGGAAGCATTGGTGTGTTTTCAATTCTTTATTTCAATCCAAAGAATGATATTGGAGTAGTTTCCTTTTGTAATTTGGCTCATCCTGACTTTGGTCAAATCGTAAACACAATTCAAAACTTTGAAGCGAACGTAAAAGCCAACAGGTAATCGAGTAGACGGCTCCGCTAGAATATAGCGGAGTGCGCCTCTCACACC
>CAZXYA010001075.1:0-1612 GCA_964644655.1 uncultured Saprospiraceae bacterium | reverse complement strand
AGAAGAATCCAAAGACCAAAAAGGATAGACTTTGGACTTGGACAAGGAATACAGGCTATCGTAAAATCATGGCGATAATGAAGAAAGCAAATATCGAGGGCGTACACGCTTGTCCTAAAGGGCTACGCCATAGTTTTGCTATTCATTGTTTAGAGAAAAATATACCTTTGAATATGGTTAGTAAATGGATGGGGCATAGTAGTTTGGAAGTAACGACTATTTATGCTAATGCGTTAGGTAAAGAGGAAAGGAAAATTGCTAGTAGAATCTGGCAATAAAATATTATTTATATAATATAATTATTTGTAAATTGCCTTTTTTGAAAAAGTGTAACAATATATCACCAGAAACTATTTTTATGGATATAGAAAAAATAAAGGAATTATTTTTAAAAAGTACAAATAAAATAAAAGAAATAGGCTCTTCCAGTTTTTCTACTAGCTCATATACGAGCGAAAGATATAGAAAGGACAATATTCCTTGGGAAAAATTAGAGCCACAAAAGAAAGCAGAAGTATCAGTAAATTTGATTGAAGGATTAAAACGTTTTATCAAAACGAAAACTTCCGAACTTCAAGAAGTTTTAGATGTAATTGAACAGTTTCAATCTATTAGCTCTAAATATCTAAAAGAAGAGAAAGATTTAATTGATTATATTGATAAAGACGGTGGCTTGGCTGGAGAAAAAATTAAAAAACAAATAAGCGAAGCCTTAGAAACTCTAGCCTTTTTAAAGGAAAAAACATTAAAAACAAAAATAGATAGTCTTAGTAACAAAGAAATACGTAATATTCAAAGTCTTGCCTCAAAAACAAAACTATTTGATTATGAATATAAAATATTTGGTAGGATTAAAAAATTTTTAAAAGGTGTACTTAACGAGGAATTAGCATGGAGGAATGGATTAATCATAAAATTAAATACTTATCATCATACAAAATCCGTCTTAAAATTAAGCACGCAATTAAACAACTGGCTTAAAATATTAAAAGCATTTGGTAGGTTAAACAATGATTATGAATCCGAATATGAAATATATGAACTAAAGAAAGGTTCTTTACTTCTTACTGTTACTACAATAGCAGGAGTAGTAATAACGCTCGGTAAAGCAATAAACTACGTTTTAGACGCAGTTAAAAAATCATACGAAATTAAAAAGCATATTATTGAACTTAAAAAACTACAATATGAAGAAATAGAAGGCATTGCAAAAGAATTAGAAACTGTTGCGATTATTGATAAAGAAAAAGAATCAGATAGTTTATCTAATAGATTAATTATTGAGTTCAAATATGAAAAAGATGATAAACATGAGGTGCAAACTGCATTAAAAAAAGCAATTGGTTACTTACTGAATTTCTTTGATGAAGGAGGCGAAACAAAATTATTAATGACTCCAGATTTAGAAGAAGGTGTCTTAAAATTGAAAAATGATGTTGATTCTAAACAAATTGCATTATTAGAAGGTAGAAAAGAATTAAAAAAATTACTTTCAAAAGAGAATATCAAATTAATAGAATAATAGATTCATAAACCCAACAAAGGCTAGAACCAACCTCGAGACTGTTAAATAAAGTGTGTCACTAGCAAATTTCGTAAAAGATTAGGAATT
>CAZXYA010001074.1:0-1615 GCA_964644655.1 uncultured Saprospiraceae bacterium | reverse complement strand
CTTATGACGCCAAGAAAACGAAGTAGCACTACTTATACCAACCTCTTTGCCATTCTTACGAATACTAAAACCGCTTAACAAACAGTGCATATAGGCTGATAACTTCTGCTTCTTGTGCATACGATATCAGACTTGACCTGTAGTTGAACTTGAAATCGTATTGGAACATCGGCATAGGTAGGGTTGAACACCTTTTTTTACTTTTACCATTACCTACTAGATGAGTATCACCACAGTGAGGACAAACTATAGCCTTATTGGACAAATCTTTGATTTGTTCATTCGTTTTACAAAAACCAAGCAAAGTTGAAACAATTCTTTACTGATCGCTACTATTTAAACTCAGGTAATAAGCTTTAAAACTATCAGCAACCATATCTTTTAGTTTTACTTTTAAGATACAGAATATCTACTTTAAATCATAACAAAGCTATTTGAATTAAAACAACCTTAATTTTTTAAGATTGATAACTTATCAAAAAATGATATATTTACTTTTTAATTGTAAAGCAAGAATAAACGTGCGCATATTTCTTTCTTTCTTCAAACAAGAAGTATATGTTAACCAAAGTTTTTGGAAGCGCCGTTTTTGGAGTAGATGCTACGACCATTACCATCGAAGTAAATGTTGATAAAGGAATAGGGTACCACTTAGTGGGGCTTCCTGATAATGCCATTAAAGAAAGTAATTATAGAATTGCAGCAGCACTTCAGAATAATGGCTATAAAATCCCCGGAAAAAAAATCATTATTAATATGTCTCCTGCAGATATGCGCAAAGAAGGATCTGCCTATGATCTTACACTTGCTACGGGTTTATTGGTCGCTACAGAGCAAATAAAAGGAGAAGCTATAAATGCTTATGTGATCATGGGCGAACTCTCTCTTGACGGAGGACTACAACCTATAAAAGGAGCATTACCAATTGCTATAAAGGCTAGGGAAGAAGGTTTTAAAGGTTTTATTTTACCCAAACAAAACGCAAAAGAAGCAGCTATTGTAGATGGATTAGAAGTATATGGTGTAGAAAACATAAGCGAAGTCATTGCTTTTTTTGATAAAGGAAAACCATTAGAACAAACTATTATAGATACGCGTGCTGAGTTTTATAAAAATCTGGAATATCCAGAATTTGACTTTGCCGATGTAAAAGGACAAGAATCTATCAAACGTTGTATGGAAATTGCCGCTGCAGGAGGACATAATATTATCTTGATAGGACCTCCGGGTTCTGGAAAAACCATGATCAGCAAACGACTACCTAGTATTTTACCACCTATGTCTTTGCGTGAAGCTCTTGAAACAACCAAAATTCATAGTGTAGTTGGAAAAGTAAAGAATGATCAAGGGTTAATGAGTGAGCGCCCCTTTCGATCACCACATCATACCATATATGGTATGTTGCCCATTTGTAATGTACGCATAAAGGCGAGAAAACCAGAGTATAGACCATTTCCTCCAGAAACTGATAAAAGCCTCGGAGCGTGCCTGAAAAGGCAACGTTTGGAACGAGAATGGACTCAAGCTGACTGTGCTAATCACTTTGGTGTTCTTAAAGATTCCTACCAAAAATGGGAATGGAATCAAATTACTCCTGTAATATACCGAAGAAAAA
>CAZXYA010001073.1:0-1624 GCA_964644655.1 uncultured Saprospiraceae bacterium | reverse complement strand
TGAGTGCGTGACAAATTAGGGGTAGTTGCTATATCAAGCTGCCATTCCATTCTTTCTAATCCTATCTTTATTGATAACAAACTGCATAAAATCATCCATATCTTCATTTAACTTTACAGCTCTTAAATCCATAATATTTTGTGCACCTTGTGAAGACCATCTCATACCACTTTGTTCCATTCTTTCCTTAACCAAATGCCCACAAGCAGATTCTACTAAGGCAGAACTTACAGGATATCCCTTAGCGATAAAAGTTTTGTAATCCATTTTATGTTGATGGTTCTTAAAGTAATTGATGGTTTTATTAATTTGTTTAATTTTATTATCACTCAGTTCGGTCTTTTCTACAATTAGCTCTAAATCTTTAATCAAACCTTCAGTCTTACTTGCCAAAATATCTTCTAAGGCATGTCTAACCCAAGGAGCTCTTGATTTTGATTTTTCACCAAATATAGCCGTACCTGCCTTCCATACATATTCGCTGACATGAATGATGTCCATAATAATTCCATCAAACTGTGCACCTAAACCGTATTTAGTGACGGCTGCTAAAACCTTATCTTCTAATCCTATACCACCGTCTAAAGGAACTACAATTCTACTATCTGGGTGTTTCATTCTATCTTTGAGGTATTTGATACCATAATCAATACTTTTTGCTTGATTATCCAAAAAAGAACGACGATGAATGTCTTGATGCCATTTATTATCATTAGTTAAGTGTTCTTTTTTTGCTTGCTCATCCTTAGGTACAACACTTAATGGACTGCCCATCAAGGTATTAATGATAGTCGTGGCACTTCGTTGTTTAGGAATGAAACAAGACATAACTCCTACTGTTGCCATTTGCATTGTACCTGTTTTCTCTCCTTTGCCTAAGCGAGCTTTAGGATTGCCTTGCTGCTCTTGTTTATCCTTAATCTTAGGTACTCCTTTGCCATCAAAGGTTGCACTAAAGCAAACTGCATCAGTTCTCACTTCTACAGTTTTAGTTTTGTAGTAGGCCTCTACCTGAGGACCTATGTTACCACTATTACGCTCCGAGGATTTTCCACTCAATCCTAAATTCAGTAACTTATTGACTACTCTGACGCTTTCTCGAAAATCATTCTCCGAGGCATTCAATCCGATTAATTCCTGCAAATTGTAAGACCAATTTGCTTTTGGTAAATTTAAATCCTCGTCCAATACGTATAGTTTTCCTGTCGTTTTTGTCCAGTAGCTTGGTCGAATCAATTCGTGTTCCCCAAACAAACTCTGATATTTTCTTGATTGTTCGCCTTTATGTTTTATTACTTCATCCGTCTCCACCACGGGGCGCTTTGATTCCTTTTGCCTTATTTTCTCTTGAAAAATTAAATTCAAAAGCACATAACAAATCTGCAATAATTCCTTTAGTAAGCCCATTTCCATTTTATCAGCTCGTACATCTTCCAATATATAATCGCTGGTCAATTGGGTTAATTTTTCTACTTCTCGATAGATTATCTGATTTATTACGCTTTTTTCCATATCTTCCCACAGGAGTTTTTTAGAGTTTAGATTTTTTTTCGCAAACTAAATTTACGATTTCTATTAAACTCCTGCTTTCACATCTAAAATACCCCTAATTTGTCACGCACTC
>CAZXYA010001072.1:0-1637 GCA_964644655.1 uncultured Saprospiraceae bacterium | reverse complement strand
AAATTTCTACTTTTTTAGGAAATTTGCTAGTGACACACTTTATTTAACAGTCTCGTTTTATATACTGTTCCTTTCATTACTAATACTTCCATCATTACTTCCATTAAGAATCTGCCAAATACCTCTAAAATAATTTACAGTCCAAATCCTGTTACAGACTTCTTGCAAATCGACCTAGATAAAACTTATACAAATGTTCAGTGTACATTAATTAGTTTACATGGACAAATACTGCATCATTGGCAATTGGGAACAACTCAGCTAGGAGAATTGGACTTATCTAAATTTAATAAGGGAATTTATTTACTTCAGGTAAAAACTGAAGAGGGAATAGTCACACTAAAAGTGTCTAAAATGTGATTTAAAGACAAGAATCTGTTACTCTGGATACAACAAGATAAAAAACTAAATTTACAAAAATGCATATTTGCTTAAAAAACTTTATTACCCTCTTTTTCTTTTCATTACTTTCAGTATTCGCTTTCGCCCAAGACCAATTCGAACCAAATAATGATTTTAATACAGCAACAAATATTGTTTGTGGAAATTTTTATGATGGTTATATTCAAGTAGAGGGTGACCAAGACTGGTATATTTTTGAGATTATAGAGCCTAGCTATGTTAACTTTGATTTGATAAATCAAACAGGTAATGTTGACTTAAATTTAGCTATTTATCAAGAAACTTCTGGCTTAACTAAACTTATTATTGACGATGGTGAGTTCAATTCAAGTGGTACTCAAGACCTTTCTGCTACAACTTACTTACCTTCAGGTACTTACTATGTATTAGTAAATGATGAGAATAATAATGATGCTAATACGACTCAATTCTATCGTTTAGAAATTACCTGCATTTCGAGTATTTATGAAATCAATCAAACTTTTCAGACAGCATCACACATTGAAGAAAATGGGTGTATTGAAGAAAGAATTTTTGGTAAAAATATGAATTTTGAAACTTCTTCTGATAATGGCTTTGATAAAGACTGGTATTCCGTAGTAATCTCTGAAACTGGTTATTTAACAGTTGATGTAACGTCAGTTCCAGGAAATGTAGATTTAGATGTAAAAATTTACGCCATAACAAACAACCTATTAGAACTCGTAACAGAGTTTCCTGTATTTAATTCATCGGCTGGACAAGATATTTTTGCTAATGCATTTGTTCGTCCAGATACTTATTATATTTATGTGGAAGATGAAAATAATAATGACCAAAGTGAAGACACTTACACTTTGTGTACTAGTTTTATCAGCAGTTCATTTGAAATTAATCAAACTTTAGAGACGGCGATTCCTATATCAACAGAGGGATGTTTTGAGGAAAGAATATATGGCGAAGATTTTAGACTGGAAACATCTAATGCCAATCAAAAAGATAAGATTGGTTTAAAATAGAAATTACAACTCCTTGTACTATTTCTATTGATATTACTCAAGTTCCTGGGAATATTGATTTAAACCTTGAATTGTACCGAATCGAAAATATTCAACCTGTTTTAATTGCCGAAGATGAGATTTTTAACAATAGTGGAGGAGGGGATGTAAGTCTCCAATACGAAGCTGATATTGGAACCTATTGAGACTGTTAAATAAAGTGTGTCACTAGCAAATTTCGTAAAAGATTAGGAATTT
>CAZXYA010001071.1:0-1638 GCA_964644655.1 uncultured Saprospiraceae bacterium | reverse complement strand
GCTGACCGCAAACGCTCGATTTGCTAAATCTAGCAGATTTAGTAAATCTTTTTCTGTTTGATAACCAAGAATTTAGATTTACTAAATTTTGGAAATTTAGCAAATCCTACCATTTACGGTCAGCCTGAACTGATAACTGACAAAATTTTGGAACAATTCACGAATATTTTGCTTTGTTCATGGAGCAAAAAAATGACAAAACCCGAAGCTTAGTGGGATAAGCTTCGGGCTTTTTTATTTTAGCTCAATTACCGAAAGAAGGGCATTATTTTTGTTCTACCTTTAATTCCTACAACTAGTCTAATTAACACTTACCATTAAAGGTATTTCTTATTTGCTAAATTGTTTAGTCAAAATTACCCTTATGAAAAATGTAGCTATACTGTTCTTTGTTTTCTCTATGTCAATAGGTCTTTTATCCCTAATATTTCCTAATAAATCACCAAAAAACACAATCTTAACATCGACTTTTAATCAAGCTCAAAGTTGTGTCTATACCTATGTTTTAGAAGCCAAAAAAGGATTATTTACCGTTTCTTTATTGCCTAACCAAACGATTAAATCCCCTTTTAATACAACTGCCACAGCTCAAGTAACGCTGAAAGTACCTACAGGTAATTTCAAAGTGACGAATCTACAAAACCTTATTGAAGGGGTAGCATTTGCCGAAAATGGTCGCTCCAATACACCGACAGAAGCGCCTAAATTTGATTATATCGTTTTTGGCTTAACTAGTATCGGTACTAGAAATATTACTTACACCAAAGATACCAAAATTCCGCTATTCTCTTTTACCAATAGTGGAGAATGTTCAGGAAACCCCATTTATTTAATGGACAATTTTAATGATCCTTTTTATCCGCCTAATAGCCAAAAAGCCAATGTCAGTCAGCAAATCACAGTAGCCCAAACAGGGTCTGATTTATCTATTGTTTGTAATGACGGGCAGGCTATCTCTGATTGTGGAGAGAAATTGAAGCGAAAGAAAAGGCGTGGGAATAAGACTAGACCATAGGAACGATGAATGATGAACGATGCCTGTCTACCGACAGGTAGAAATTCGTTGTAAATCTCAATTCATTAGGAATGAATGACGAATTGAATAGCTATTCATTTGAGCTATTTTCATTACTGCAAAATGCTTTCAAGTTGTAATACGTAATTTTATTTAGCATTACTTTTGTACACGGTCCTTATTCTTTATTAAACTTATTCCCTGAGACTTTATAATACCCTGTAGAAGAAAAATCCTTGTTTATTTTTCTTATATTTTTTAATTGTTGGTTATAACGAATCGTAATTTCAGCAATTGATTTTAAATTATTAAAACAAGATATATCTTCCAAGTCCAAATTCCTTAACCCCTTTAAATTGGTAATATCCTCACCAATAATATTTAATCTATTTACCATAGAACAATTAGGATAAAGTTCTATAAAATTATCTATTGCCGATTGACTCGTTAATTCGACTACATAATCTGGACAGTTTTGTGCTTTAACTAATAGAGATCCAATCAATAATAAAAGTAAAATAAAGCTCTTCTTTAACATCTTTTCTTTTTTGTATTAAATGGTTGATACAGAAGTTGTTTAAAAAGTATTGTTTTAAAAATATTGAGGTTTAACTCTACGCAAT
>CAZXYA010001070.1:0-1642 GCA_964644655.1 uncultured Saprospiraceae bacterium | reverse complement strand
GAACAATGCCTTGGTTTTTATTATCACAAAGCGCAACGAAAATATGGATGGTTTTAGAGTGCTCCTGCCCCATTAAACCCGTGCCTATAAGAAAGAAAAATAGAAGGATAGCTTTCATAAAAGAATAACGATAATGCTTCAAGATTATTCTTTGATTTCACAAGGATCTAAATGGCCGTCAATAATAGTTGGGGTAATTGGTTTTAAAGTTTTATCATTAGTAGGATGAATGCCAGAAGTAGTAAAAAGAGTGACTTTATTGTTTGATTTATCATACCATATTTTTGGCTTTTTAGGATTCTCATCTATAAAAAAAGTATCACATTTTTTTAAGAACACTTGTTTGAAGTTTCTTAAAATTCTCATATCCAATGAATCTTGTTTGTCATTTCCCGAACAATATACTTTTTCATAGTGATCACCTTTCCACTCCATACATTTCTTATCTCCCAAAGAATAACCGATGTAACCTAATACGACTAAGACTATAGATGCTATTAATTTGGTTATTGGATTACTTTTAGGTTTTTCTTTCTTTTTCTTACCCTCTCTTGCTTCTTCTTTTAATATTGATTTTCTGTTCTGTTGAGAAGCGCCCCTTTTCTTTGGTTCTATTTTAACTGCACTACTGTTAAGATAATGTCTATAGGGTCTAGGTTGAAAATCTATCAATACAGCGATAAGCTCTATAGAATCATTTGCTTTTAAGGATTTGGTCTCCTGTTTTAAAAAATTACAAATAGGTTTAAACAAATCAATGTCATGTTTTTTGATTTGTTTTCGCAAACCAAATTCCTTCTTGCAATTGAAAAAATTTTCCAGAACTTTTAAATCTTCATTTGACAATTGATCTTCTTCTAAATGAAGACAGGTACTCCTGATTACACCAGGTTTAAGAACATACAAATCTGAATATAACTTCCCCTTCTTCTTGTCTTCTTCATATTGTGTTCTTATTTCTTCAGAATAACTTTTAATGGTTTTCATTTTGGATTTCTGTTGAATCTTAAAGAATAATATTGAATTATCGGAATGTCCGGAATTGGATTCTACTTAGGGGAAGAACACATGATACATTTGCGTAAGAATCAGTTCCAGTTATGTAGTGCTAACATAACTAAAGCACAAAAACTGTTCTTACGGAAATCCACATTAGGGTGGTTGTTAACCACAGGGAAGTAGTTAAAGACTTGCCCTATTAAGATTCCCACTTCCCAAAAACAAAGGAGTACTCCGCCACTCACGGGTGGCTGTAAAAAACTGAGTAAGACTCGGACAGCCACCCCTTTGTTGAATCTTAAAATTTATTACAATGACAACGCTATTTTATATGTTAATAGCCCTGATTATGGGCACGAATACTATCCCTTTTTCAATTAACCTTACTGATAAAGATTATCCAACGGAAAGAACAGTTGGAGAAGATGGAAGTACTGGAGAGGATGAAGAGGAGGATGATGGAACTAACTAGATTATTTGCATATCTGTTATAATAATCTATAAATTAGAGGAATGAAAGTTGTTAGGCTGACATTCCTCTTTTTTTTGCTTCTACTAAGTTGTAAGACTGAGTATTCTAAAAATAATATTGGGTTTAATAGTGATAGAGTTTTAGAAATACAAAAATTAATAAAAGAAAGCT
>CAZXYA010001069.1:0-1644 GCA_964644655.1 uncultured Saprospiraceae bacterium | reverse complement strand
TTAGAAAACGGAATCGATTTGCATTACACACAGATTTTACTTGGTCATTCAAGTCCAAAAACCACGGAGATTTATACTCATGTAGCAGTAAATGCATTCAGAAGTATTAAAAATCCATTAGATTTGAATTAACAGCATAATAGAAATAAATGTACCTGTACATTTATTCTATTGTTGTATGCAATACCGAGAAGCTCTTGAACGAAATGAATAAAATGACTTATATAATAATTGGAATTATAGTAATTGGAATAATTTTCTTCTTCACTAAGAATTCAAAATCTGAATCAAATCAAGATGAATTCTTTATAACCACTACTGCCCAAAGTGCTGAAAGAATTGAAAAACTTGGTCTAAACAGACCTTCAGAAGATGTGTCATACATATTAGATGAAAGCAAACTTCAATTCCCTAAAATTGAGAACAAGGAAGAAAAAATCGAGTATAAAGCTGAACCCAGTCGAGAATGGATTATCGAACTAGTAATTCCAAACGGAGCAATTATTAAACAAAAAAAACTGTATGGGTTATTCGATTACGAATGGCGAACAAATTTTTCTTCAACAATATTTGGACATTCTCCAGAAGATGATAGATGGACATATGCTCTTGCTGGTGGAACACCTGAAACATATAATCAAATTCAAGTTGCAGTTAGTCTTCTTGATGTTTTCAATGATGAAAATCCAAATTATGATATAAAAAAATTAGAAAGGTATATCATTGAATTGAAAAAAAGACTAAAAAGTCACTCGTTAGCTTTTAAAATTAAAGAAACTGAATCAAAAGAATCTGCAATTGAAAAAAGTAAAAAACTAGTCGAACTGAATAGGTTGTTTGACAGAGATATTCTTATTGGACTTCAAAGCGATAAAGGATATGATGGCAGAGAGGTTTGGGATGTTTTACAAAGTTTAAGGTCTTAAATGGGGTGATGGAGATTTATTTCACTGGAATAATAGTTCTGACTATGCATCTGACCAACATTTTAGCGTTTGGACTTCAACCGAACCGGGTTATTTTCTTCCTGAACAAATCAAAAAAGGAAAAATGAACCCAAGTAATTTAGTTTTTGGATTTTCTATTCCAAGAAGTGCAGATCCGATCAATGTTTACAGAGTTCTAGTAAATTCAGTAAAGTATTCCCAAAAAAGATTAGGTGGAGAAATTATAAACAGAAACGGAGAACCTTTTAATGAACAATTGGAATTAATACAATTAGCAGAATTAATAAAACAAATGGATGACAATGGTATAATACCAGGGTCTAGTAACTCACTGAGATTATACTAAATAAAATAGTAAAGCATACAACAATTTGTATATTGCATATGCCGCCTTCGGTAGGCAAACGCAACATACAAGGAACGTTACAAAATATTCCTGTTCGCTCTTTAACATAATCTGATTGACATATTGCACGAAAAGGATAACTGACGGCTGACTTGACTCTGGTCGATTTAAATTTGATTAAAACAGTGTTTAAACAATAGCATCTGCTTACTCACGTACTTCATTCCGACTGAATGACCGACGACTGAATTGATGACGCAGTGTTTATTTCTTAGGGTTTGTTTCAAATCAATAATCGCAAAATTGATCGTGTTAATTATAGAATAGCTAAACGGAAACAGAACGGAGCAA
>CAZXYA010001068.1:0-1648 GCA_964644655.1 uncultured Saprospiraceae bacterium | reverse complement strand
TTTTTGCTCTAGGAGTGGTACTTTAGCAGTTACTTCGACTGTAGATAGAACTGCAATATCTTCTGATAATACAAGAGAAATTTTTTGCTCTTTTGTCATTGGGAAATTAAGATTTTCTATTGTTATACTTTTATATCCCAACATCCTTGCTTCTAAATAATAAGTGCCGTTTTTAATATTTTCTAACTCAAAATATCCTTGCTCATCGGTGGTTGTACCATTGTATAACACACTATCCAATTGATTGTAGAGTGATATAGTGGCAAAATAAATTTCTGCTCCACGGGATTCACTAACAGTCCCAGATAATCTATGCTGTGAAAAACTTTGGTTGCTAATACATAGCCCCAAAAGCAATATATATATCTTATTTTTCATATTTTATTTTATATATTTTAAAATCTATATCCAATAGCTAATCGAGTCCACACATCTAAATCAACTGCTCGAATATCGTCAATCAATAAGGTCGTTCTATCTGGGTTTTCAAATTTAATATCATTAATCATGGCTCTTCCTACTCCTACTCCTAATTCCAACAAAATATTATTTCGACTAACCCATTTCCAACCAGTTAAAAATCCTACGGTCAACCGTTCTTGGGTATAATTATTAATACCCGCATCTTGACTATCTTTAACTTCACCTTCTTTATTTGCATATCTAGTATATAAGCCAATGCCAAATTTATCCGCTCCATCTTCTGGTCTAAAATAGGTTCTAGCTATAGCGGTCGCTTTAAAACCAGAACGTTCATATTCTATCCCATCAATAGAAAAATTTCCACCATTATAACCGATTCCTGTTTCTACACTAAAATTGTCAGTTATAGCAAAATCAAGCGTTATTTCAGGTTGCTTGAATAAAGTACCAATTGGATTAATTTTTAAATCTACTTGTGCGTTAAGTTCAATAAAAAAGACCATAAAAATGGCAACCAATAATTTAAATTTTATCATAATTAATAGTTTATTATGTATTTTAAATATGCTCTTAGATGTATCAATTCGAGCGAAAAATAATCGTTAATTTGTACGGCTATAAAAACACCGAACAAATGAGCAGATTTAAAGGAAAAAGGTTTTAGAAAAAAATTACTCTACCCTACAAGAATTATTTTTGTTAAAATGAGTAAAGGAGAAAATGAATAAATGATTAAATAGTCCTCTAAATTGGAGATAAACATTAATATTTAGTTGCTTACTCAAAATTTATTCATTTCGTCATCTATTCATTTATCTAGCTATTTTAAATGGCTAAAGTCGAGTTAAGCAACAAGTAATACAGATTCTTTTAGTACATTATTTATAATCTTAGCTATTTTAGCATAGTGTTTATAAATAAAAAAGTGGCCTCCAGTTAATCTAAAAAAACGTAAATTATAAGTAGATTCTTCTTGCCAAGAAGCTATGTCTTGACCTGATAGTCCCTCTTCTGTACCTGTTATTATAGTTATTGGAACAGTATATTTGGCTGCTTTTTGGTATTGATGGGTTTCGATAGCTTTAATATCATTTCTGACAATTGGTAAAACATATTCCAATAATTCTCTACTTTTTAATACTTCGTTAGGCATGCCTCCCAATTGCTTTAGTTCTTGTTGAAAATGAGTATCACTTAAATCATGGATAGTTCTTTTTAAGTGCCT
>CAZXYA010001067.1:0-1653 GCA_964644655.1 uncultured Saprospiraceae bacterium | reverse complement strand
TTTCTTTTATTATTATGCTTCCAAAAGTTAATCTGTTCGGTGCCCCCTTCAGGGCTACGGCTTAAACACAAGTCGTATTAAGATTTAAAAAATTTAAGACGTATTAAAAAGTTGATACGATTCAAACATAATATTAAATTTGTCTAATCCGGTTTTCATAGTGATTGGTCCGGGAGGTTTTTGGGTTTGATAACCTTTCCAACCTCCGAGCCTTGCAATGATCCATGAAGCCCAATTTAATTTATCCGAAGGAAAAGGATTCTTTTGTTTTTCTGTATTTCCTTCAAAACGTTCATTGACTTTATTCAGTAGTTTTTGCTGATTTTCATCAAAAACGTATTCAATTGGTGGCGCATCTTTTAAATTTCGAGCTTTAACCAGTTGCATTACTTTAACAGCAGCTTTAAAGGTCATAACAGTCTGCTTCATTATGGCATCTACTCTTTCCAATTCTGTCGCTTCTTGGTCAAATCCTTTTTGCTTCATAATTCGAAAAACTTGTTCGATATCCCAGCGCATTAGATAGTATTCAATTATTTTCTTTGCATCATCTGCATTTTTTATAGCACGATTCGTCCATAAAATCCAATGCAACGGTTTTTCATGCGGAGCAAGATTCGGTGTAACCTCTCGAACTTCTACTAGGGTAAGCTGAAGCGGTTTTCCTGATTTAGGAGATTCTACTTCTACTTTTACATATCGAAGCTGCATTGTTGCTTTTCGAGCTTTTCTCAAAATTCTCTTGCCAGCTGTTCGAGAATAATGATCTAAAGTCTTGAGCTTAACTTCATAGGTCATCACTGCAGACAAATTGGCTAAGCACTTATCAAGTTTGTAGGATTTTCCATTTAATTTAACAGTGCGATTGTATTTTGAACGAATAATGAATTTGT
This sequence comes from uncultured Saprospiraceae bacterium, assembly GCA_964644655.1. GTDB lineage: Bacteria > Bacteroidota > Bacteroidia > Chitinophagales > Saprospiraceae > JAFMDF01. The sequence continues at coordinate 760 of CAZXYA010001067.1, read as the reverse complement.
TTTTCAATTCATGTTCGATATGTTCAAATAAATCAAAATCATCTGCTTCGCTATCATTTATAAATGTTATTTGTTTACAACCTGAAAGTGCAGCTTTGGAATTTGTTGCACTCATCAACCACTTGGAACTTTCCTTATCTTGCTTTGGAATAATCTTTTTCTCTATTTTTTTACCAACAGCTTTAGAGGATGGAGTTCTATTCCATAAAATCAAGTCAGATAAACCAATTACACTACCATCCTTAGCTTCTAATGCTAAGCTTGCATGTGCATGAAAGCCTTTGGTCTTGCCATCATTCAGGACACCGAACTTTTCAAAATCTTGAATCCGTCCAGAACGTTTTGTCATGTTAAAACTTGTACTGTCACTCAAGCAAAGTAACTCCTTGTTTGTTAACACCTCTGAGGAAATATTACAATTCATTTTTATCAATTCTTCAATCCTTACTTTGGAATTGCGGTAAAATCGATAAAAACTCGCAGCTTCCGCTGCATTATTTGAAATTTGTTGTATCACATTTATTTGAAATTCAGAGATTCGTGAACTTAGCAAATTATAAACTGAATGAAGTCGACTATCATTAAAAGGGTGCCTCTTTCGGCTTACCTTTTTTCGGACAGAGTTAACTACATTTTTTAAAACTCCTATTGGACGAAATTTTGACAATATCTTTTTTTCGAACAATAGTACTTTTTTTAATACAATTTGTGTTTAAGCCGTAGCCCTAAAGGGTGAACCGAACGGTTACACTTTAGAAAA
>CAZXYA010001066.1:0-1653 GCA_964644655.1 uncultured Saprospiraceae bacterium | reverse complement strand
TGGTCTTGACGAGATTGTAAAAGCTGCCGGTAATAATTCAAAAGATGCCGTACTCTTATTAATTGCAGACAAATTACCAGAATTAGTAAAAACACAAGCAGAGGCCATTAAGAATATCAAAATTGATAAGGTCACTGTTTGGGATGGTGGCAATGGTCAGGATGGTAAAAACTCTACCTCCAACTTTATTTCAGGCTTGTATAAATCAGTACCACCACTTCAGGAGATGTTCGATATGGCTGGTATGCAATTACCAGAATATTTAAAAGGGAAGGATATTCAAGCAGAAGAAATAACCGATGTAGAAGAAGAGTCATCAGAAACTGAAGAATAGACGTAATCTGAATATTTTCAAAAATCCCGCTAAGTAGCGGGATTTTTTATGGGCAATAAAGTAATCCTTTATAAGAGTTAACCGTTATTCATGAATCCCTTGAAAATACACTTGTTACAATAAATTAAGAGGCTGATATTTGAAATATTAATCTTAAAAATTTATAGATATGAAAAAATTAATGTTTGCCCTTTTAGGCGTATTGTTCTTTTTAAGTACTCAAAAAACTTTTTCTCAACAAACGGTAGTCTTGGCAGAAGTTGAAGTAACTTCAGAATGTGATTATTATTCTGGCACCTATGATGGTCAAGAAGCTATTGTAGAGATTTGTAGTACTTGTGTGAATGGAGACTGCCACATTTCAGAAATAAACGTCTATATGTAATAGAGAATAGTATATTCTTAAAAACTAAGAGATTTAAGGGGTGTCTGAAAAGCAGACATCCTTTTTTAATTGAGGTATAAAGCAAACTTTTATCAGAGTTAACTATTATTCATGAATGTTGTTATGTAGTTCTTGCAATGATGATACTATGGTTTGATATTTGGAACGGTACTTTTAATAAGCCCAAAGAATGTCTCAGCTCAGGAAACGATTGTTTTACCAGACGTAATAGTTTCGGCAGATTGTGTTTATGTAGAGGTAGAAATAATGGGAGTTGGTGTAGGAACTCTTGAAGTTTGTCAGATATGCGTGGAGGGAAATTGCCATACAGATTATGATTTTATTTTCTAATGATAATAGAAAGATGTCAACATCAAAGGTCTTTTTTGAATCCCGTTTTTAACGGGATTTTTATTTTTATAGAGTGTTCCTTTGACTTTGATAAGCAGGAAAGGTCATAGAAAATGATAATTTTAGAGATGAAAACGCTTCATAAAGTATAGCGGGTTTCAAATACCAAAATACCTAAATCCTGCACTATTGTGCAGGATTTTTTGTGCTCAAGATAGGCCAAAATGATTATATTTACGCCTGTTAATAACAGTGCAACTTCTATGACCAAACCACTTTTTTGTGCTTTATTTTTTCTGATAAGTATGGTTACAATCGCACAGGTTGATGCTGATATTTATTCGAAATTTGAGGGACAGAAAATTAATATCGATGGGTACAATATCCATGTAGAGATAAAAGGAGAAGGCGATCCTATATTTTTTCTTCCTGGGGGACCTGGCAATTCTCACGATTATATGCAAGGAAATTTTGGACAGTACTATAAAACAAACAAAGTAATTTTCTTTGATTGGTTAGGTCGCGGTGAATCAGATAATGCCAGAGATGTTTCAGAATACAGTGTAGAAGCAGATGTAGAAAT
>CAZXYA010001065.1:0-1660 GCA_964644655.1 uncultured Saprospiraceae bacterium | reverse complement strand
TTGTTACACGTCTCAATAGTGGCTAAAATGTCACATTTTCCCCTGCTGAAAATCCCGGTTCTAAAAGTATTGTATTTCCTGATTTAAACACAACTTCACTATTTGGCAAGATGGTTCCGTTTGAATTTAAAGTAGCTGCTGCCTTATATTCTCCACTGTTTATTTGTCCCGTCATTTGAAGTGTATTGGGACATGCTTCATTTTGGGTAAAACCTATATGTAAGCATAGGCAAATAAAAGACAAGCTTAAAAGTAGTTTCATGTTATAAGTTTTCTATGGAAGCTAAATTTAATAATTTGGCTGCGTTGGAAATCTCCACACAGCCAAATTATTTCAAAATCTTAATTATGTTAAAATTGAAGCTCGAACCATTAATCGTATTATTTCACCAAATTCATCTTCTTGGTATCAATGACCCGACCATCTACTTCTAAAGTATAAGTATATTGCCCATTACTCAATCCAACAGTTTGCAACTCTAACACCCCTTCTCCAAAGTTAGTAATAGGTATAGTTTTGATTAATTGCCCATTAATACCATGAACAATAATAGCTGCTTTAGCACTATTTGCTGGAATGGCATACGGGATTTTTGTATTATTATTGAAAGGGTTCGGCATGTTTTGACCTAGTCTTGCGCTTTCAATAATCACAGTTTGAAGACTGCCATTATTTATATCGTTTGCAGCGATTAACGATTTTACTAAGTCTTTTAATTCTGCTACATCCGCTTCTAATTTTTCAATTCTTTCTGCTTTTTCGGCTATTATTTCTTGTTGTTCCTGAATAGCTTTGGTTAGTACCGGAACTAGTGAAATATAATCAACGCCTAGATATTTTGTTTCTCCAGCCGCTTGGTTATTATCGTCAAAGTGAGGGTGTACATTTTCACTAACTAATTCTGGAAACTCTTTTTGAAGTTCTTGGGCAAGAAAACCAAATTGTTTGCCCTTACTAAAATTAAAGTCCTTATATTTTTTGAAATAATAAGTTTTAGGAGCTAATTTCATCACTTTTTCTAAAGCCCCTTTATAATTAGAAATCCGCTCTTTGAATTTTTTATCTGAAACATTTCTGATAGTTCCTACATAAGCTACCTCACCATTAAAGTAACCCGCATATTTTACTCTACCACCCGTGCCTACTAAATTTCCAAAAATTGCATACTGATCTCCATCTAGCGCTGAAGCATCTCTGACTATTCCTAAAACACCAAATTTATCACCTCTGCCACCCTGTGCTACAGCAAGCACTCCATAGCCTAGCTGATCTCTAGTTTGAGTATCTGCAATTCCGTATACACCAAATACGCTTCCATTAGCCCCAATACTACTACCCCAAATTCCATATTTATTACCGCTTCCAGTGCTAAAGTTTTGAGCGAATACACCCATAGTACTACCAGTTGAGGAATACTCGGTAGTAAAATATCCACCCCTATCTGAAGTAGTATTACGTACATATAGAGGATTAATAGGATTAATTTCTCCAATCCCCAGATTACCCCCAGCTGTTAAAACCATATTAGTGGCTGTATTTTGTTGAAACCGTATAGCTCCATTGCCATTGTTTTGTAGTATAAAATGTCCATTTTCGCCTCCGTTTCTAATAATACGTGTTTCAAATCCACTCGCATTATCAGAATACGAATGGAAATCT
>CAZXYA010001064.1:0-1694 GCA_964644655.1 uncultured Saprospiraceae bacterium | reverse complement strand
TTGATAAGGACATCAACAATGTTTGAATTTTTCATACGTATTAAATTTTAATGGTTTAAAAATTGATTTGCCATAGCGACATTACTTTGAGAGAGCCTCTAGGGTTTTGTTCTTGATTATAATAGCGTTCCATTTCAGTCTCAGCTTCTTCTTCGGTATCAAAAAAGAAACTCGGTTTGGTGGTGACGATGTACTTATCTTCTTCTTTCACATCAGAAGTAAAAATGGCGTAGACCAGTTTTCCATTACCACTTTTTCGAAGTAAGTTCTGGTAATTTGCAAAGTCATAGCTATCCCATTCATTAATGGGTTTAAAATTGAGGTAATGAGCTTCTTGTTGGGTTATGGAAAAGAATTCAACTATTTCAGATTGAGTAAACTTTAGGGTGTTTGTAATGTTTCTTTCAAGGGTATTAATCGTCCATTCCATGATTAGTCTATTTGAAGAAATAGATTTTAGTAATTTAGATCGTTCAATTTTTTTTAGTTCTTCTGGATGATACATTTTAGGGTACAGCCACAGAATTAAAGCTCTGATTTCGGCATCTGTAAAAAGTGCTACTAATTCAGGTGAAAGTTCTTTTTGATTTTCATCATGTTGAGCTAATTCTTGTAAAAGAAACAGTAGCCGTTTTCGTTCTCGTAAAGTCATATTAAATTGTATTTAAAGGTTTATTTATTCTATTGGATAGTTGGCGGTGAGTACTTCTACTTTGCTCCTGTTTCTTGGCTTGTCTTTGGTAGCTTTCACTGCTGATAGGGTCTTTCCATACTGTTTGGTATGCCAGCCATGTTTTTTGATATATTCATCAAGAATATCAGATGGGTAGGAACTCAAAAGGAATTTTCCTTTTACTTCAGAAAGGGTATCAAGAAGCCCTATATAGTCTTCTTCTGAATAACCACCATAATGCCCTTGATTACTATTAATGTATGGTGGGTCGGCATATATAAAAGTTTCAGGGGTATCGTAGGTGCTAATGACTTTGCAAGCATCGTTATTCTCAATCATGGTATTTTCAAGACGTGTAGGAATACTCTTGTCAAAACGTATTTTTTTATTCCTAAATGCTTTGAGGCGTTTGCCATACTTATCTAAAGCCCAACTCCCTATAGAACTTCCAAACGCCATATTGGTTGAAATATAGAATGACCACGCTTGCTGTAATTCACTAAACAAATGTGGCACCCTGTACATCGCATAGGCAACGGTATAAACGGTTCTGGAGAAAATAGTTTCTTCAACTTTTTGTTTTAAATTTTCAAAATCATTTTTGCATACTTTGTAGAAATTAATCACCATTGCGTTAGTATCATTAATGATTTCAGATTGGGCAGGGGTCTTGGCAAAAAAGACTGCACCGCCACCAAAAAATGGCTCGACGTAAATGGTGTGTTTGGGAATCAGAGGTAAAATATGTTGAAGCATATTTTGTTTACCTCCGTAGTAGGTAATAGGGGTTTTGGGCATATATAGCGTAAGGGAACTTAGCGGCTAGATCACATTTTCTTCCATAAAGGAATAGTAATGTTCGCTGCTAATAATAAGGTGGTCTAATAAACTAACCTCGATAAGGTCAAGTGCTTCTTTGCACTTTTTTGTTTGGGTAATATCAACTGAAGAAGGTTTTAATTTTCCTGATGGGTGATTGTGTACAAGAATAACTCCTGTGGCATTTGCCATAAGTGCTAGT
>CAZXYA010001063.1:0-1725 GCA_964644655.1 uncultured Saprospiraceae bacterium | reverse complement strand
AAATGGCAATGGAATTTTTACAGGTGCGAGTAGTGACACCTTGTATTTGGAGGTTGTCAAAATTTAATCAATTATTCTCTTTATGAGTGCTCGTGTTTTATCTTATTGTTCTAGAACTTAATACGAAAAATACCCAACAGAAATAACTCCCCTTTTCGTGTCAGGGATAGTAAGGGAGACCCGATAGGGGCTGTCGCGATTTCCGATAGGAATCGGGACGGTAGTGAAACGAACCCTGAATAGAATCCCGCCCAGGAGAGCTCTATTAACTTCCGTCTATTTTAAAGTTACTACGGTTCCGCAATATAGAGCGGATGCAGTGTAGCAAATTTGATTTCATATCGTTAGTTATTTGTAGTCTTTTTTCATTAATATATTAATGTTGTTGTACTTGAATTTCTCTTACTAAATTATTTCCATCAAGCGTAATCGAAAGAAAATTTTGATCCATGATTGAAAATCCTGCCGGGTAAAGTAAGATTGTGTCTGGCTGCCCATTCACTTTATACCAATTATTAATTCTTTCTATTGCAATTCGATTTTCTTCTTTTGAATTACTTGTATCAGTTAGTGTTAAAATACTATCAGGAGCAATCACTCCTTTTGGCAGTCGATAATAAATTTCATCGGAATGTGGTTGTCCAAGAAGTTTTATAATTTCTGATTTAGTCATACCCTTTTTTAGAATATTATTTGCTAAATCATGTATCATCAATTGTCTTTCGATACCTACCTGATTGACATCATTGTTTTTTATCCAAGATTCTCTGTCGAAAGAACAAGTGTAGACAAAACAATAATAAAAGAGAATAGCCCCAAAAGCTATTTTTAAATATTTCATTTCGTGATTCTTATTTGTAGATATATAATTTTAATACAATCACTTTTCAGTTGTAAATACAATGGTTAAATTTCGATGATAGATAAAGGCTTCAAATAAACTGCGTTGCGATCTTTTGTTTGCAAAGAACATTTCATGCATTGTTTTGCTCAGTTGTTTTTAATTTCTGTTCGTAATAAGACACAATGAAATCATCGCCTATTTTCTTTAGATTAATATAAAATTCATCCGTCAATTCATGAACGAAATCCGTGTTTTGTAATTGCGTTTCTGTCATTGAATTTGCAATTTTAAGTCCTAAAAGGATTTTATCTTTCAATCTTTTTTCTCTTACGTCATTAGGTATATAGTTTTCTACGTACTTCTTAATTGTTGGTATTTCAGATTTATTAAATACTTTTTGATCTCCACTTGCTATATCAATATATTGTATGCAAAAACATAATAAGGTAATCAAAGCTCCAACTTTGTAAAACTGTTTTTCTTCTATATTAAACCATTTATCTCCATTTAAGCTAAGGTATTCCCAATATTTTAATTTGAATGAATAGCTTGGAGCAAAGGCGCAATTTATTTCGCAAATGTTTTCGTCGTAAATCCAAAGAATGTCTTTCTTTAATTGGTTTAATTCTTGGTATTCGATTTCCCGTTTAGTTCCATCGCTTTTGATTATATATTTGTAACCTTCTTTCATTTTTTTCTAATTGAGCACAGCAATTGTATACCCGCATTAATGTCAGCTATACAAACTATAACTCATTTTTAAATTATATATTTTAAGAATTCCTTTAGCAGAACAAACCTAACATAAACATTTTTCATAAAGAAATAGAAAACCTAAAAGAGAAATGCCCTTTCCGTGTCAGGGATAGTAAGGGAGACCC
>CAZXYA010001062.1:0-1731 GCA_964644655.1 uncultured Saprospiraceae bacterium | reverse complement strand
TGAATTATTGGACGGCAATTTTATGGCTGTGTTTTTTAAGCTTCTTCGAATGCCATGTTTAGCCTGTTTAAAAGCATCGTGTTGTGTTATTGCTAATCTAGGAGCTTCCAGTAATTTTGATAAACTAGGAGGAATTGGATTAGATAAGCCAGCGCCTAATTGATGCTGTCGCCGTCGGTTTAATTCTTTTTCGTAAAGTTCCGTTAGACCAATTACAGTCATGTTCTTATATAGGTCGTCTATAGCTGGACGATAATTCAATTCTTTTTCAAAAAGATTGGCTATACGAATAATATCAATCGAAGTGGCGCCTAAAGAAATTAGATTAGTAGTAGGGGCTAATTCTTCCTCTTGTAAAATGCTGTTGACTAATAGGGATATTTTATTTATTGTTTGTTCATTGCCAGTCGAAATTGCTGGAATAGCTAATTTTTCTATTTTGGGAATGGGTAGTTTTTTTCGGTCAATTTTACCATTAGCCGTAAGCGGTAATTGCGCTAAAATCATAAAAGTAGCAGGTACCATATAACTTGGCAATTTATTGGCTAGGTAGGTACTTAATTGCGCTTGTTCAATCGAATTCCCTACTAGGTAAGCAACCAATTGTTGACCTTTCATTTTATCCCCATAGGTACTTATAACACACTTGTTGACAGATGGATGTTGCAACAAGATCGCTTCTATTTCTCCTAACTCTACTCGAAAACCTTGTATTTTAACTTGAAAATCTGCTCTACCTAAAAATTCAATGACTACTTCTTTTTCATCCGGAATATAACGTCCTAAATCCCCTGTTTTATAAAGCCGTTCTCCTGTTTGGGGATGGGTGATAAAATGCTGTTCTGTTTTTTCTGAATTATTCCAATAGCCTTTTGCTAAACCAATGCCTCCAATATACAAATCGCCACTCACCCATAATGGACAAACTGCTAAGTCTGTATTTAAAACGTAAAAAGTTTGATTGGCAAGTGGACGACCATAAGGGATGCTTACCCAAGATGAAGACAATGTATCAATTGAATAAAAAATTGACCAGATGGAGGCTTCTGTCGCTCCGCCTAAACTAATAACTGCTACTTGATTGCTTAATGCTTTAATTTGCTTAGGCAATGGCAACGGAATCCAATCGCCACTTAATAGTACCAATCTTAGGTCATTATATTCCTGCGTTGTTCCATCTACATAGTCTATTAAAAGGGACATCAAAGCAGGTACACTATTCCAAATCGTGATTTTATGGGTTGCTAATAAAGAAGCCCAATGAGCAGGGTTTTGAACTTCTGAGGCGGATGGAATAACCATCGTACCACCTGCTGCTAATAAGCCAAAAATATCATAGACCGATAAATCAAAGGATAAAGAAGAAAGGGCTAATACAGCATCTTGATTAGAAACACCGAATTTTTGATTAATATCCAAAATAGTATTGACCGCTCCTTGGTGGTCTATCATGACTCCTTTTGGATGTCCTGTAGAACCAGAAGTATAAATGACATAAGCCAAATCTTCAGGCTGTTGTAAGGTTTTTAATGGGCTTGTTGGTTGTGCCAATAAACTTGGACTATCAATGATGATTAAGTCTATTTCAGCTAACCAATCTAATTGTTGACTTATTTTTGATTGGGTAACGACACTAGTAATTGCAGCATCTTTCAGTAAATACGCAATTCTATCTTTGGGCAATTTTGCATCAATTGGAAGATAGGCTGCACCACTCGCAAGGATGCCCAA
>CAZXYA010001061.1:0-1735 GCA_964644655.1 uncultured Saprospiraceae bacterium | reverse complement strand
ACTTATTTTACTGATTATTAGTCGATTATGAGTTTTCTTCCAAGAACTAAGTAGTCTGTCCAGTTAATACTGTCGGTATCTTTTGATAAAATATTGCCGATAACTTCGTTAAAATTTATTTCCGTAGCGACGGCTATGCAAAGAAATTTTGCCTTGTTCTCGACAAATTTTATGACAAAACCTACCCGTCACTATTAACTGGACAGGCTACTAAGAACCTTTTGTAGTTTTTCTAAATTTTCCTTTTCTCTTTTCATTTTGTATGGCTCTAAATTAAATTTATTCAAATTGCATAATATTTGTTCTACTACATTAAGAATTCTTCCTCCGTCAAACATTATACAATAGGTGTTACCATTTTCATTGCGATAACCGCTTCCCGAAATATTATTCATAACGTTATCATAAAATGATAATTCCCCAGGACTACTTAATCCAAACATAGAGAAATTTTCTGCAGCAATACTAATTGATTCTAATACATTGTGCAAAGTTATAGATGAGTTTTCAATTTCATTATCCTCTCCTAGTATGTCAGTATTTACCTCATACCACTCTAAAATTTTAATCTCACCTGTTATAAACTCCTTATTTTTTTTGTATCCTGAAACATAAAGAGCTACTCCCATATTTTGTTTTTATTTAATTCTTCATTACGGCCAACCCTTAAATATTATCCCCTCGTAACTTCCGAAACCGCTTTCGAGCCTCTACCGCAAAAGTACTATTAGAAAAGTCGATGAATATTTTTTCGTATAACTCCTTAGCTCGGTCCGTATTATTGAGTTGATTTTCTTGTAAATCCGCCAATTCAAACAAAGCATTATCTGCTCTAATTTCTTCTGTATGGTCTTCAATAATCGTTTCGTACATTTCGACTGTTTTATCCCAATTTTTCTGTTTTTTATAAATCTGTGCTTTCATGTATAAGACATCATCTTGGAGAGAATGCTCTGGAAATTGAGACAATAAAGCATCTAATTTGGTAAATGCCTCCTCAAAGCGATTTTGGAAAACTAGTAAATCTGCTTCAGAGTATAGTTTTAGAGAAGTTTCGGTAGAATCTAAACCTAAATTATCGGTAATAAAAACCGCTAAATCCAAAGCATCATTCGCAATCAATTTTGAAGTAGACCTTTTTAAAACTTTAAATTGCGTTTGCGCCCATTGGAAATCACCTGCATAATAAGATAGTCGAGCATTTCTAAATCGAGCTTCATGCCCTAAAATATCATCTTTGAAGGCTTTGTCTACTTGAGAATATAATAGGGTCGATTCCCAAATTTCACCCTGCATTAAATAAAAGTCGGCTAATTTTATTTTACCTTCTGCTTGGGTCGCTGGATTGATACCAGGAAATTTAATTAATTGGTCTAAAATAGCAACTGCCTTATCTAAGTCATTCAAATAAAACGCTTCTAAATCGGCTAATTCGACAATAATATTAGCCGTCGTTTTATTCCGACCGAATTCATCTAAAAACGTATTATACTCTGATTCCAATGATTTTAAATCTTCCACCGAATAATCATATCCTCCTACAATTCGCTTCCTTTTACAAGCCAAAGATTCTTGTTGTGCAGGAATATAATAACTGGAAGTAATGCCCTTTTCAGCAACGATATAGTCAAAGGCTTTGATGGCTGTATCATAATCTTTCCCATTGGCAGCAATCGTCGCTAATTGATAAACCCTTGACCCATTTTCTTTATTTTGTCTATCTAAAGCCCTTACT
>CAZXYA010001060.1:0-1753 GCA_964644655.1 uncultured Saprospiraceae bacterium | reverse complement strand
CATATCAAAACCATACAACCAAGAGGAAAAAATCGCTACGCATCATTTTATGTCTACCAATGCGAATCTTTAAATTACCAATATGAACGTAATCCTGCCGACCCAAGAATTGCCCATCAACATACTTTAGCTATTGATGAATTTGGGAATGTCTTAAAATCTGTGGCTGTTGTTTATCCTCGAAGAGTAACAACGGAATATCCAGAACAGCAGCAACAATATATCACTTATACCGAAGCTGACTTCATTAATAAAACAACAGAAGCAGACTTTTATCGGATTGGCGTGCCTTATGCACAGCGAACTTATGAAATTACTGGACTAGACTTAAATGCTTCCTTTAAAAAAGAGGAATTAAAAACAACAATAGGGAATGCGATTGAAGTACCCTATGAAGCAACTCCTTCCATAGGTGTTCAAAAACGTTTGGTGACTGCTAGTAAATCTTCTTTTTATAATAAGGATTTAACCGCAGAATTGCCATTTGGAGACTTAGCATTTCATGCCCTACCCTATCAAAGTTATGAAGCTGTTTATACCCAAGGTTTGATTGATAAATTTAATAAGGATGGGAATACTTTAATTGATGCGGCAGCAATAGAACAAGAAGGTGGGTTTATAAAAATAGATAATCTTTGGTGGCGTAGGTCTGGTAAAGCTATTTTTGAAGCCGATACATTTTATTTACCCATCCAGCAATTAGACCCTTTTGGGCATGCTTATGAAATGGGCTATGATGCCTACCATTTGGCAATGATTCAAACGAGCACAAACATTTATGATAAAACGATTTTAAGTGCGGCTCAATTGGATTATCGAACTTTACAACCCAGTTTACTCACCGACCCTAATGGCAATCAAAGTGAGGTAATATTGGATGAATTGGGAATGGTCATCGTTACAGCAATAAAAGGAAAAAATGGAGAAGGGGATTCCTTAACTGGTTATTCGATTATTCCTTACGCCCAAACGGATGTAAGAGCTACTATTTATAATAACCAACACGATTATTTGCAAGGAGCAACTTCCTTTTTCTATTATGATTTAGATGCTTGGCGAAGGGATGGACAACCCAATTATGCCCTTTCTATAGTAAGAGAAACCCATGTTTCAGAAGAACATGCTACTCCGAGTAAAACCCAAATTAACTTTAGCTATTCTGATGGTTTTGGGCAAGCCATTATGGTTAAAGTACAAGCGGAGCCTGGCGATGCTTTTCGATTAGAAAATGGCACAGTAATTAATGACCATGCTGCTATTCGTTGGGTAGGCAATGGTCGAATGGTTTTTAATAATAAAGGAAATCCAGTCAAACAATACGAACCTTATTTTAGTCATAACTATAATTATGAAAATGAATCAGAACTCGTAGAATATGGAGTAACACCTGTTTTATACTATGATGTTTTAGGTCGAAATATTCGGACAGATATACCAGATGGTTCTTTTAGTAAAGTCGAATTTACCCCTTGGGAACAAATCAGTTATGACCAAAATGATACGGTTTTGGAATCGGATTGGTTTGCCGAAAGAGGAAGTCCCGCCCCTAATGGTAATGAACCAAATGTCATAAATAATCCAGCCAATTATCTTAAAAGAGCTGCTTGGATAGCGGCTCAACATGCCAATACTCCAAAAGTAGAACACCTAGATACTTTAGGCAGGATCTTTTTAATGATAGATGATGATGGAACAGCAGAAAAAGTAAAAACCCATTTTAAATTAGATATTCTAGGCAATCAAGTGGAGGTAA
>CAZXYA010001059.1:0-1773 GCA_964644655.1 uncultured Saprospiraceae bacterium | reverse complement strand
AACAAAATTTTAAAGCCTTAAATCCTTATAGAAATACAGAATTTAATCGAGATTGGAATATTAATATTGCCAATAATCAACCCGCGGTTAATGAACATATTGGCAAAGGAAGTTTAGCCTTACGCAAAGCAGATGAATGGCAAATAGGTTACGATTTATCCCTCTTTAATCGAACGGGTATTTATGATGGCACAAAACATAATTTTGACCTTTTTTATAAAAAATCAGGCTATGATTTGCGAATTTATGGGAGTACTTTGGTGACTAAAACTCAAACAGAGAATAGTCAGTTTTTTCGCCCTAGAATCGACTTTTCTAAGACCTTTAAAAAATTAAACAATTGGAAATTAGGCGTTTATGGGGAACGGGAAAAAAATGAAATTTCGGATACCTCAACTGACACTTTAAAAGCAACTGGATTTTATTGGGATTTGTATAAAGTCTATTTAGAAAGTCCCACTAATAATCGCTTTCAATGGCATATCAATTATACGCGTCAAACAAATTTTGCACCCCAAAATTTCGACTTTCTAAAAAGTACCGTAGCTGATGAAATTAATATCAATGGTCATTGGAATGAAAAACGAAGCAGTCAATTAAAATGGAATTTCACCTATCGAAATTTAACCATTGAAGACGAGCAATTAACCAATCAATCGGCACAAGAAACTTATTTAGGTCGCTTAGATTATACCTTAAATTTATGGCGGGGCGCCTTGCGTTTTAATACCAATTATGAAATCGGTTCGGGACAGGAAGCGAAGGTCGAATTCCAATTTATCAAGGTCAATAGAGGCGAAGGGACTTTTGTTTGGGAACCGACGGCACAATTCGATTTAAATGGCGATAGTATTCCGCAAATCAATGAATTTGTCGTTGCCCCTTTTCGAGACCAAGCGAATTATGTGCGGATTAATACTTTTACCAATGATTTTATTAGAACCAATAATGTCGGTTTAAATCAAAGTCTGCGCTTAACGCCAAGAATTATTTGGTTGAATAAAAAAGGGTGGAAAAAGGCACTTAGTAAATTTTCTACTTTGTCTACTTTACGCATTAATCGAAAGGTAAAATTAGATGAGGCTATTTCTGCTTGGAATCCATTTGATTTAACCATTTCTGACACTAGCTTAGTCACTATCGCCTCTGCTGTCCGAAATGTGCTATTTTTTAATCGCAATCATCCCAAATACGATTTTCAAATTGGACAATCCGATAACCGAAATCGAAATGTCTTAACCACAGGTTTTGAAAGTCGCCAAACGAGCGAACAATTTATTCGTAGTCGTTGGAATATCACCCCCGTTTTTAGTCACCAACTAAACTATACTATTGGTAATAGAAACAGTGATTCTGAATTATTTGATAATCGGGATTTTAATATTGATTTCCAGAAAATCACTCCTCAATTTACTTATTTACCCAATCCACAATATGAAATAACCCTTGAATATGAATGGCAACAAGCAGAAAATACCCTCTTAGATTTTCCTGCCTTGGCTAAATTCCATACCCTAAAGTTTGAAATGTCCTATAATAAGGCACAAAAATTAGCTTTGAAAAGTGATTTTTCTTTTGTTAATATTTCTGTTGATGGAGCAACCAATCCAACGCTTGAGTTGACTTTATTAGACGGTCTAAAAAAAGGCAAAAACTTTTTATGGGGACTTACTTTAAATCGGCAATTAGCCGCCAATGTGCAAATGAGTTTGCGCTATGAAGGTCGAAAAACGGGAGATAATCGAACGGTGCATTTGGGGAGTGCGCAGGTGC
>CAZXYA010001058.1:0-1773 GCA_964644655.1 uncultured Saprospiraceae bacterium | reverse complement strand
AATGCACCGAAGTTTCGACATCCATATTATTGGTCACATGAATTTTGGCGTATTCCCCTTCGGTAAATCGGAGGGTAGTGCCAGGAATAGAATTGTTAATTGCCATACCCATTACTTCCTTGCCTGTAATATTGACCATTTTTTTGTCAATGCTTAGTTCGTATTCCCGAACGGGAAGATTATCTATGTTTCCTTCAACAGAAGGATTAATTTGGGCTAAGGAAATGTTGTAAAAAATCAATAATTGTATAATCAAACTAAAATACTTCATTTGAATCAATCTTTTATTTAATTAAAATAGTCTGCTAAACTTTGTTAGCTTTTATCAATGGTAACTTCACTTTATATCGTATCAGCATCAAATTTCTAAAAAAAGGATATAAATACCCTATTAGAGAACATTCAAATACACAGCAAAGCCAGCAATGAAAAATAAAAGAGTTGACTATAAAAGGTAGGTTTCCAACAGGACATAGATATCCCTTGATATCAACGGAGATTTGTAGAGGGCGAAAGAAGGTTTATCTGTTTCAACAACAGAAGAATTGATGAATATTTCCACAAAAGCGATAACAAAATAGGGCAATTGTGAGCTTAAAACAACCGCATTACCAACTTGACTTGGTTGGTCTTGGTCAGACTGAAAATGTAACATTTTATTGCTGCAACAATCTTTTTTATTAATGGTGCTGCCATCTGATTCGTTGGCTTTCTTCATTTTCGCATGAGAAGGACAATTTTTCATTCCTTCTCCCATATCATGGCAACTTTTGGCCTTCCCGAAGAAGTTGAAAGTCTTGAGTTTCCCTTGACAGTAGTGCATATCTACACTAAACCCTACCGATGTAAAAAACATCAGAAAAGCCATTGTTAGGGCAAAAAGGCGATATGTGCGACTTAAAATATTCATTTCATTGCAAAGGTAAATTTCTTCTATAAAGTTTCACTATACAATTTTGTTCAAATCTTACAACATTTTGAGCATGGCTATTTAAATCTCATCCAGAAAGCGACGTTCTTGATGTTGTAATTTCTTAAAAGTAGAAGGCGACATGCCTGTTATCTTTTTAAATTGGGTCGAAAGGTGAGCAGGACTGCTATAATGTAATTGATAGGCAATCTCTGCTATGGTCATTTCATCATAAGTCAATAATTCTTTTACCTTTTCTATTTTTTGCGTCAAAATGTACCGCTCAATAGTTTGCCCTTCAACGGATGAAAACAACCTGCTTAAATAGAAATAATCAGAGTGGAGTTGCTCCGATAATAAAGTGGAAAAATTGACTGTGGAGAGGACTTTTTTATGGTGAACTTCTTGAATAATGATGGATTTGATGGCATTGATAAGTTGGGTGTGTTTATCATCCAAAAGTTGAAATCCTTTTTTAGCTAGCTGTTCCTTTAATAATTGTTTTTGTTCGGAGGAGATATTTTCTTTGGTGTTGACCTTCCCTAATTGTATATCAACGATAGACAGACCGACTTCCTCAACCGTTTGTCGGACGGCTACTATACAGCATGGGCAGACCATGTTTTTGATGATTAATTTTATGTTTTATGGTTTATTTTATATTCGTATGTGTCCCCGAACTAAATTCAAAACTACCATTTTCTTTTGGGATGATTACAAAATACCCTGCTGTAGGAGCTTTGATACTATCGTTTTCAATTATCCCTCTCATATCCACTTGTAAATTATAAAATCGCAATTGGTCATTATCTTTTTCAACCGTATAAAATCCTTTTGCAAACCATTTCATTCTATCTACCAAT
>CAZXYA010001057.1:0-1778 GCA_964644655.1 uncultured Saprospiraceae bacterium | reverse complement strand
CAGGGAGTAGGTAAGAATAGGACGCTACACCGATAGGTGTTTAGTTCAACAATGTGTATAAGCAATAGCGGTTTAAGTACTATTTGGAAACGTAAATCTATAGAACAAAGGTCAGTGCTATTTGACAGTTTAGTGGCTTGAAATCCGCTACTGCTCATACACGGCAACCGTTGGGTGCAAGTAGAAAAAATCAAAACAAACATTAATGGATGAACTAATAACTTTTTTTCAAACCAATCCAAAAGGAATCTTTTTCTTAATAATTACATCAATTATTGGATTTGTAGTTACTGTTGTTGCAGGAACAATTCAAGTTATAAGTTTTAAAAAGCAATTAGAATCTGAAAAAGATGAAGGTGATATCAGAAAAATTCTTAGAACCAATTTGTCTGCAAAAAAGAAAGAAATAGATAAAATTGAAGCGGAAATAAATCGTATAATCAAAAACAAAACACAATTAAATGAAGAGGTGAAAAATGAAATACCCAAAAGAGCTAAAGTGTTATTTCTGAAAGACCAAATAGAAATGACAATTGAAAAAATTACTAATCAATTTGAAATTTATAATAACCTAACAACTGAATTAAAATACCTTGATAGCAATATTCCTTCACAGTTAATTTTAGAAAATGAAATAGTCGAAAAAATAAGACCGTTTCACTTAGAAAAAGTAAAGAAAGAAAGACTAATTAAAAGAAGTATTGTCGCAGGAATCATACTTTTAGTAGTATCTGTTTTACCTTTTTTGATAATGCTTTTAGGACAAAAAACTGACTTGTTTGGATTTATTAGATATAAGGAGCCTATAATACGGATTGTTGAATTGTTTTCATTGCCTTTTCTTTCTTATTACATATTATACTTATTAAAAGGGAAAAAAATAAGGAAATTCAAAGTAAATAAAATATTAAGAGGACTGATAAATGTACTATCTATCTCATTAGGGATTTTCGGGTTGTTAACATTCTTATTTTTTTTGGGTTACGGATATGAAAACTATTGGGATTCGTATTTTGAAAAAATATTTTTCTATGAATTACAAGTATTCCTTGGGTTCTTATTTTTAGGTGGATTGATAAGTCAAGCTATTATGGTGATTAAATACCAAATAAAAGAAAACTCCTTTTTGTTAAGCTAAAAAGCCAATGATATGGAAATTAATGATAAAATAATTGCTGCAATAATTGCTGGATTCGTTTCCATGATTGGTATCTTGGTTAACATCTACTTAAATAGAAAATCAAATAGGCAACTTTTAAATAAGATTAGAATTGAACATTCTTTAAAGGATGATGAGGAGCGAAAAAGAAAATTAGAGGAGTTTCTATTTCGAGTAAAGAAATTTCAATATACTTTATTAGATATACTTGAAGAAATGGAAACAAAAGAAGAAGAACTTGACTTAGGCGCAATAAGGAAAGTATTTCGTGCCCATTATATGGAAGTAAGAGAAGAGTGGATGAGAATTACATTCCAAATTCATAATGCAAACATGAAAGACAGTATAAATTTAGGTGCGGAAATTCATGACGGAATAGGTAGTATTAATTCAACTATCCATCTATATTTAGAGAGGTTTGCCAAATCAAAAGAAAATAATAAAGAGGATTTACAGAAATTAAAAAACCTAATTTCTTCATATAAAGACGCATTAGACAATTTGACGAATTTAATTATTAAAGAAATAAAAATGTACCAAGAGAACATATTTAAACCTGCACCCAACAATTAGCAACAAATGTTAAAATCGCGCAAGCGACTCTCGGGTATCTCAAACC
>CAZXYA010001056.1:0-1779 GCA_964644655.1 uncultured Saprospiraceae bacterium | reverse complement strand
ATTCTCCTAAATACCTCTAACATCACTTAATGATGATGTTAGAGGTATTTTAATAATAAGTTTAATCTCGTTTTAAGTACCTGATCTTAAATAAACGACACTTTGAAAAGTGGAAAATATGTTGTAAATAGAATTATGCGCTTTATAAAATTAAATACAGAAGAGGAAGCAACCATAAAAGAGGGTTATAAAAATCATCCCAAATTTCATGTACGGCAAAGATTTCTTGCCTTATTACTAAGTAATGAAGGAATGCCAATACCTGAAATAAAACGAATCATAAAGAAAAGGAGTCGGACTATATATAGTTGGATGAATAGATGGGAAGCTAAAGGTCTAGCAGGTTTAATGATTCTTCCGGGTCGAGGATTAAAACCAAAGCTATCGATTGAAAATAAGCAAATGGTAGATCTAATAAAAAAAAGCAAAAACATTCGCCCGTAGTTTAAAAAGGTTTTGTTTAGAATTGACAACAGATTTAGGATTTACAGTTAGCCCAAATATGTTAAGAAGTTGTTTAAAAAAGTTAGGATATAGTTGGAAACGATTTCGAAAAAGCCTTAAAAAACAGCAAGATGAACAAGAATATGAAAGAAAATTAGCTGAATTAAAACAACTTTTTAAATTGAATCAATGTGGGTACATTGACCTATATTTTGCCGACGAAAGTGGATTTAATCTAGAAGGATATGTTCCTTATGGATGGCAGCCAAAAGGAGAATACATTGAAATTACCCCTTCAAAAACAAAAGGGACTCAAATTTTTGGACTGATGAATTTTAATAACCGATTAGAGGCTTATTCTTGTCAGGGGAGTATGAATAGCGATGCTGTGATTGCTTTTATAGATGATTTTCATTCTTCCATTAAACAGCCTACAGCAATCGTAATTGATAATGCACCTATTCATCATAGTAAAAAGTTTAAAGCTAAAATTCAATCATGGAAAGATGATGATTTGTATATATTCTTCTTACCCAAATACAGTCCACACCTTAATCCAATTGAGATTCTTTGGAGAATGATTAAATACCAGTGGCTGCCATATGAAAATATTGATTCGCAAAATGAACTCAACAAAAGACTAGATGACATTTTGGTCAATTTTGGAAATACCTATACTATCAATTTCAAAAAACATAAAAGTGTCGATTATTTAACTTGAGGTACTTATCTTAAAACTACAATTCCTTTTCTTGTTAAATAATCAGCCAATATTTTAAATGGTTTATGACCTAATATTTCTTCATCCCGATTTTGAGGTCCACTCCCTGTAATTAAAACTACCGCCTTTAAATTTTGTCTTTCTTTAGGATATGTTATTGTTCCAGCTAATCGAGTGCTGTCTTTATTATAAAAATAGACATCTTTACTTATATAAGGTATTGGTTTCTTAATAATTTGATTTCTTTTTACCTGGGGTTCTTTTGAAAGTATTAGAGGATTTGAATACCCATCTTTTTTTACGATTCCTTTAATATCTTCTTTATTAACTTTCCCTTTAAATATAAGATTTAAGCCTTTGTCAATTATTAAAATTGAATCATTATTTGAATAATTTATTGAATCTAATTTAATTCTAAAAATTTTATCCGAAGGTATATCAATATATCCTAAATAGATTTTATCATACTTTCTAATATCAAATAAATAATGTACCTCCTTGTTATTAATTATTGTTTTTGAATACCATTTACCTAAAATATCTTGTGATTTTCCTTCATTTAGAATAAAAGAATACAAAATTAATAAGCATATAATAGGTTTTATTTTCATGTT
>CAZXYA010001055.1:0-1784 GCA_964644655.1 uncultured Saprospiraceae bacterium | reverse complement strand
ACTAATAGCCAAAGACTAAAGACCAATGCGCTAAAGACCATCTTACGATATATCAACCAATTTGGTATTATAGCTCCGTTGAATCCAAATCAACACACCAATTACAAACATGGCTGCTGCTGGTAAGACCATTAAATTGTTTAGTGTGTAGCCGCTAGTTAACGTCCATTCTAAAGTATTAATACCGTATTGACCAAATTCTGCACCAGGACCAAATAATTTAAATCCAGCAATGCTTCCCTTCCCAAAAAATTCGCGAATAACGGCTATAATAATCAAGATACCTGCATAACCTAATCCATTACCAATACCATCTAAAAAGGACCGCCAAGGTTTATTTGCCATTGCAAAGGCTTCCAAACGTCCCATGACGATACAGTTGGTGATAATCAAACCAATGTAAACGGATAGTTCTTTATAAATTGGATAGTTTACTGCTTTCAAGGTCAACTCTACGATTGTTACCAAAAAGGCAATGATGACTAATTGGACAATCATACGAACAGACTTCGGGATTTGCTTTCGTAAAAGTGAGGTAAACAAACTTGCGAAGCCACAAACGAAAACGACCGCAATAGACATTACCACGGAAGGAACAACTACTGAAGTAACCGCCAAAGCAGAACAAATACCCAATACCTGTACAGTAATCGGGTTATTATCATTCAACGGATCAGTAATCAGCCTGCGTTCTTTTTTCCCAAATAAGGGTTCTTTTTCTTGTACTGCTGTTGCTGTTTCAGCCATAATATTTATTAATTTTGAATGACTGAATAACTGAATTTTGAGTTTTCAAAATTTAGTTATTCAAAATTCATCATTGTTATTTTTTTAATGTTTGAAAGTACGCATCGTAATATTTCAAACCTCTTTTCAACATTTCAGAAACACCATCTGCCGTCACTGTTGCACCACTAATGCCGTCCACTGCGTGAACGTCACCTTCTGCTGCACCACCTTTTTGTACGTTGACAGAAACATATTCACCAGTGGCATTGTATATTTTCTCACCAATGAATTGTGTTTGAAAGCCTGCATTATCTTTAATTTCAGCCCCCAAACCAGGTGTTTCTCCTTTATGGTCAAAAGTAGCACCTGCAATGGTACTTAAGTCTTTTTCCAACGCAATATATCCCCAAATCTCGTCCCAAAGACCATTTCCTCGAACAGCAACAATGTAGTTATTGCCTTCTTCTCCTTTATAGGTAAACAAGGGTAAATTCCGTTCAGCTTCTTCCTTCTTTTTCTCTTGCGCCATGTCCACATTTTCTGCTAAAAGGTCTTCCACTTTAGAGCCATCCATGCGAACAACGGTTTGATCGACTTTAGCTGCAAATAATTCTAAGATTTCATCATCCGAAAAATCAGCCACTTTCTTGTCTCCCAAATTCGTTTCAACTGCTTTTAGGATAGCTCGTTTATTAAAAATCTCTTCGTTTTTCTTTGCGATTGGCCCAGTAACAGTAACCATCAAAGCCAATACGCCAGATACGACGATACACATGGCTACAACAAACGTGATTATTTTTTTATTACTTTCCATTGTTATTTTTTTGGTCTTTCGTTTTTAGCTATATGCCAAAGACTAAAGACTAATAGTCAAAGACTATATTTATTATTTAATCGCTACTCTTGCCATTCTTCGATTCACATTCGCCTCTAATACATAATGGTCAATTAATGGTGCAAATACATTCATAAATAAAATCGCTAACATCCATCCTTCAGGATAAGCTGGGTTGGTTACTCGAATAATCAATCCAATCATTCCAATGAAGAATCCA
>CAZXYA010001054.1:0-1791 GCA_964644655.1 uncultured Saprospiraceae bacterium | reverse complement strand
AAAAGTATAGTAGCAAAAGATGCTGAATTAAAGCATAAAATATTCCATGATTCCTATATCTTCAATTTAGCTAGTAATAAAACGAAGCTTTTAAGTCATTTTGATGCTCTTGTGTTTATCGCTTATGGAGAAGAAGTGAAATATTAAGAATAAACCACTTTTGTGAATCCGGTATATTGTAGGACAATCATTCTTAAATTTTACGGAGGAAGGCATCAAGACATACTTAAAACCTCTTTGCGTCTTGTGTGATCGGGTTTTATCAGAATTAAAATATGTTAAAAGTGATATTGATAATCGGGCATTTAAAGAACCGCTTCATTCGCTTCAAGGGAGTACGGAAAACCGAAATAATCTGATCTCCAGAAGAACAAATAATGGTCTTTGTATTTGGATTTCCTCTAATTCTGAAACGAACAGACAAGATAGTCTTATAGTATATCAAATTAAGGAGGCGCAGATACATAGTTGGTATGTCAGCATTGAAGAAAAAGAATATTGGAAAGTGACAAAAACAAAAGGAATAGACAAAAACCGGATGGAATCTCTATTTTAGGATAGAGTTTTCTAAACTCAATACATGCTAAAAAAATCATTGAAATATATAGCCGTCGTTTTAGTCAATTTTATTGTTTTGTCAATACTATTGACATTATGGACTGACAAATTCGAGCTGTTATTTAACGATTGGGTACGGGTGTTTGAGTTTTTAAAGCTTATAGGACTATCCATATTTGGATTAATAGTACTACGGTTTGCAGTTTCTGTTTTTCGAAGTTTAAAAATCAAAAACTATAAAAGAAAAATTGGAATTTCAACAGGGCTGATTTTGGTAATCAGTGGTTACTTTTATGTTGATTATTGCACAAAAATCTATTACAATAGATTCGTGAATAGTACATTGCGAAATAGTGTTACGAAAAAAGTTAAACCTGTTGAATATGGGTTGTCATATGGCAATCAAGGAGAACATCTAACAGCAAAAGAATATGAAGAAATAACGAAACTAAAATGGTTCCCAAAATTGCCAAAGCATGCGGAAAACATAAGTTATAGTTATAACTATGATGGTTTTTTACCTGATTATGACTTTTCATTAAGTTACGATCTACTCAAAGAAATGGCCGTTGACACCATGCACTATGAAGATGACACTTTTTCCAAAAGTCGAACTTTTGAGGTTATAGGGGATAAGAAAAGAGTTACTTATTATGAAGGACAATGGTAAATGAATAAACAAAAAATGGAAAAGAATAAAATTACAAATCAATACGGGCAAGAAATTGATTTTGAACTCCCCAAAGAGTTTAAAATTGAGCGTTCAAAAATTATGTATATCGAAGATAAGCCTAATGGACTCAAAGGAGACGCTAGAATAGGAAGGGTATACTTTTCTAAATCAGGTAAAACGCTATACTATCGCGGGATGATTTTTCAAAGTTTAAAAGGCACGGGATTTAAATCCAATTACATAGAAATTGCATCTGGAAATGAATATTGGATTTCAGGACCTCGTAAAGACCAAAGTGACAGACTGTATGGTGGGAATCAAGGCGTAGAAATTGATGAAGATATACAACTTGAATATCTGGAATTCATAAAAAAATAAGTAAAGTGGTTAACATCCTTTTCGTCTGTTCTGCTAATAAGCAACGTTCTAAAACAGCCTCCGATTATTTTTCTGAAAAGTTTTCCGAATTTGAATTTGATTCGGCGGGAACCAACCATAAAATATGTCATAAGGAAGGAACACAACCGTTGACCTTCGAGCTTATGGAATGGGCAGATATC
>CAZXYA010001053.1:0-1796 GCA_964644655.1 uncultured Saprospiraceae bacterium | reverse complement strand
GATTGCACTTTGAGGTAAGGGTGCGAGCTATTGATTTATGTGCTGTTTTTGATAGGCTGAAAAAGGTTAGAATTGGGAGATATGTAACTATTCGTGGATATCATAGATGGTAATTCGAATACAAAAAAAATTACCTTTAAGAAAGAAATATAGGCATAGATACAGAGACCAAAAAAAGAAAACAATTCCTTACCCAAAAAGAGATTGTTTCCAATAAAAAAGTCATGAATAATTGAGTAGCATTAGGCCTTCATAAAAATTGAATGGCAAATACTAATCATAGAAAAAAGAAGAAGCTGAGGTCGAACAATATACTAGCGTTAATAAATACAAGTCCATAATTTTAAATCACACTAATAAATAAAAAACAATGGCAACAAGATACATCAACAGCAAAACATCCAGACTTTATAAAAGCAAAACATCCAATTCAATCAAACAGGTTTTAATTTTTGGTGAAGAAGTAAAAACTTCTGGTCAAGCATCAAATGGTCGTATAAAGGTGAAATACCGAAATAAGTATGAAGGATTTGTCAAGGCTAGTCATTTAAGTAGGGATGCCGAATTAGAAATTTATTTCCTAGATGTAGGTCAGGCAGATGCTGCATTTGTCGTTACACCTAAAAGAAAAAAAATATTGATTGACGGTGGTGGTAATGAACAAACACTAGGATTTTTAAGTTGGAAATATCAACTGGCAAATACTAATTCAGAGAATTTGGTTATTGATTTATTAGTGCTAAGCCATGCAGATGGAGACCACTTAAGGGGGCTCATACCAATTCTAGAACATGACAAAATTGAAGTCAAACAGATTATTCACAATGGCATAGGTACATTCAAAGGAATGGATGAAAAATCAGGTGATTTAACTTCTGATGAGAAATATTTGAAAACTTATCATTCTTCAACTTCTGATTTGAATGGATTGATATTAACTGATACTTTTAAGAATTGGATTGATTTGGTCAAATCATTGAATATACCTTACCAAGCTGTAAATCATGAAACTGGCAATTTTAATGTAGGGGATCCAAGTGTTCAAATTGAAATATTAGGCCCTATTACTGATGTAGACCGAAATAATAAGACTCGATTAAAATGGTTTGGCACCCATTCACATACAATCAATGGTCATTCTGTATTTTTTCGATTAATTTATGATGAAGTCAAAATTATGTTTTCGGGAGATATTAACATTGAAGGAGGAGAACATATTCTAGAAAATCCTATTATAAAGAACAAATTAGATTCTCATGTTTTTAAAACTCCACACCATGGAAGTCATGAATTTCATTTTCCTTTTTTGGAAGCTATAAGACCTCAAATATCAGTAATTTCCTCGGGAGATTCTCCTGACCATGGACATCCCAGAGCAAATTTTATAGGAGCAGTTGGTCTAGCTTCTAGATCAAAGGCTCCACTCGTCTTTTCTACTGAAATAGCAGCAACTTTTATTGACGCCCATGAAATAGATTTAAAGAATATAATTTCCGCTGCATCATTAAGAGATGATGACTTACAAAAAGCTAGAATATTTAAGAAAAAATTACATGGAATGATAAATGTGCGAACTGATGGAAAGGACTTATATGCAATGAGAAGAGTAAATGCTGGATATTGGTGGGAATCTTATGGACCGATTGAAAGAGAAGATTTTCCAACAATATTTTGAAAAATTAAACCAATCCCTTACCTTAAAATAAATTGTTAGATGGACTAAAAAAAGAATAAAACTAAGAGTATTTGTCATATGATAAAAACGACGAGTACATTATTTCTGTAAATAACCCATC
>CAZXYA010001052.1:0-1799 GCA_964644655.1 uncultured Saprospiraceae bacterium | reverse complement strand
TGCGGACTTTTCAGAGTAATTATATGTTTGAGGCACGGCTCTTGATAAAATACAAGGACTTTTTGAACCGTATCGGAAAAGGAAATCTTCCCGTTACGCAGGGAACTAAAGACGTGACCAAGGATTATCTACAACAATGGAGTACTTTGAAAGCTAACCTTCAAAACATCCAAAACAAGGAGGTAGTGGAGTTTAACAAGCTTTTAAAGGCAGAAGGATTGCCAGCATTGTATTGGCCCAAATTACTGAAAGGTAGGCCTTAATTGAGCCTACAATTAGTTTTTTTTAGATATTTAGGAATCGTAGGATTAGGAGGAGTTTGGTTATTGAATTTGATTCGTAAGCGGTTTCAATAATATTATTGTGGTTTTTAGGGAGTAATTAACAGTTGTAAATATCTTACAATTTAAGTACCTTTACTATTCTAGCATCGGAACAAATTACCTTATAATTTGGTTATTAACGGTCTGTTCAAAAAATTGAATTTATATGTCAAAAGTTCAAATAAAAACAGAAATAGATTTATTAGCCATTCTTCCTCAATTGGACACGAGTGATTTGGAACAGTATGCTAAAGAAATTGCTAAATTATTGACACAACGGAAAGCTAAAAGCAAAAAGGCTAAGATTGCTGAATTATTGAGACGATTAAACGAAGAATGTATATTGCCTGAAGGAGATTTAGAACATTTTTACGAACTAAAATCCAAACGGGAAAAAGCAGCATTGCCCTCAAAAGAAGAAAAAACATTTTTCCAATTAATTAAGGAAGAAGAAAAATTAAGAATCAAAAGAATAGAAATTTTAGGAGAAATTGCACAACTTAAAGATATTCCACTCGCCAAGTTAAATAAAAAATTGGGCATCAAAATTGCCAAGCGTGCCTAACTCCAATCTTAGTGCTAAAATAAAGAAATAGGTTGCTAAACATGCTAATAATCTTTGTGAATTTTGTTTAGCAAATTCGGAATATGCCCACCATACTTTTCCTATTGACCATATTATTCCAATTGCTATTGGAGGAACTGATTCCGTCAATAACCTAGCCAATTCTTGCCAGTTTTGTAATGGGTCAAAATACAATAAAACCCATTGCTTAGACCCTGTGACTGGTAAAAAAACTCGATTTTATAACCCTAGAAAGGATGATTGGAAAGACCATTTTGTATGGAATGAGGATAAGTCTATAATCATAGGTATAACACCAATAGGTAGAGCTACCGTTCATTGCCTGAAAGTTAATCGGCAAGAGGCGGTTAATTTGAGAACCGTTTTAGCTAAGTTTGGGGTGCATCCTCCTTTTTGATTATTGATATGGTAAAATGGTTAATCATATTGATTTGAAGAATTTTTCTTCAAATAGGAATTATATGCCTCACATTCGCCAGAGGCGAGCAATAAAAAGGTGTCGGACTACAAGCCCTAACCAGCAGCCCATTTTTTAAGGCAACTGTAATGCCAGCGAGGGTCTTACCTGCTTTGGGGTCGCCTATTAAAATAATTTTTATTTTCGCTAATTGCTTTTTTCTGCTTTAAACCAATCTAATAAAGATGCTTTTCCTTGCTTTAAAACCTCTGGTGGGGGGCTAACTATATAATTTCCTTCCAATAATATTCCTTCATCATCATACCCTTTAAAATAGAAATCTGAAAACACTTTAAATACAAAAAGCGGTATATCTGTTATTTGGTTGGAGCGAAGGTCTAAGCTGATTAATCTAGATAATCCCGAAAGAGGGCTTATATCTGTTATTTGATTATAACGAAGGTACAAGCTAGTTAATCCAGTTAATCTCGAA
>CAZXYA010001051.1:0-1801 GCA_964644655.1 uncultured Saprospiraceae bacterium | reverse complement strand
TGAGTCATTGGTCATTGAGTCATTGAGTCATTGAGTCATTGAGTCATTGGTCATTTAACGCTATTGGCTGCCTCAAAAAATGCTATCAATTTCTGTTTATCCAACTGCCCATTCGTTCTTACTCCACTACATAAATCCAAACCAAAAGGCTGTACGGTTTCAATAGCTTCCCGAACATTACTTGCTTTCAATCCACCTGCTAAAAATAACGGAATATCAATAGCTTCCCGAATTTGTTTACTTAATTCCCAATTATGCGTTCTTCCTGTACCACCGAGTTCTTTTATTGTTAAATTTGGATTACCGCTATCTAATAAAATAGCATCTACTTGTTTGGAAATTTCGATGGCTTCTTTTACAGATTGTTCATTAATTACATGGATAACTTGTACTAGTTTTACATGCGGTAAATGAGTTTTAATTTGCTGATAAGTGCCTTTTTCTAAAGCATCCACAATTTGAATAGTCGTTGTTTGCACTTTTTTATAATGGGCTATAATCGTGGCAGCATCCGTTTCGCTTGTCAGCAAAAAAGTAGCAATTGGAGGTGGTACATTTTGGGCAATTTCTCGGATTAAAACATCTTCAATAATTCCAGGGCCACTTGGCATATTGCCTACTAAGCCTAAGGCTGCTGCACCATATTCAATCGCCATACTGGCTTCTAATGCGCTACTTATACAACAGATTTTTACTCTTGGTTTTAATATGCCTTTCATATAGATTTATGTCTTTTATAAATGTGCTCTTGCGCTAATTGACGAATTCATCGTTTATCATTCATCATTATCTTACTGCATTTTCCAGAACAGAAAAAGTCTGTCCTTCGCAATCAATCTCCGCTCGAATTCCATAAGGCAAAGTAAAAGTAGGGCAAGTATGCCCAAAATCCATTCCTGTAATAATCGGCAAATCAATCAATCCTTCTTCTTCCCGAATCGTTTTCATCAAAATATCATCGTATTCCTTCCAATGCAAATTATCATAAGGACGAGCCACTAATAGCCCCGCAATATTTTTGAAAATACCTGTAGCCGCATAATTGCGCATAATATGCTGAAATCCGCTAGGGGAAATTTTTTCTTCAGAAGTTTCGAGAAACATAATTTTATCCGTCCAACCTGCGGGTGACACCCAAATAGAAGTCCCTTTAATCATCTCTAAAACTTCCAAGCAACCACCTAATAATTCGCCCTGTACTTTTCCTTTTCCTTGTAGCCATCGCCAACCAGAAGGTTTTTCTAACTTTCTTGAAATAGATTGGTTGTTAGGTTCTCCCCAAGGCAATAATTCAGAAGTCCAACCAATAGTATTGGGTGCAACCATTCCGACTGGTTCATTAGCAAATAAAGTTCGTTGAATATCGACTATTTGGTAATCATGCATCCCATTATTCTCCGCAAAACCAACCATTAGAGAAGTGCCATAAAAGGAAGTGACACCTGCTTTATAAAAACAAAAATGAGTGACGGTCGTATCAGAAAAACCTAAAAATATTTTTGGATTATTTTTAATAACGTCCAAATCAAGATGCCGTAAAGTCCGAACGCTATCGTCTCCACCGATATTGGAAATAATAGCTTTAATGGTTGGGTCAAGCAAGGCTTCCATTAAATCATTGGCTCTAGCTTCGGGATTTTTATAAATCCAATCATTGGGTTTGAGGGCGTGTTTAGTTTCGACGACTTCAACGCCAAAGGTTTCTGCTAATTGTTTTTTGCCTGCTTCGTAACGAAGTGGCAATTCTCCGGGGCCTCCCCAAGAGAGGGAAATAGTAGCGATTTTATCGCCTCTTTCTAAT
>CAZXYA010001050.1:0-1806 GCA_964644655.1 uncultured Saprospiraceae bacterium | reverse complement strand
CACAAGCATCTTTAGACGTAATAATAATTTCTTGGCTTTGAAAAAGAGAATCGGAACAAACTGTCACAAAATTATCTGGATCAAAATCCGTTGTGAGTGTAGTCCCATTTCCACAGGTACTAAATACACTCAAAGTATCTAAGTATAACTCTAAAATATCTTCAACATCGTCATAGCAATTAACATCTAATGGCGCAAGTCTGCACTCTAAGCCAGTAGTATCAATATCATTCTCAAATTCAGGTATGTTTCCATATACCGTAAATGATAAGGTACACTCTCCTACTCTACCACATTCATCTGTAACTGTAACTGGATAATGTAAGCAAGTAAGGTCGCATTCCATTCCCAGAGAAGAATCATTGATAGTTGGCTCTCCTATATCGAAAGATAATTCTGTGCCACAACCATCTGCAGCTATGATATCTTCAACATTTACCACTAAATCATCTAGACAAGTAACTAATTGACTTGGCGCATTACTAGGTGGACAAATAACTTCTAAAGGCCCCTGAAGAACAGGGAAAGAAATCAGTTGCGTACACACACCAATATTTCCACATTGATCCATTGCAAAGTATCTTCTCTCTATAACTCTTTCATCACCGGCGCATCCTAATCCATTATTGTCCAAATCTTGGACAGTAAGTGAAATTCTATCTGAGCAAAAGTTATCGAAATTTCCTCCAGCATTAAACAAGTCAAACGCCGTTGTAAAAGCGTCCGGTAAATCTTCATTACAATCTGATAATTGAATATTTCCTGCACAAGTAATTGGCACATTGTTAAAACCATTACAGGCAAGTCTTCCAGAACCTGGTAAAATAATATTTGATTGATTTACAGAAAATTGTACTGTATATGCAGGAGGCGCTAAACCTTGTACAAAAATCAAGTAAAATTCGCCAACTACAGCATTTATCGATATGGTTTCCACATTTCCGTTTGTTCCTGAACTACAAGCTACTGGGTTCACAAGTGGTCGTTCGCACGCAGAAGCAGCTGCTAGACTGGCAAATGGGCCCCAAGCTGCTACACTAATATTATTAGCGCTAGTGAAACTTAGATTAATAGAACCTGTCGAAGCAACTTCCGAATAAAAGTAACCACTTACTGTTGCTTGGGATGAAGGAGTAAAACAACCAGGCATAGATGGTGCCACCCTTATATTACTACCTAAAGGGTATTCAAAGGATGACATCGTGCATAAAGGTGAAGGATCTGTACAGTCCGCAATTTGACCTGAAAGGTTAAAGACTGTTGCAAATGCAAAAAATGTAATTAGGAATCTCATAATGAGTTTAGTTTATAACATAGTATTAATTAAAATCGAGAACGAATCATAAATGGTTGGAGGGGTGTATTTCATTGAATTTCAATGAAATCCAATGGAAATAGCTTCTAAATATAGGAATAATTTGAAAATTTCATACGAAGAATTTAGAAAATAACCTATGAATGGTCTTATACATCCTTATATACCTATCGGAAAGTAGCCTGGAATATTTATTACGCCGAAGTTTTAGTATTTATCAAGGCAAGAATGACTGTTGTGAAGCAATTATAATTCTGTGAATCAAAAAAAGGAATCCCGCGTGAACGACCCGTCGGATGGGGAACCTAAGTTGACTAGCAGAGTCAAGAATTGATCTTCAAGTGTCTTAGCTATACAAGTCAACGTAGAGAATTGCTAAAAAATCAAGTAAGAATACCCGAAACTGCATTTCATTTAGTATAAAATGGAAACAAATAAAAAACCTCCTCTCGCAAGCGAGAAGAGGTTGAGCAAATGAACTTTGAGACCCT
>CAZXYA010001049.1:962-1815 GCA_964644655.1 uncultured Saprospiraceae bacterium | reverse complement strand
TTCTTCACCCAATTCTTTTTCGACGCCACCAATCAATAATTTTTTCATGGTTTTGGGATATTTCCGAGCTGCCCAAAATGAAAACCTGTTCATCAAAATTTTTCGCCAACGATTCACTGAATAGGCTGCTTTAGTCGGCAAAATTTTATTTGTAAAAACAGCCAACTTATCCACATCTGGAGCGGCAACAACAAAAGTGGGAGAGCGTTGTAACATGGTCACATGTGCCGCTTTTTTGGCCATTTCTGGAACAATAGTTACCGCAGTTGCCCCACTACCAATAACCACAATTTTTTGATTGTCATAATTTAAATCCTTTGGCCATTTTTGAGGATGAATCACTTTGCCTTGAAATTGGTCAATATTTTCAAAATTAGGCGTATAGCCTTCTTCATAATTATAATATCCCGAACACATCGACAGAAAATTACAGGTATAACTCTCCGTGCTTTGAGTGGCTTTATTTTGTACCTCTAACATCCAAACAGAGGATTCGGAAGACCAAGTGGCATTAATGACAAATTGATTATAGCGAATATGTTTTCTAATATCAAACTCATCGACGGTTTCATTTAAATATTCCATAATAGCTGGACCATCTGCAATGGCTTTGGGATTCGTCCATGGTTTAAAGGCAAATCCTAAAGTGTACATATCCGAGTCTGATCGAATACCTGGGTATTTAAATAAATCCCACGTACCGCCTAAGGTATGGCGACCTTCTAAGATGGCATAGCTTTTTGTCGGGCATTCTGTTTGCAAATAATAAGCCGCACTAATGCCTGAGATACCTGCACCAATAATCAAGACGTCGAAATGTGTATTTTGCATGAGTTTTATAATTTTAGAGCGT
>CAZXYA010001049.1:0-952 GCA_964644655.1 uncultured Saprospiraceae bacterium | reverse complement strand
TCAATTCAATTACAATTTTTTTCCCTCCCTTTGGTCAGAAAAACCTTGTAATTAAATTGATCACAGAATTTTCAGAGAACGTAATTTGTTTTGACAAATAGAGTCACTAAGATGATAAATATTCGTCAATAATTCAAAATTATCAGGCTGACTTGTACTTTTATTACCTTAATCTGTTAGAAAAATAGATTTTTTTGCTAGATTTAGTTTTTAGAAAATGACCAATCTCCAAATAATGAAATCAAAATTTTACGAAGATTTATCAAAAGAAGAATTATTAGGCACTTATTTGGACACTTTTTATCCACAAATTTTTAAAAATTCTTCCTTTCAAGTAGAACGAATTTGGGACGCCCGTCAGCAATACCAAGGTATTGATTTATTATTAAAGAAGGGGCAACAATCTTTTTATGTGGATGAAAAAGCACAACTTGATTACCTCAATGTTTCCTTACCGACTTTTGCTTTTGAAATTTCTTATCTAAAACGAAATCGTTGGCGAGTAGGTTGGCTAGTAGATGCAACAAAAGTAACCCAAATTTACTTCCTCATCACGAATATTTGTTTAGTGGAAAAAAACGATTTAAGTGCTGGCTTATCCAATATCAAAATCATTGGTGTTTATCGGTCAAAATTATTGGCATTATTAAAAAGTCGTGGATTGACGCAACAACGGATTATTACTTTAGAAAAGAATATTAGAAATAACAATATAAGTGGTAAAGTTCCAATCCCAGAATTGGATACTAAAAAGGAGGGCGCTTTCTATTTTTCTAAAAACAACAAAAAAGAACAGCCGATTAATGTGGTTTTAAAATTGTCTTTTTTGTTACAAGAGGGAGTTGGAAAGGTGTTATTTGAAATGAAATAATATCGAAAATTCTTACTAGTGGACATTAGATACTTGATAGGCAAAAATAAATAGTCAATTTTAAAATAGCCTGATAACCAA
>CAZXYA010001048.1:1602-1817 GCA_964644655.1 uncultured Saprospiraceae bacterium | reverse complement strand
CAATATTATTATCGTGGATTCCAAAGGATTTAATATTTTAGACCCTGCTTCTGGAAAATTTCTATGGAAAAAATCTTTCAGTGTAAATGGATTATATGATGTCAAGGATATGAAAGATTATTACTTAGCCATTGGTAGCGAAGAGAAATCTAGTTCTGTAGCAAAAGTAAGTAGAGATGGGAAAAAGATTTGGCGAGAGAAATTAGATGGTTATG
>CAZXYA010001048.1:0-1592 GCA_964644655.1 uncultured Saprospiraceae bacterium | reverse complement strand
TACAGCAGGCTTATAAGTATTTAATGAACACTTATGAAGAAGGAGATAAAATTTGGAAAAAAGACATCAAATTTAAAGCGATACCTTCTGTAGCAGTAGACCAAAAAAACGATGAAGTTATCTTTTATGAAGGTAAAGAGTTATATCGCTTCAATCTAAATTCAGGAAAAATAGAAACCTTAGCCGAAGGCATAAAATTAGAAAAAGCTAAAAAATACATCTTCGAGTTAGAAACAAGCCCAAATGGTTATTTTCTTTCTTCCGACCAACATATGGCCTTCTTTGATAAGGATGGAAAATTAGGTTATAACAATTTTTACAAACCTGTCAGTAGCATTGGAATAGAAAGTGCGCTTCAACTAACTGCTAATGTTGCAGGAGTAGATATAGACATTGCAGGAACGTTAGAAACGATTGAAAGCTTAGATGCACTCGCACATGGTTCTTTTTATAGTGCTGGTGATCAAAACGAAGCTTCGACTGCCACTAGTAGCGGCGGAATATATGCGGAGACCGCTCATGGACAAAGTCTTCCTATTCTAGAAATAACAAAAACTCGGTTTTTTAATTCTAAAAAAGCCAAAGATCATAATTATATACTGACTAAGCTAGGTGAGGAAACCTATGTTGTATTGGTGAATAAAGAAAATGGTGAAATGACCAAAAAAATAAAATTGGAAGACAAAACGCCCAATTATGTTACAGATGAAATAGACCAAAGAGTTTTTCTAAATGAGAAAAATCGAATGGTTAGGTGCTATAAAATGGACTAAGATTCGGAGAAGCAAAACAAATTTGACCTATCAAATCACCATGATTTTAAAAATCATGGTGATTTAAAAAACCAAAAATTAATACCATTTTTTATAAAATATCAAAAAAATAAATTTATTTTCTGCCTCGTATATTTTTTTTTAAAATTATTTTTATCCGCATAAAATGTCAATTTTTTGTCATATAGTTAAACTTTAACATTTTTTATTTCGGCATTAAACAGATAATTTGCCTACTTTTGCCATTAAATTTTTCCATAATTTATATTGAGTATCTTTTATTTACAAATTATAAATTTTGGTAAAACCAAAAACCGGAACGATTTAAGTAGTATAAAAGTCAAAAAGTCAAAATTTGACAAATGTTTTGTTATTCATATTTGTTAAAAATATTTATATCACATGGCATTTGACTTATATATTGAAAGGCCTTACCTTTGAAGTCCCATATTTAAAGAATTCCTATCGCAGACTAAAAAATTAAAAAGAAAATCCTAGCAGATTAAAAAATCATTTAATTCCCAATTTAAAAAAGGAAAAACAAAGAATGTAAATTGGCATAAAATAAATTATGCTCGTTCGTTGTTTTTTATTTTTTCAAAAAATTATCCCAACTTAAAGCGTTGGTTTTGATGTAATTATCATTTGTATTTTTGCTGACCCACAGCGGAATCAATCCCACATCGATTCTTAAATACTTCGATAAGCTACTTAAAATCAGTTAATTAAGTCTATTTCAGATAAAGTCTATGTAGTCTTTATCGGTATGAACATTTTTTCCGTGAACTAACGTATCCAAAATTATTGACATGAACAAGG
>CAZXYA010001047.1:0-1836 GCA_964644655.1 uncultured Saprospiraceae bacterium | reverse complement strand
CTAGTATGACTTAATTGCGCAGGTCACCTAGCACGACTTAATTACATTCGACAATAATCAATGTTATATAAAAATACCTGCAAATCAATCTGTAACCCTTTCTAGACATTTTATTCAATGGAGAGCAATTACAATACCATTTGTATTTAGACCTAGAATTACTGACGCTAAGGATACATTAGGCAGCAAAATAACTACCGATTTGAAAATCGGTGCTTCTGTAACATACAACTATAATAGAGAAAAATTCTTGAACAGAAGAATTAAGGCTAGTAGAACTGTTCGAGGCATTTCAACAGGTATTGGATTTGGATTTTCAAAAGTAACTCTTGATTCAAATAGCACTAGTCTTGCAGAAGAACCTAATATAAAATCAGAAGATGGACTTGCAATTTTTATTACCCCAGGGATAGGCCTCAATCTGAGAAAATTTCAAATAGACTTATTCATAGGATGGGATTTTGGAGTAACAAAAAATACTAAACAATGGAATTATAATGGCAAGCCGTATTTAGGATTAGGACTTGGAGTAGACATTAATACTTTTACCCAAAGACTATAGATTCTGTTCAAACAAGTATAGGATAAGATAATAACTCATGTCAGAAAAATATATAAAAGTAATCTTATTTGATTTATTTGGCACCATCTTAAAATTTGATAATCGCCAATTCATTCGAGCGTTAAAAGACAATTTTGGTTTAAATCAACGGAATGTTCTTGACTTTTTAAAGCAAGACCTCGTAACAGATTATGAAAATATATCTGTTGTTATTCAACAATTTGGTAAAAACTTAGGAATAGATATTGAGAACCCTGAGCAGTATCAAAAATTATATGACCTCATTGAAAGCCATACTGCTTCTATTGAAATGGTAAAAGGCGCAAAGTCGTTAATCAAGTTTTATAAAAGAAAAGGTTATCAATTAGCAGTCATTTCAAATATCTCCAAGATTTTTTATCAAGGGATAGTGAATACTGGGATATTAGAAGATTTTGATGAAGTGCTATTGTCATTTGAAGTTGGGTTAAAGAAGCCAGATAAAAATATTTTTCAGTTGGCTATGGAGAGATTCCAAGTTCAAGCTGAAAATTGTCTGTTTATTGGAGATTCGTTGGTAAGTGATTTTTATCCATCTACAGAAATTGGAATGCAATCAATTTGCCTACGGAAGACTACTTTTTCAAGTAGTAATAGGGTAATTGATTTTAATCATTTAGCTTTTCTAAATTTAGAAAATAAAGAGCAGTATTGGGAATCCGCTTTGAATGATTTGTTCCACTTACCTGGTTTTATCTTGCCTAAGAGTAAAGTCTCCTTGATTATCTGTCAAGGAGGCTTTAGTTGAGAAAGTTCAAATTCAAGTGTCAAGTTCAAGTCAATTATTTAAAAATGCCTGTTTTGATTTTGACACAGTTTATTGAACAGTCCCCTTTATTTGTTATTAGGTCTTATTTATTTGCAAAAGCAAAAGTCTTATAACCCGATGGGTTTAAGGAGGCATTATTGCCATTTGTTAGAGAAGAGATTCTACAGAGTTAATGCTGGTTTTTTAGGGTAGTATTTGGAGAATGATCAGTGGCGGGTGTTGGTGGTATATGAGAATATTATATTATA
Source organism: uncultured Saprospiraceae bacterium (assembly GCA_964644655.1). GTDB lineage: Bacteria > Bacteroidota > Bacteroidia > Chitinophagales > Saprospiraceae > JAFMDF01. The sequence continues at coordinate 218 of CAZXYA010001047.1, read as the reverse complement.
AATATTCCAGAGAGAACTGTTCTTAAGACTCGTTATAGTGCATGGCAATATGGAGCACTTACCTTACCAGTAAAATTTTATTTTGAAAGTATAGATTCTGTAACAAACACCCAGTTTGAAACAAACCTTAATTTAATGATTGGTCGTAGATGGGGTCAGTAAACCTACCTTTCTTCTTTATCGGGAAGCAATTCCCTATTCTTTAAAAGAGTCCCCTT
>CAZXYA010001046.1:0-1842 GCA_964644655.1 uncultured Saprospiraceae bacterium | reverse complement strand
AAAAAATACAGTCGCTGCCTAGTATTAGAGTTAACCCTAATTTGTCACACACTCAAATGGTTTCATTAATTGACTAGCTCTAGGCCGTGTTCTTTTTTGCGTAGGTTATTTTTTCGTTCTCCCTAGATTAATTTATTACTAGCTTTTTTGCAGAATTTAACCTATTCAAAAAGGATAATATCAATTATTCATATTAAATAAAATTAGTTTTGTTATTTTTGTGTTTTAACAAATAAAAATGGAATATATAACACAAGTAGAGATTGATACTTTTATTAAAATTAAAGGAGAACCTAAGAGTAGTATTTCCGAAGAAGATAAAGGAATTTGTAAATTATTACGTCAAAAACTCGATTATTTATCTAACACATTAGGAAGGGAGTTGGCTGTTTCACATATTTCCAAAGCTCCTAGCATTTTTAACCCTAGCGGTACAAGTCGGGTAAAGAAATCTTTATGGTATCGAATTTTTCCTAATCAAATTTGGCTTAACTTAAAAATTGCACTCACTTTCTCATTTGATGGGGAGCTGAATATAATGCTAGACTCATGGAACTGGGATAGTAAATCAAAAAAAAGAAAAAATCTTTTAGATTTAAGAACGAAAATTATCAAAAGAATTACAAGTGAAGAGTTATTAAAATATGATGATTATAATCAACTAAATCAACAATTAATCTCTTATTATGAAGAAGTGTTGATGCCAATAGAGGATGAAATTTTGGAAATTGCTAGAGATTTTAACAATCGAAATATAGGTTTACTAGCAACTGACGGAACAGACTGGAAAGAACAGCATATTAAAGAAAGTCTAAGTTATAAATATTCCATAGTATGGAATCATCGACAACCAAATGGACAAGCTAAAACTATAACCTACCTCAAGAATACTATCAAACGAATTGGTTATTTTGATTTGTATTATCTCTCGAAGAATACCGCAAAGTATAAAGCTCAAATAATTGACATTGCAATGGACGATAGTGAATTAGAAAGATGGAGTAAAGAATATGGACCAGATAAAATAAGACTTTTTAAACCTTCTATGTCAAATATTAAGGATGGAACTAAAAAGGCAAAAATTGTCTTCTTATGTAAATCTCTCCAACGATTAAATCCAGAGATTATTAAAACAAATCTAGTCCCAATTCAAGGAGGTTATCAATCACAAGGTAATTTAGTTCCTTTCTTTATGGAAATTAATGAGCTTACCAAAAATAGTATCATGTCAATAGAAGAATACAATGATAAAGAATTTAATAAAAATAAAACCATTCCTCTTAATCAAATATTCTTTGGCCCTCCAGGAACAGGTAAAACTCATCAAACCATTGCCGAGGCTATAAGAATAATTAATCCAAATTTTAACTTAAATCAAAATCGAGAAATTGTAAAAGAGGAATTTGACCGACTCAAAGAACTAGGACGAATTGTTTTTACGACCTTTCACCAGAGTATGAGTTATGAGGATTTTATTGAAGGAATTAAACCTGTACCACCGAAAAATGATGAAAATGTTTTAAGCTATAGGGTAGAAGATGGAATTTTTAAAAAAATCTGTCAAGTTGCGGGTAAAAAGAATCGGACTATTAATAAATTGGAATTTGCAGAAAAGTATAAGGAATTTGTAGAAAAACTGCCTTCTCATGAAGAACAAGATTCTGACTTCGTGTTAAAAACGCCTAATGGTTATGATTTTTGGTTGTATCAAAATAGTGCTAAATCTATTTGTGTTAAAGCTGGAACTAAGGCAGATACCATGAGCTTAGCCTTAAGTGAATTAGAAAAACGTGAGTTTTGGATATAAAAAATTGATAATCAAATAATTATCGCAAAATTTTA
>CAZXYA010001045.1:0-1852 GCA_964644655.1 uncultured Saprospiraceae bacterium | reverse complement strand
CATATTTCCTGATGATAACGAAGTCATTGAAGAATTACACAAACCTTATTTTGAAGGTATAAAAGATGTTGACGTCATACAACCCTGGATCAAAAATCTTAATACTGAACAACAAAAAGAATTTAAGCGTTTATCTACTATTACAAGACAACGTAGTATTTCTTCATTTTTAATTGAAATATGGGATGACACTCACTTCATTGAACGGACGCCGCAGCAGGGGTTTGAACAAAATGTAGGGGATTTTCGTAGTTGGAAACGTACGTTTTCCCAAGCGAGCAAGGAGTCTGTAGAAAATGAATTTTTTTATACATTATTGAAACAGATTGCTAAACTTGTTCAAAATATTCATCCGGAAGTCCGAAAACTTCAAATCACAAGTCATTTTATGCGAACACTTTCGCAAGAAAAAATCAAAGGAGAAAATGCTCCTGAAGGAGTACACGAAGATGGTGCGCAATATATAATGTCTGCCCTGGTTATTAATCGTCAAAATATTATAGGAGCAGAAAGTCAGATTTATGAACAAACAAAGTCTGGTACAAATCAATTAATCTATAAAAAGGTTTTAGCTCCTGGTGAATTTATTTTTCAGGCGGATACAGGAGAAGAGTTTACTTTTGGCAACGATCTATGGCATTATGTAACACCTATAGAACCTATAGATATATCTTCTCGTGGTATCAGAGATATTATAGGCTTTGATATAGATATTCTCGATTAAGACAATACACAACTTATATTGTCCAATGAAGATCCATAGTCGAAGCTAAAGTCAATATGTACCAAATCTCCTGCTTTTACCTCTTGAGTATTTGTTGTCTTTAATACGGTAGGAGGCATCAGACTATCGGTGCCCGTAAAATTAGACCCTTCCGTTACTTCTACATAAGATTCTAGATAAAGTGCATTGACAGTTCCAGAAAATAAAACAGGTACAGAAAAACTAAGCCTAACCCCTTGTTTTTGTTCTTTTAATAATTCAATCTCGTTCACCAGAAATTGTTGTGTCAAAAACATGGGTTGATGACGTGTAAAATTTACAGGATAATGATGAATATTATCTTCTATCTCTGCTGTGCATAAACGTGCGAAATTTACTATGCGATTAGGAAATAATTTGCCTCTCGGTTTCAAATACTCTCGCATATGTTGAAATATCTGTACCTGAAATTCATTCGCACAATAAATGCTCATAAGCTCTCCAACAACATAATCAACCTTTTCCGGCAAATTAACTGTTAACGCATCGGCATAAATCACTTCCACTTTATCCGCCCAAGGAAATTTTTTTATTTCCGACTTAATAAAAGGAATCAAATCTGGGTTGTTTTCGATAAGATAAGCTTTCTTTACATATGGCATATAGAGTTTGGTAAGAGGAAGAGTACCTACACCTATTTCACAAACCGTAGCATCCCTAAAACTATTATTAAGTTCAAATGCCTTATTAAAAGCCTCTACTCTTTGCTCATCACTTTCCATAATTTTATAATAAAGCTCAGGGAAGCCGTAATGATCTTCATCAAAAGTCTGTGCCTTTAATAGACTATATTTTAGATTAGCGTAATTATATATTAGTTTCTCAAATAGGTCATCCATTTTGTCGTTTTGCCAGATAAATTCTTATTTCTCACAAATATGCTAAATGATTTGTGGACAAAAAAAGAATTCATATTATTCCAATCGATTTTCTTTTCTAAAAATTTCTGAATGATCATTTGCAAAAGAGAGCTTTGAAGGTTGTAGGATAGTGATATCTGGACGGATCGTAAAGACAAAGATTTATATATTCCAGCAGTAGAATTTGATACACTTGAAATTGATACGTTAAGGGAACAAGTGATTGAAA
>CAZXYA010001044.1:0-1860 GCA_964644655.1 uncultured Saprospiraceae bacterium | reverse complement strand
GTGGGAATTCCGATGTCCTTAATCAATCCATTACTGTGGAAGATACCCAAGCGCCAACATTCTTGGAAGCACCAGAAGATTTGACGATTCAATGTATTGATGAATTAGCAGAATTAGCCATGCCAACAGCTATGGATAACTGTCAAGAACCAGAAGTAACCTGTGCGACAATTGAAGATTTAGATGAGTGCGGAAACGGTGTAGTCATTATTACCTGTATTGCCGTAGATGACTGCGGAAATGCCGATACCATCAGCTATACTACTACCATTATTGATACTATTCCTCCAGAATTGGTCGGAGTACCAGCAGATTTGGTATTAGAATGCGATGCAGAAGTTCCTGAAGCACCAGAAGTGACGGCTATCGATAACTGTGGCGATGATGTTACCGTAACCTTCCTGCAAGATACAATTGAGGTGCCTGTAGAATGTATATTGAGTCAGCCAGCTGATCCATGCCATGATACAGAGAACTGGTCTATGGTTATGTTTGACCTGCCTGAAACTCAATATTATTCAACAGTAGAAGCTAACTTCACAGAGTTCCCAGATGGTACTGCCCACCTTACAGGTACTGTTTCTGATAACACAAATCCCGATGGCGGATTCATCTTAGATGTAAGGTTTGAACAAGGAATGAGTTGGGAAGAGTGGTCTACACAAGATTTCCCTACATCATTCAAAGATGAATGTGAAACTGGAAACTATGAAGATTGGACTTATTACTTGATTACCGCTGGTGCAGCTACTATGACAGGTTTTGGAAATTTAGTTGGCTCACAGTTTAATTTAGTTCATGCACCAGTTAATAAGTTTTTCGCTTACCAAGTAGGTGTAGGAGCTAGTAACGTTAACTCAAATTTTGGTAATGGGGGTTGGTTCATAGCTGAAGGTAGCCTTGTGGTAAACGGAGAACGTTATGATGATTTGATGGTAGCAGGTGATTTTGCTTTCGATCAAGACTGTTGTCCTGGATACGAAATAGAGCGAACATGGGCCGCTACAGACTGCTCAGGTAACACTTCTGAAGCTACACAGTCCATTTCTTTTGAGCAAATTGCCATAGATGAAGGAATCAATCCAGTTCCTGTTAAAGGTTTAGAGGTTAATTCAGGTTTATTAGAATCAGATAGAGAAGTTTTTGATTTAACTAAGGTGATACCTAATTCTTATTTTGGCCAAGAAGAAAAAGTGATAATTGAAAATGGCAGTAGTGACAATCGAAACGGAGCATTGAATTATGATGATAATCTAATACTTTATCCTAATCCAGCTCTGGATAAAATTAATATTAATATCGAGTTACCTGATGCTTATATTCCGAAAGGGACGCTACAAATATATAATATTTTTGGGCGAAGAATTTTGAATATGCCTTTTGAACAGTTAAATCAGACTACGCTTACTGTTGATTTAAATGGCTTTGACAATGGAGTTTATGTGATGACTATTAAATTTGATGGATTGGCCAAATTTAGTCAGCGGTTTGTCGTAGAGCATTTAAGATAAATATGCTACGATTAATTTTTGGGTTTGTTTAATAAGCTAATACCTACAAAGCCTCCAAGTAAAATAATCAACTTGGAGGCTTTTTTATAATGTATTTTAATATTTTGTTTAAATTTGATTCGGTTTTTAACACTCAAACTATTAACCGCAAAAAGATAGTAATTTGAAAATGATAGATTGAGGTGCAGCGCACTGACCACATTTGTATCTAGTTTTTAGCTACTTTTTTAAGGTACAGCGTACCGGCCACCTTTGTAAAAAAGAGTAAAATGTGGTCGGTGCGCTGCACCTTAGAGCTTATTTCCAGTACTAAACCTGTCCCGACCCTTCGGGATGATACAAATGTAGG
>CAZXYA010001043.1:0-1860 GCA_964644655.1 uncultured Saprospiraceae bacterium | reverse complement strand
CTGTGTATCACATGATATTATAAAAAGAATCATTAATAATTTAATTACATGTATTGCCTTTCGCATTATTGTTCCCATTTTTAATAGAGCTCATTTATAAATCAACAATGTTTATATGCTCTAGAAAAACTTATTAAGTCAAACTTGATCGTAGGTTTTTTATTAAATACAACACTAATAGTCTCAATTTTTTCTATAACCCATTTTTTATCACTATTCAATACTACTTGTATTCTATTATTTTGACCACATAGCTTGCCACATCTATAGTTTATGGTAAAATAACCACTTTTTAAGTCAGATTGAAAATTAATTTGTGAGATATCTAAAAAGCCTCCAAAGTGGAAATCATTTTTTAATTTATCTTGATTTTCAAGAAATGTTTTATTTGAAACTAAATGAATATTTTCGTTACTATAATCAAATTCATGAAAATTGAATTGATATAGAGGGTCTAAACTATTTAGTTTTTTATTCTCCGAAATTGCAGGTGCTTTTATTGAATCGTTGATCACAATTAGCATTTTTCTTTTATCTTTAATTTCTTTTTTATAAATATCTTTTCCTTCTCTCCACAACTTTATTAGTTCAGGTGTTGGTGTAACCATTTTTCTAAAGTCCTGAGTAGAGTTCTCAATTAATTCACTGAATATATCATTAAAGACTTCATTTTGTATATCCTTTGGTTTTTTTTCATTACAACTGAAGAATAAAAGAATGCTATATGTTATAAAATAAGGATTCTTAATCAATATTTGATACATTTTGATTTGGTAGCTTAATATTTGACTTTGACACTTATTGTTTTAGAATTCTTTTTAAGAAATAGATAATTCAAAACCTCCTTTATCAATCCATTTCCCGTTTTCCAAGTGAAAAATTACTACTGATTCATTTCCATTTAGTTTTGATCTATACCATCTAATAAAAACAAGTACTTTATTTTTTTCTTTATTAAATATAATATCGCTAAACTGTAACATACCTGCATTACTAAAACTATACTTTTTAAAATCCTCTATATTTACAATTTTTCTATAATCAGAAAAGAAAATGATATTATATTTATCTGATTTAAATTCATTAATGTCCTTTGGGAAAAAACTTTTATGAATCTCTAAATTTTTTAGTGGTACATGAAATTCTTTTGGTATTCGTTTAACATAATTCTTATCTATATTTTCTAGAGAAAAAGATGTTTTTTGGACATAGACTCTCAATTTTGGCATTGTGTCAGCATTTGCAAAAGGCATTTCTACAAGTTTGTCATTAATACTATCATACTTCGGAGCTACATATTTCAACTTATATGAAAAATAAGAATCTAAAATATTTGGAAAAGCTTGCTGATAAAAATTATTTTCATTCTTTATTTTACAAGAATTGAGAAGCACTATGCTAGAAAAAAATACTAAAACCTTAATTATTACATTCGCTTTCATAATTATCATTATAAACATTTAATATGGTTAAATTTTCTAAATCATCTAATTCTGATTGTGTAATGTTATTCAATTCAAGACCGTGAGTTTGAAGACCATCCCAAGCTAAAAATTTATATGAATTAGAATTCTGAGAAAATTGATCATATTCTCTTATACCATTAGTTAGTGGATTTATGAAATATTGAGCCATAAAAAAGTGCTGAGCATTGCTAACAGATGTTCTTGGGTTAATATTATGATAAATTTCATACATCCGTTTTAGCCAATTAAATCTATCAGCAGGATAATTATAAGGTGGTGCATTATTAGAAGCATAAATTCTATGTAATTCTGCATGTATAATTTCGTGTAAAATATTAGCTGTTATATCTATAGCTCTCCCATTTGCTTGTGTTAAATTAAGTTTAATTTCAAC
>CAZXYA010001042.1:0-1878 GCA_964644655.1 uncultured Saprospiraceae bacterium | reverse complement strand
GGATATGCCATGTTTGCATGCAAGGATATACTTTAGATCGATAAATGGGTCAGAAGTCAGACCATCCATTTTATGGATTGTCAGAAGTCAGACTCGTGATGTTTGCCACTCTAAAAGTCTGACCTCTGACAGAAAATGAAATTTTCGTTCCGACTTCTCTTTTTAATGTACCGCTGCCCCAAATCGAGTCACAAAACCAATATTAATACTCCGACCGGGTTCTAAAAATACATTCTGATTACCTGGTGCCCCACGAGAAACATGGCTTCTATAAGCTTTGTCTGTCAAATTTGTTGCGCCAATCATCACCTTAGTATAAGGGAAATTATTGATTAATTCATGTAAATTTAGTCCCGCATTGACGTTGATAATCGTATAACTTGGCGTTTCTTGTTCATTAGGGGCAATATCCGTTTGTTCGCCTACTATTATCGCATCTGCCTGAACGAAAAATTTATTGTCTCGGTCTCTAAAATGAATCCCTGCTATATTTTGTAAAGCTGGAATTTCAGAAAGTGGATTACCTGTAATATCATTTTCTCCTTTGACATAAGAACCATTAAAAAAGACATGGGATAAAGTACCGATTTGGGCTTTGATACTCCACTCTAAACCGGTAATAGTCGCTTCTCCAATATTCTGAAATTGAATAGAAGGAGCATCATTGAAGGTCAAACTTTGTCGAACAAATAAATCGGTCAACTTATTTTGATAAAAATTCAACCCTGCTATTACTTTTTTATTATTAAACTTTGCGCCTAATTCATAAAACACCCCTCTTTCTGGGTTTAAATTAGGGTTGGGTACCAAGAAACCTGCGCCAACTGCCGTAAAATGATATTTTGAAAATAAATCCGTTCCTCTAAAAGAATTTGCCAAATTAGCAGTTAGGCTGAATGTTTCTGTTGCCTTAAACTTTATTCCTAAATTTCCAGATACCGCATTATCGGTATCTTCTCGATTATCATTATTATAAATTTCTGCAATTGCAGGAATATCAAAAGGGCCATCCTCAATACTTGTCTTTACGTTATCATAGCGCAGGGCAATTAAGGCATCTAATTTATCTCCAAAGTGCAATTCTTCAATTGCAAACAATCCCAATCCTTTATACTCACTATCTGGTTGAATTTGAGTAAATGGGCGATTGATTTCATTGACTTGCACGCCCATTGGATTCATAATTCTAATGGTCAAATCTCGATGCGTTCCAATTCTATGTTCATTAATGTAATCTAAACCTACCGTTAATTTAGCCTTCTTTTTTTGATTAAAAGACATAAAGAACTTTCCTCCATAATTAGGTACGTCTACATCCAACATAGGGTGGATTTCTCTATTGACATTCATCGTCATAGGGAAAAAGACATTGGTAAATTGGTCAATATGTAAGTCTTGCCTTTTATAAAAAAAGCGCGCACCAATAGACGCAATTTTATCAGATACATCTTTGATATCATAAGCAATATTTAAGGCCCTTTGCTCATCTGGTGCAAATCTTCTAATAATCCTCGGAGGTCCAGGTGCCCCTAAACCACCAGGAAAACCAACATTATCATTCTTGAAATATTTACCACTTATTTCCAACCGCTGATTTTCTGCAAAGGAATACCCTATATTAAAATCCAAATTGGTCGATTCGAATTGGCTATTTAAAATTTCTTCGCCATTTCCATCTGTAATATTATCTGCATTTCTACCGCCAACACCTACTAAAAAATCAATCCCATTTCCTCGTCCTTCTAATTCTGCGCGCCCTCTTAGGTGATTATTTACCGACTGGAAACCACCATACAAACTTCCTCCCATTTTGAATTCTTTGTCATATCCAGATTCCGCTTTTCTAGTAATCATATTAACCAAGCCTCCAACGGCATC
>CAZXYA010001041.1:1088-1881 GCA_964644655.1 uncultured Saprospiraceae bacterium | reverse complement strand
AGTGACGGAGATGGTATATTTGATGAAGATGATCATGATCCGGAGGACATAGAGATCAGTTACACATTTGATCTAGCGTTAAGCAAGACTTACGGTAATTTTATAGATAATGATGGAGATGGTGCTATAAGTCCAGGTGATGATATCGTGTTTAATATTAACATATACAATCAAGGTCATATAGAAGCGACAGATATAGAAGTTACAGATTATGTACCTACTGGCATGATATTCAATGCTACGGATAACCCTACATGGACAGGAGGAACGGCAACAGCACCGACTACTACGATCGTAGGACCATTAGCAGGTGGTGGAACAGTTATGACTATTCAAATTATGTTGGAAGTTGATCCAGCATTTATGGGTGATAGTGTAGTGAATAATGCAGAGATTACAGGAGCAATCAATGCTCTGGGCTTAAAAGATGAAGACGATGATCTATTGAATATAGATGGATCTAGCGATGACATAACAGAGCAACCTACAGATAATGATGTTGATGACGATGGAATTGGTACGGCTGGTTTAATTGATAATCCGAGTGATATAGATGATTACGATTTAGTAGAAGTTCCTATCGGACAGTTGTTTGATATGGCCTTAACTAAAGTGTATGACAGCTATAGTGATACTAACGGAGATGGTGTACTTAGCGCAGGAGACGATGTAACCTTTACGATAACTGTATATAACCAAGGAACGCTTGATGCTTACGATGTACAGTTGAGTGATTATATACCTACAGGCTTAATATTAAATGATACGGACTGGGAAGATAACGATCTAGACG
>CAZXYA010001041.1:0-1078 GCA_964644655.1 uncultured Saprospiraceae bacterium | reverse complement strand
CGGCATTGCCAATTTGATAGTATCAATACCAGATGTCACTGTATTGGAAGGCAGTGAACAAGTAGACATTACATTTACGATAGATCCATTATTTATGGGTGCAGTGATTGTTAATGTCGCAGAGATCAGTCATGCTGCAAGTCAAGATGGTGGTCCGAGTGAAGACGACATTGATAGTGATTCAGATGGTGTAAATGATGATGTGCAAGGACCAGATAATGCAGTAGACAATGAACAAGGCGATGAAGATGATCATGATCCAGCAGAGATTCAGGTTGCACAAGAATTTGATTTGGCTTTAACCAAGACGTTTAACAGTAGTACGACTACCCCAATTGTGCCGGGTAGCTTGGTGACCTTTGATATCACGGTGTACAATCAGGGTACATTAGATGCCTATGATATTCAAGTGAATGATTATATCCCAAGTGGCTTAATCTTGACAGATACTAACTGGCAAGTAAGCTCTGGCGTTGCGACATTAAGTAATGAGATACCTTACATAGCGGCTGGAGATAATGAAGTTGTAGCAATAACGTTTACGGTGGATAATAATTTTACTGGGACGAGTATCGTCAATGATGCAGAAATAGCGAGTGCAGACAATGATCAAGACCCGATTAATACACCACCACTCGATGAGGATAGTGTTCCAAATGATGATAGTGGTACGCCAAGTGAATTGAGTAGTAATGATGACTTCGATGATGAAAATCCATTAATGCCTGGTACAACAGATAATCCAGGTGATAGTGATGACTATGATCCAGAAGAGATCATGGTAATGCAATCATTTGATCTCGCCTTATCTAAGACTTACGGTGGTTTTACCGACAACGATGGAGATGGTGCAATTAGTCAAGGAGACGATGTAGTCTTCAATATTATGATTTACAACCAAGGAACTATTGCAGCGACAGATATGCAAATAACGGATTATCTACCTACGGGCATGTTGTTCAATACAACTGATAATCCTTCATGGACAGGAGGTACCGCTACAGCACCTACTACTACAATTGCAGGGCCATTAGCTGGAGGCGGAAGTGTGATGACTATACAGATTATGTTGGAAGTT
>CAZXYA010001040.1:0-1884 GCA_964644655.1 uncultured Saprospiraceae bacterium | reverse complement strand
GCATCCTTAAAAAATTCCTTTCGTGGGCAAAACCAACATCTAAGATAGTGCTTGGGAATGTTTGTCCTGCTCATTCTTTAAAGGACTATATGGAAATTCTAATGGAATGGCCACTTTATATTAGAACCTCTAAAGATTTAATTCGACTTGCTATGGAAGCAGGAGTAAAGCCTAAAAATGTAAAAATAGGCATTGAGGAAGCTGGTATTTTCCTTTTTCTTCACATTGAAGTAGAATAAATAATTGATGAAATTCAAAATAAATAAATATGACTAATGCCATACTAAAAACATCCCTTCAAACAGAGATAAACTACATCCAAAATTTAATAGAAAAAAATGGACCAACCCCTGCCGACTATCAAGCCTTAGATGATTGGCATGATAGGGTTTGGGATAATTTTAAAGACAATGAACAAGCGATGAAAGATATAAGAAATGCCCTTGGCTTAGTTTATAAAAGTGTGGACACTCTTTTGGGGTTGACATTTTTAGCCCCTCATGGCTATAAAGGAGATTTTGAAGTAATTGATAGGATTTATCAAAAACGAGTTTCATCTATTAACTATTTAGAAAAATGGGATGCGTATTTTCATAATCACCTCAAAGCGCCTCAAGCGGTAAGAAATAGAAAGACCTATTTCAAAAATATATTGTCCCACAAACTTAATGCTAATCCGTCATTAACTGTTTTAAACTTAGCAAGTGGTCCATGCCGAGATTTAAAAGAGTTTTTTGAAACTCATCCTACTGCGCCCGTCACTTTTGATTGTGTAGAATTGGATGAAAATGCCATTGCTTATGCCCAAAAATTGACCAATTATACCCCTAATATTAATTTCATTCACAAAAATGTCTTTCGATATGCTACCGACCAACAATATGATTTGGTTTGGTCGGCAGGTTTATTTGACTATTTCGAAGATAAAATATTTGTAAAAATCTTAGCTCGATTTCTAAAAAATGTCAAAGCTGGTGGAGAACTCATCATCGGTAATTTTCATCCTCGAAACCCTACTAGAAGTGTGATGGAAATTTCAACTTGGCATCTACATCATCGAACGGAGAAGGAGTTGATTGCTTTGGCGCAAATGGCAGGAGTGGCGGATGTTGGGCGGATTACTATTGATATGGAGGGGGAGGGGATTAATTTATTTATGCGGATAAGGTTTTGAAGATTAATTACTTCAATATGCAAGAATACATAAAAATAGAATCAAAATTGAACAGAAAAAGGTTGATACAAACCTTTTTCTACACCTATAAGAGAGGGGTATTAAACAATAATAACCAAGAACTTTAAACAAAACAATTATTTATGAACAAATCAACTCAATCAACCAATATTTCCTGCCTCGATAGCCTCAAATTAGATGCTCTCTCAATTGTATGGCAATTAGACCAAGCGATTATTGACAAATTAGACAAGTTTGTGGACGATCATTTTAAGTACCCTAAAGGTGGTGGTTGGGATTTAGAAAGTTTAATAGACTATTTCCTTTCTCAAAATTATTTATCCTTTGCTGAAAGAATAAAAACGCTAATGCTTGATGAAATTACAGCTAATCGTAGGCTTAATTTTAAAACTACGGATGGCATCCAGCAAATTACTCAAGCGTTAAAAGAACATTACAAACCTAATATCCGGAAGCCCGAAGATGCCCAAAATTTGTACCAACTTAGCCAAGTTATTTATGTGATAGCAGTTATTCGATTGGGGGTTTTTGGACAATCTCTTGATAAGGAAGCCTTGCCTGCTTTTATTGCTAAGTTTTTATAATTCTTTTTTTCGAATTAGATTAGTAAACGTTTTTGGAATAATAAATGAGTGTTTGTTCTAGTGATTATATTGTTGTAAAAATATTAGTTTCTATTTGCAGGATAA
>CAZXYA010001039.1:0-1889 GCA_964644655.1 uncultured Saprospiraceae bacterium | reverse complement strand
TATACTCGAATTTAACTAATTCAATATCAAACATTTATACCCAAAACTCACGTTTAATACCTAAAATGATGAGCTATAAAGAAGATTATCAAAAGAGCATGGGGTTTCCAATTGCTTATTGGAAAGAACAGGCAAAGGCAATTGATTGGTTTGAATTTCCAGAAAATATCTTATCTAAAGATGAGGATGATTTATACCATTGGTATAAAGGTGGCAAATTAAATACTTGTTATCTAGCTTTGGATTATCATGTAAATAATGGAAGAGCAGAACAAACCGCGCTGATATATGATTCGCCTGTTACCAATATCCGACAAAGCTATACGTATCAAGAATTGTTAGATAAAACAGCACAGTTCGCAGGAGTCTTAAAAAACTTGGGAGTAGAAAAAGGCGATAGAGTTATTATTTACATGCCCATGATTCCACAGGTTGTATTTGCAATGTTAGCCTGTGCGAGATTAGGAGCCGTTCATTCAGTAGTATTTGGGGGTTTTGCGGCACATGAATTAGCGATTCGGATAGATGATGCCAAACCCAAAGTGATTTTAGCGGCTAGTGGCGGTATGGAAATATCTCGCATCGTACCCTATAAGCCTATTATTGATGCCGCAATGAAAGAAGCGACCCACCAACCAGAAGCTTGTGTCGTCTATCAAAGAGATTTTATCAAAGCAGATTTACAAGAAGGTAGAGATTATGATTGGGAAACATTGTGTTCTTATACCTCCCCTGTTAGTTATGTTCCTGTTGATGCAACAGATCCTCTATATATTCTCTATACTTCTGGTACTACTGGTCAACCTAAAGGTATTGTACGAGATAACGGTGGTCATGCAGTTGCTATGCACTACAGCATGAAAAATATTTATGGAGTAGAACCTGGTGATGTTTATTGGGCAGCCTCAGATGTGGGTTGGGTTGTTGGGCATTCCTATATAGTGTATGCTCCCTTAATTTATGGCTGCACAACTATACTATTTGAAGGGAAACCTATCAAAACTCCAGATGCTAGCACTTTTTGGCGAGTGATCCATGAATATAATGTAAAAGTGTTTTTTACTGCACCAACTGCTTTTCGGGCGATTAAAAAAGAAGATCCAAATGGGCAGTTAAAATCTTTGTACGATACTTCCTGTCTAAAATATCTTTTTCTGGCAGGAGAGCGAACTGATATTGCTACTTTGGAATGGTGTAAAAAGATGCTGAATGTACCAGTTATTGACCATTGGTGGCAAACAGAATCAGGTTATCCGATGCTTGCAAATATGACTGGAATCGAATTCACAGCAATCAAACCTGGTTCAGCAGGACAAGCTGTTAGTGGTTTTGATATTCAAATTTTAGATGCAGAAGGTAAATCACTTCCCCCCAATACAGAAGGAGCAGTTGGCATAAAATATCCATTGCCTCCAGGCTGTTTACCTAATCTTTGGCAAGATACAGCTCGATTTAAATCTTCTTATTTAAAACTATTCCCAGGCTATTACTTTTCAGGAGATGGTGGTTATAAAGATGAAGATGGCTACGTCTATATTACTGGTCGAATTGATGATATCATCAATGTAGCAGGACATCGATTGTCTACTGCAGAAATGGAGGAAGTCGTAGCAGGACATCCAGCAGTAGCAGAATGTGCAGTAGTCGGTGTTGCTGATGATTTGAAAGGGCAAATACCTGTTGGTTTTTTTATTTTAAAAGCAGGAGTAGATGCTTCAGAAGCAGAAATAGAAAAAGAATTAATTCTAAAAGTTCGAGAAACTATCGGCCCTGTAGCATCTTTCAAAAGAGCGGTTAGTGTAGACCGATTACCAAAGACTCGTTCTGGTAAGATTTTAAGAAAAATTATGCGAGCTATAGCAGATAACCGCCCTTATAATCCTCCTTCT
>CAZXYA010001038.1:0-1910 GCA_964644655.1 uncultured Saprospiraceae bacterium | reverse complement strand
TTGAACTTGCGCTTTAAAAGTGTCAACTACTTTTGTATGCTGGATAAACTTGTCTGTATTTCTAATGAAAAATTTCTTTGGTATGTGGCAGAACCTTAATGGTTTTTTACCATATTTGCGCAATTAAGGAATGATGAGTCTACGCCGAAAACTCAATTTATTAAACACATAGACAGATAGATTACATAGTGAGATGTATAGAAATTTAATTATTAATTTTTTATACATTTAAAAATCCTGCATATCTTCGTCTCTGCGTTCAATTTTTACATTTCGGAGTAGGCATCAATGATGCAAAAAAAATTAAAAATGTCAAACAATTTATTAGCCAATAAAAAAGGGATTATTTTCGGAGCCTTAGATGAAAAATCAATTGCTTGGAAAATTGCGGAACGATGTGTAGAAGAGGGAGCTACCATTACGCTAACTAATGCGCCAGTAGCCCTGCGTTTTGGTAAAATCAAGGAATTAGGAGAAAAGTTGAATGCCACTATTATCCCAGCAGATGCAACCAATCAAGAAGATTTGGATAATTTATTTACCAAATCAATGGAGATATTAGGGGGTAAGGTAGATTTTGTGCTACACTCAATTGGGATGTCTTTAAATGTACGGAAAAAAAGATCCTATACAGACGTAAAATATGATTGGATGCATAAAACTTTTGACATCTCTGCCATTTCTTTTCATAGAATGATGCAGACCATGTATAAAATGGATGCTATCAATGACTGGGGATCAATTGTCGGATTGACTTATATTGCAGCGCAACGAACTTTCCCTGATTATAGTGAAATGGCGGAATCTAAAGCATTACTAGAATCTTTTGCAAGAAGTTTTGGCTATCATTTTGGTGTTTCTAAAAAGGTAAGAGTTAACACTATTTCTCAATCTCCAACAATTACTACGGCTGGAAGTGGGGTGAAAGGTTTTGACACCTTTTTTGAATATGCTGATAAAATGTCGCCTTTAGGAAATGCTTCCTCAGAATCCTGTGCGGATTACTGCGTTTCTTTATTTTCAGATTTGACTAAGATGGTTACTATGCAAAACCTCTACCATGACGGTGGTTTTTCGCAAATGGGAATGAATCCAGATATTTTGAAAATAAATTCCTAACAATTAAATACACACTTGTTTTACAGTGTTTTATATTGATGATATAGTAATAGTATATTATGAGTATATTTCTTGAATAGAAAAAAGAAAAATCAAACTATTATCATGTCACACTATTGAATTTATTTTATCTATTTTGGAGGAAATAACAATATATTTGTAATGCCTTTAATGATTCTCTCTATTGTGGTAAAGTCTTTCATTTGGAAGGCTTTACTTTTAGAATCTTACTACAATTCTTCCTTTCTTTGTTTCAATTGATCAATAACCTTATCATATAATTCCGTTAGTTTTTTTGCATCTCTTTTTAATATTTCCATATCTTCTTCATACTTCTCCTTGGGCACATCATGTACTTTAAATATCTGATTATAATATAAATTTCTAAGACTATCTCTTTGGGAAATGTCTCCTTGCAGTGATGCTGCTTCACAAATATGCATATCCATCAATATATTGACCATTACTTCTTCCTCGATTCCATATTCCATTTCATTTTGTTGGCAACCCCCTGTTATTAAGAATGTAGAGATTAGTAGGATTTTTGTTAATTTATAATATGTTTTATTCATATGCGAATATGTTGCTATTCCGTAATAAAAGTGTTCTTATAAAAATACTTCTTACCAAACGACTCCTAGCTATTAATCTTGTTAATAAACGATAAATTTTGAGTATTAATCTCTATCGGTATCATTTTTGACATAGAAATTGTTTAGGAATGTAGATTCCACTTACTAAGTAACGATAAAAAAATAACTCCATCATTTGGACGGCTTCTTTTGCCCTCA
>CAZXYA010001037.1:0-1911 GCA_964644655.1 uncultured Saprospiraceae bacterium | reverse complement strand
CCTTTTTAAGGCAAACGGCTGTTTGTTGTCTTAATTTATCTTGATTTTATTCTTATGAAATCGGGTTTTAAGAAAAATTCTTAAAATATCGACCCAATGTTTTTCGACTTGTCTGTCATTCTTAAAATATCGGGTGTGTAACCATATTTTTCTTGAGTTTTTGGATTAGATAAATCTGATTGAATCTGTGTAGGACCTTGACCTTTCTGTACATTATATCCTATTAAAATACCATCTTCAACAACTGGGAACTTAAAATATCAGGTTAGAACTTTAAGTATTTAAATATTTTTGTAAAAAAACCTTGTCTCTTTTTTTCTGCAATTATTTTATTATTTGTCTCTATACAAGTAACTAAATTTTCAGAATACTCCCATTTTAACTTACTGGTATATGGGACTAATAAATCATTCCCACCAACGACCCAATATCTTTTAGGTAATGGTATGTAATTATAAAAAGGAATAAAATCAGATTTCCAATCTGATGGAACATAATCTTCAAAAGATACTGTTTCATAAAAATTGGAAAAATACACTTTTGTATCGAAATCAATATACACGGAAGGAAGTAGGTGACAAACCTTCCACCAATCATTTTCTAAAGATAATTTCGAGCTAATTATTATACTTAAATCTTCTGTTGACTTAAAAAATTGCTGCATCTTTTGATGGAAAAATGAAAAATTGTTTTCATCTAACTTAGTTATTCCAAATCTACTTTCAGTTGATTCTTCAAAATCTTTATAATCTATTATCCAATATCGCCAATCACTTATATACCAATAAGATTTGCCTTGTATTTTAACAAATACTATAATGTCTTTTCCGTAAATAATTTCATTCATTTGTTAATATTTAACTATTTTTTCACTTATTTATTAAGGCTTAATTATTTTTCCACTTCCTTGAATAGCATTTTCGTTTAGAGCTTGTATCCAAAAATTCTGGGTATTTGGAAATGCCATAGGTGGAGAGACTGTATTAATACCTAATTTTCTAGCTCTCATTCCATCTACTAACTGTGGAGATAATCTATATTGGTTGCCAAATACTGATTTTCCATTATATCCTCGTTGCCCTGTCTGAAATTCTACAACGAGGTCATCAAACCATTTTGGAACTTCCCATGTAAGAATAGAAGGATTATGTCCTGCTTTTTTTAATTTTGCTGCATAATAATTTGCATGTAGTCCACCACCACGACTAAAGTATAGAGTACCTGAGTTAAAAGATACATTTCCATGAGCATTTATATTTACTAAACCATTATTTCCGCCCTGTACACGCCAATAACGAACATTCCCTGCAGAGGTACGAACTCCTGAAGCTAAACTTGATCCTTTTATAGTGCTTCTTGCTGTGCCGCCTTGAATTAAACCTAATGGTCCAGGTGTTGCTAATAATACTAACTCAAACTTATCATTAAAATCTCCCATGGCAGCAGCAACATCATGCTCCATAAATCCAATAGCATGATCTTTACCAAATTCGTTACCAAGTAATCGATTAGCAAAAGATTCATTATTTCTAGCTCCTTGATAAACTTCATTAGTAGAGCTAAAAGAAGTGGCATTACCTGTATTAAATTTCCAAAAATTATCTGGGTTTTGCGACCTAATATTTTGCACATTGGTATATGCACCTGCATTTAGTCCTGCTGTGCTAGTATTGTCTCTAGTTACAGATGTTCTTGAAGCAGTTACCAATGCTACTCCACTCTGTTCAACAGATGATTTTATCTTATCATCTGGAGAATCTCCTGTAATAGTATGTGGTTCCAAGCCGTCAACGTCGATTGCCCAAATAGGCATATTCCCCGCAAACTGATAAGGCGTATACCAAGGATATTCTCTTGTCAAAGGATCCACCGACAAAAACTTCCCAATCCCAGGATCATAAATCCGAAACC
>CAZXYA010001036.1:0-1913 GCA_964644655.1 uncultured Saprospiraceae bacterium | reverse complement strand
CTCATTGTAAGCTATTGCTATTCGTTAGCTTAACAGTATTATAAAGCGACTGAAGTCTTGTCGCACCGCTGATGCAGGGTTCGAGGTATACCTTCTTTTTATTTTCATAGTTCTATTTGTCAATTTGATTAATCCTACTTAATTAAGTTGAACATTATTTGCTTAGTAGCTCAGTTATTTCGTAGACGAATTAACTCTCTGAGTATTACTAGTCAATGAATCGTATTCAAAAAAGACAATTCTCTGTACCTGCTTTTTTATAATATATCTTAAAGGTTGATGCCCAAAATGTCTTAAAATATGCTTAATACAGTATTGATTATTGCAAAAGTTATCATCAATAAAGTGTCTACTTCTAAATTCTTCTTCTGCTTTTGTCTCAATTTCTAACTTTGGTCGAAACTCAAAAGTATTTGAAGAATTATTTTTGTTGTTCATAGATGATTTTCGTATTCGCCTAGGAGTAGGATCAAGATGTCCAGTAATATACCCAAAACCACATTCATTTTGACTTGCCATAAGAGCCAATATATATTTTGGTTTATTAAATATTGTATGGATTTTTTGGTAAAATTTAGTTTCGATATCTAAAATTTGATCAGTAAGCTGTTTATTCCCAATAATGATTCTATTGTCAATAGTTTCTGCCATAAATCCAACTCCTTCAATTCCTCGGTTAACTTGTTCCATTAAATTACTGTTATATTGTTCACATGTTATAGAAATTGAGTGTCCAAAAATTTCTTTAAGAAGACTACTAAAGGAGTCTAGGTTTATTTTTTTCTCAAGTAGAACAACGAAATAATTCTTTTCAAATGAATTAAATCGATGTACTTGAAAAATTGATTTTTTAGCTTCTTTTATTGGATAGGCGAATTGCTTATATTCTTTAATCTTCGGATAATAAAGGTTGTTTAATTGTAATATGTTTGAGCGATATAAGTCTACTATTTCATCAACAACTCCTACATATTTATATCCATACCAACCATCGTGATCTTTGATAGCTTCTTCGTAAGCATCCATCAAGGAAAAACTAGATTGATTAAATTCAGGTATATTTTTTTTTATTGCATCTATTTCAAAATCTTTCATTTGCCCTTTATCCAAGATTAGATCTACTTCCCCTCTCAATACAATTCTTGATAGTTTTCCTCTTTCATAAAGTTTAAATCCTAAAGGGTTATCAATATCATAGTTACGTAAGGTAAACAGAATCGAAGGAAACCTAATCGATTTTAAAATGGAAGAAATTTTCCCATTTTCCTCTATTTCTTCCAGTATCTCTGTTCCTGCGAAATCATCATATAAATAAATGTATCCATCAAGAAAACCTATACCACACAGATTTTCTCCCGTTTTTGTCGATTTTCCCCTGTAAAAATTATTTTGGTCAATATATTCTTTGGTAACTTCTCGAATATCAGGACCATATAAAGCTCTAATAAAATCAGTTAATTTGAAATTTCTTTCGTTTGACGCTAACAGAATATTCATATTTCGGGTTGTCGGTATTTATTTGATTAGGTATACTTTCAATTAATACATAGTCGAACTAATTCTTTGAGTATTATTTGCCAATTTACTTGAAACAGATACAAATTTTTTTTCGCTTACCAATTCAATTATTTAGATGTAATTTTTCTTTTTTGGGGTTACCTCGAACGGTCAAGCGCCGACGCAGGTGGGCTGCATAAGCCCACTTGCCGTTGGCGCAGGGTTGAACAAAAACCTACGGTAGCTAAGTGCTAAATAAAAATTCGTACCTTGTTATTGACAATTCATTTCTTCAATACTAAAAACAAAGTAAGATGCAAAAAAAAGCACCGTAGTTTCCAGAGCTTGTACCGAAGTTACAGGTTTCTCTGAGATGTATCAAAAATTAGAGCAAAAAGTTTTGCTAAGTGGCTTAT
>CAZXYA010001035.1:0-1915 GCA_964644655.1 uncultured Saprospiraceae bacterium | reverse complement strand
GCTCACTGCATCTGTGCCTAAAACATCAGCTAAAGTCACCATTGCTACGCCCCAGTTATCAATTTCTACGGTAATATCACTATTGCACCGAACAATTGGTGCTAAGGTATCTAATACCGTAACGGTAGCATTACAGCTATTCGTATAAGTGCCACTAGCTAGGCTTAGTGTAACTATGTTGGCTCCTATATCTGCACAAGTAAAGCTAGAATCTGTTAAAGATAAAGCAATATTTCCAAAACAATCACTAGCTATTTTATCCACAACATCTTCTGGTGCAATACTTACTTTTCCGTCCGCATCTAAATAAATGGTAATATCCTTACATACTAAATTAGGCGCAGAAGAATTCACTACATTAATTACTCTATAACAAGTATCTGCATTTCCACTACTGTCAATGACGATTAAAGCTACATCGTTTAATCCTAAATCATCACAAGTAAAAGTATTGGGTTGAACCATTCTTGTTTCGATACCACAAGCATCTGAACTTCCTTGATCCATTAAGCTAACAGGTAAAAAGGCAGTTCCATTGATGCCTAAAGGCAAATTGAAAGTACCGCCAGCACATTTTGCAGTTGGCGCCACATTATCTTGTACAATAATTTTACTTTCACAAGTAGCTTTATTACCACTCGCATCTGTTACAATTAAAGTCACATAAATAGAATCATTTTTGATGTCTGCACAATCAAAACTCGTTCTTCCAGCTAATTCAATACTTGGAGAGTTACAAGCAATACTACTGCCATCGTCTACGTCTGTTACGTCAATACTTCCCTGTCCACTTCCATTTAATTGAACAATTACTTCAGACTTACATTTTGCTACAGGTAAAGAAGATTCTGCTACCGTTACCCATGCTCTACAACTACTCGCATTACCTGATGCGTCTGTTGTAGTCAACACTACTTCTACCGTACTACCAACATCTGAACAATCAAAAGTTTTAGGATGAACATCCATATTAATAATTCCACAATTATCTGAACTTCCACCATCTACATCACTTGGGGAAATCGTCACTTGACCACCATCTCCAACTAATACGGTAATGCTTTTACAAACCGTAATTGGGCTCATATTGTCTATAATTCTTACTTCTGTCGAACAAGTAGATTTATTACCTGACTCATCAACAGCTATCGTATTAACAGTATAAGTACCAATATTAGAACAGTAGAATTCTGATTGATCAACATATAAGCTATCGACGCCACAGTTGTCTAAAGCACGAGTTGCTAATAAAGCAGATGGCGCAATTGTTACTCTTCCATCGACCCCTAACTCTAAAGTCACTTTGTCTTCACAAACAAGAATTGGTGCAATTTCATCTTTTACAATTACTTTTACCTGACAAGTAGTTGCTCTACCGCCATTATCAGTTACGGTTACATCTACAAATACATCATTTCCTATATCATTACAATTAAAAACAGTTCTAGAAACAGTAGTGTCTACGATTCCACATTCATCTTTAATCAGACCAAAAAAGTCAATCGCAGGTACGCTTGCTACTCCATTAGAATCCAATACAACCTCAATAGAATCTTGACAAAATACCAATGGTGCAATGGTATCAAAAACTTGTATAATATTTTGACAAGAATCTACATTGCCATAAATATCCGTTGCAAATAAATTAATCGCCAATCCTGTCCTTGGTGGGGTAATATCGTTACAAGTAAATACTGTTTGCTGTGCTGTAAAAGTAACAGCAGAACAAGAATCTCTAGTCCCATCATCTAAGGTATCTGGGGAGATAGTCACTTGACCATAAACATCCAAATAAAGTCGTAAAGTATCTTTTGACCCATCAATCGGGAATCTACAAACCATAGCAGGAGGGGTCACATCATCTACCTTAAAGTTTCGGTAACAAGAAGCTTTATTTCCTGAACCATCCACTAGA
>CAZXYA010001034.1:0-1918 GCA_964644655.1 uncultured Saprospiraceae bacterium | reverse complement strand
CAGAGGTCAAAAACGTCTATTTTGAATCTATTGATTGTGGCGGCAATGCGCATGAAGAAAACCAAACAATTACTCAATTGTGGATTAGCCCTAAAGATTTTTTGAAGAAAAAATGTATGACCGCAGAAAAAGCTTTGAAAATTTATACGATTGTAGATGGGGTAAAGCCAATGAAAAGAGACACCCCAATTTTCTTTGAATATGGCTATAAAGATTTGCGAACGTCTACTTATTCTATAGAAGAAGTGGTAGAAACAGCCGACCAGCTACTTATCAAAATGTTTGTGCCTAAAACAGTTTGTAAACCTGCCCAGCAAGTTATTGAAAAAGGAAAAGCAGCTTTAAATTGTTGTGCGCCAGTCCAGCAAGTTGTTGGGAAAGCGAAAAAGGCAATCGGTTGTTGTTAAACGATGAACGATAAATGATGAACGATGAATTCGTAAAATTGAAGATGTCTTAATATTTGATTGAAAGATTATTCCATATCTCTAGATGGTCAGATAAAAAATTGATATTGCAAATATTTATTATTTGATTTTTCAAGTCAAACTATCCGTGTTATTATTCATCCGTGTTATTTATATTTATAAGACAGATGAATTTTTAACACGGATGATTATCATTTTCTAATCTGATGTATTATCTATTTTACAGCTCGTGATATACTATTTATAAAAACTAAAATCCGTTGGGGAACGCTTTTTTCCCAACGGATTTGCCCTCCCAACGGATTATTATTTTGTTGTTTTAAATTTTTTTTTAAAAAAATCACCCCTTCCTGTAATTTTTTCCTTCCTTTTGATACTAACGTTCCGAATTTTAAAAATCATAGCAAAAATAAATGCCAACAAGCAGCGAAAATGAATTTGTCAGATTGATTCAACAACATTCTGGCATTATCTACAAAATCATCAATTTATATGTTGATGACGAAGAGGATAAAAGAGATTTGCATCAAGAAATTCTATTGCAAGCATGGAAATCGTATGAACGATTTAAAGGAAATTCCAGCTTTGCGACTTGGTTGTATAAAGTAAGTTTGAACACCGTTTTGACCTTTAATAAAAAGGTCAAAAAGTATAGTGAATTGCAAGTGAATGATACGGCTACTGTTGAAAACACCACCGATAAAAAAGAACAATCAGCATTATTATATTACCTAGTTCGACAGTTAAATGAAGTTGATAGAATGATTATGACCTTGCATTTAGAAGGGTACAAGAATTTGGAAATTGCAGATATTACGGGGTTAAAAGTGAATCATATTAATGTAAAACTGCATCGCTTGAAAAACCAAATTATCGAACAACTTAAAAAAAATGACAAATAACGATATGGATTTGCTTAAAGAATGGCAGCAACTGCATCAAGAAAAATTTAATTATTCACCAATAGAAAAAGAACAAATTATGAAAGCGATTTATCAAGAGTCTAACTCAACCATTGCCACTTTGAAAAAACGATTAAAAGGCAAACTAGCGTGGGTCGTTCTATTCCTTGCACTGGGAAGTATTTGGATGTTTTTTAGTTTAGACCAACCAGAATTACTGATGATTCAGGGCGCTTTTATGGTCGCCTATTTAATAGGTCTAATTGTCATGGGCTTAGAATACCTAAAAATGGATGACAATTTAGATTTTACCGACCAAACTTTAGCCGTGATGAAAAAACAAGACCAAGCTATCAGACGTGCATTAGGATTTGAAAAAATTTGGGGCATAGTCGCTTTTCCATTGGCCATCATTGGAGGGCTATTACTTGGTCATGTTAGTAAGGGGAGAACTATAGCTGAATTTATTCAAGACCCTAAAAGTTTGGTTTTAGCTTTAGGTTTAATCATTGTTTTAGTCCCTATTTTATATGTGGTGACGAACAAAATGAATGAGCATGTCTATGGCGGACTGATGAAAGATTTGCA
>CAZXYA010001033.1:0-1919 GCA_964644655.1 uncultured Saprospiraceae bacterium | reverse complement strand
CCTTTTTAAGGCAAACGGCTGTTTGTTGTCTTAATTTATCTTGATTTTATTCTTAAGTAATCGGGAGCGGCTTCGCTGCCGCAAGACTTCGTGTCGTACCATTCTTAAAACATCGGGGTATAGCCATCGTAAAAATCAACATTATTATCGGTTTACTCTAATTTTTTTGCGTTCCGTTTGCTATATTTTCTTTAATTGCTTTTCATGTAGTTCTAATTTTGTCCTATTATCTAATTCTAATATTTTTTTTGTAATATTCCAGTTAAGTTTAGTATCAAGCCTACGATTAAGGTAAGGCATTTGTCCTAATAATTCTTCAATTAATTCTTGATTTTCTAATTTTCTGTTTTTCTTTAGAAGTTCATAATTCCTTAAAAAACCTATTTTATAAACCCTTTGATTTATCATGATTTTTAATAATGACAAAAAAAGATACTCATCAAGTATATTTGATAATTGCCATAAGGAAATAGCTTTTTCAAGGTTTTGTTCAATTTTATAATTTTTTAAGCTTAAATAAAAAATTTTGCTATTATATATTTTATATTTTAAAACCCATTCTTCATAAATAAAAATACTGTCTGCATAGATTGACTGGAAGCAATGTCCATTATTTTTATGAACATACCATCTAATAGGTCCGCCAATCATTCGATAATCTAGTTTATGATATAGTTGATCTCCTAAGGTAAACAACCAGTAATTATTGATTGATTCTGATGAAACAATAGAATATTTATGATAAAAGTAATAACTACTTTCTACATTCTCTACAGGTACTATATTCTCATAAGTATCTAGTGAATGTTTTCTTAAATGTAATTTTAATATTTTTTTTGCTTCCTTTTCAAGTAATTCTTTCATTAATAAAATTTCTCTTCAATAGGTAACTTTTGAAGTATTAACAAAATCTAATCTTGCACCATCAAATAGACGTTGATACTCACTCTGTGATAAAGTAGCTCCTTCTAATGTAGCAGCAGTTTTTTGAAAATCATGAAAAGTAATTTTTCCATTTCTATTAATCACATTAATTATGTGAGTACCATTTGTTGGGTGGCTGACGATAACACCTCCTCTAGCACCATTTCCTAACTTCGACAATTTCCCTAATAATCCAGCTAAATCATCAACTTTTTCGGCATTCGATACAAGATTACCAAACTCTGCATACAAATTAGAATCTATATTTTTAAGATTAACACCTCTTCCATACCCCTGTTTAGGTACTGGTACCCAACGTGCTTTTGCTCCGTTTGCTAAAATTATATCTCCTTCTAAAAAACAATCAAAACAGTTCATATTTCCACCTTTAGGATTTACTGGACTTTTACCTCCTGTTGCCCTATTTCCAATTCTCGGATTTTTAGTAGATCTAGGTAAAGATCTTATAATTCCATCAGCAGCAATAATCTCAAGAATAGTTACAGAAGTCTGAGCAACAACATCAGGAGCAGCATCCATAAACGCCTGATGTCCATTTGCAAGTGTTACTTGCAGGTCTAATTGCGGATTACTTATACCTTCTGCTACATAGTTACGACCTTCTACATGTCCCATTGACTTTAATCCACCCCTAACTCCCTCTTCAATAACATTTTTTGCAGGATTTCTAATATTATCAGTATACGCACTAAATATCCAAGATGATAATTTTTTACCTTTTTCAATAACATACTGCATGCCTTTTTGTGCCATATTTGGCTCTGTTGGCACATAAGGCTCACCTTCATTACCTCCATACTGCAAACCCTTTCTATATTGTTCTGCTGTTACAGGAAATTCCTCTAACCCATCTAAGTCAACTGCCCAAATAGGCTTATTCCCAGCAAATTGATAAGGCGTATACCAAGGATAACTAGCCGTCAAAGGATCCACCGACAAAAACTTCCCAATCCCAGGATCATAAATCCGAAACC
>CAZXYA010001032.1:0-1928 GCA_964644655.1 uncultured Saprospiraceae bacterium | reverse complement strand
GTGACCGTGTTCGACTACAAGAAATTTCGGAGCGAATGGATAAATTATATGCGGCGGTTTAATACTTGTATTTTTTGTTATAATAGAATTATAATCAATGTAACATAGATAATACCGAGACGTAATTGGTATTTGTTTCTAGTAATAGTGCCGTTAAGTACTAAGTATGGGTAGAAAATAGAAGGATAAACCGAAATTTGGTCGTGCCGTAGGTATGCAACATGAAAATGATGCGATTGTCTTCTATTGGCAAAAGATAAAGAATTTAAGTAGTAATATAAGTCATATGAAAACGAAGAATAGTAAAACAAATAATTATCTAGATAAATTACTAATCGAATTTGAAAACTCGCATAGTAAATTAAATACTAACTTCAAGAAAAAAGACATTGAAGAATTTTGGGAAATATTTATTGATGTATCTTTTCAAAATTGGACTGAGGAGGAATTAGATTTTATTGACAATATGGTTGATTCTATTCCAGATAAAATCATCGAAAATGCAGCAAAGTACTTAAAAGTTGGTAGAGGAAGTATAGATTGGGAATTTATTTTATGCTTTTGGATTATTGAACCATATTTAGAAAAAAGGAAGCAATTGTTTCTAGATAGTTTTTTTAAAATATATACTAAGAAAGACCTACCTTTTTTTCTTTTTAGAGCATATGAATCTTTTGTCAAAGAAGAGTTTAGTGTTGCAATTGATTACTTAGAGAATCTTGTTTATTTAAACAATGAATTATGGACTCCAAGGTTTTTATTGTCTGAAATATACCAGCAAGTTGAAAATTATCAAAATGCTTTAATTCAATCAAAATTAGCACTTGAAATGTTAGATAAACATTATGAAGCTGAAGCATCAGTCAATGAAAAAGATTCGATGATTCCTTTAATTTGGAATTATCAAATAGACATTCATGTAAAAATTTCTTTTTTTTATGAGAAGCAGAATAAATTTAAAGAGGCAGTCAAACACTTGGAATTTTTAATAAAAAGAGAGGTTGAACTATCAAATTTGTATGGTCATTCAGCTTATCTAAATAACAGAATAAAAAATCATAAAAAGGCTATTGAGTATGCTAATAGAGAAATTAAAATTTCTAATTTGGAATCTGCGCACTGGAATAAAGTAGAAGGTTTAAGAAAATTAGCAAAAAAGAAAGAGGCTTTAGCTGCTTTTAAAATCTTAAAAAGTATATCCAAAAAGAAAAAAGCATTAGCAAATGAACTTAACTTAATTAATGGTATTAAAGCTGCCATTAAATCTTATACTAAAGAAAATATAACTCTTAGCAAAGTACTACCAGATAAAATAAAGAATAAATTCTTAAAATCTAAAAAGGCTACTAAAAACCTTGAAAGAGAAGATGTTTTGGAGAATCTACTTTTCTTAAGGATTAATTCAGGAACAAAAACCTTTGGAAAAGAATTAGAAATTTTTGAAAATAAATATTATTTTGGTAAGCAACTATTTGCAGGAAAGGCTGGAATCTTAGATTTATTGGTAATTGAAAAACGAAAAAATATACTTTGGGTAGTAGAATTAAAAAGAAATCATGATTATAATGATGCTTTTGAGCAGACTCAAAGATATATGAAATGGGTAAAAAAGAATATTGCTAAAAAAGGGCAAATAGTTAAAGGGATTATCTGTTTGTTTAAGCCTAGTGATTTACTGCTTAATCAAGTAAGAGAAAGTCTGGATATAGAATTACATACTTATGAATTTGATTTTAAAAAATTAGCTTAATTTTTGATAAAGGCTTAAATTATTATCCTCTCATTCATAATCCAAGTAGCAGCCTGTTTCATTAATTTTTTCTTAGTATTCAAATCTAAGCTCAAAGGCAATTGAGCAATCCCAATCAAACGGCGCAATATTTCAATGCCAACAAATTGGCTTAATAATGCTTCATTAAAATGAGCGG
>CAZXYA010001031.1:0-1931 GCA_964644655.1 uncultured Saprospiraceae bacterium | reverse complement strand
CACATGGCAAACAAGGATGTGTTGTTAGATGTTTTAGAAAAATTTACTTCGCCTTCTATTAATTTAACCCCATTCGAGAAGGAGGACCCTGATGGTAGAAAACTCCCTCCTTTAACCAATTTGGGAATGGGCTATGTTTTTGAAGAATTGATTAGGAAATTCAATGAAGAAAACAACGAAGAAGCGGGAGAACACTTTACCCCTAGGGAAGTTATTGAACTCATGACCCATATTATTTTTGAGCCTGTGGCAAAAAACTTACCGCCAGTCATGACTATCTATGACCCTGCTTGTGGGAGTGGTGGGATGTTGACGGAATCACAAAATTTTGTCAAGGACGAAGCAGGGACTATCAAAGCGAAAGGTGATGTCTATTTATTTGGTAAAGAAATCAATGACGAAACCTATGCTATTTGTAAGTCGGATATGATGATAAAGGGGAATGACCCTGAAAATATCAGAGTAGGTTCTACTCTTTCTACCGATGAATTTGCAGGGACGAATTTTGACTTTATGTTGTCTAATCCGCCTTATGGTAAATCTTGGTCGAGTGAATTAAAATATATCAAAGATGGTAAAGAGGTCATTGACCCTCGTTTTAAAATTAAACTCAAAGACTATTGGGGCGAAGAACAAGATGTCGATGCTACGCCACGGTCTTCCGATGGACAGTTGTTGTTTTTGATGGAGATGGTCACTAAAATGAAACCGCTCACACAAAGCAAAAGTGGTTCTAGAATTGCTTCAGTTCATAATGGAAGTAGTCTATTTACGGGTGATGCAGGTGGGGGTGAAAGTAATATCCGACGATATATTATTGAAAATGATTGGTTGGATGCTATTGTACAAATGCCGAATAACCTGTTTTACAATACAGGGATTACGACTTATATTTGGATATTGAGTAACAATAAAGCTGCCAATCGAAAAGGCAAAGTTCAACTCATAGATGCAGGTTTATTATTTAAAAAATTGCGCAAAAATCTAGGGAATAAAAACTGCGAATTTGCGCCCGAACATATTCGAGAGATTGTCTCGGTTTATAATAATATGGAAGCTATTGAGCGCAAGATAAATGCGGAGACCCAGGAAGAAGAAGGAATTGCAGCGAAGCTTTTTGACAATTCAGATTTTGGCTATTATAAAGTAAGCATTGAGCGACCAAAGCGACTCAAAGCACAGTTTAGCAAAGAGCGAATCAAAACCCTACGTTATGATAAGTCTATCAAAGCGCCGATGAAATATGGTTATGAGACTTTTGGGGAACGAGTATATACCGATTTAGACAATTGTATCGAGGCTATTTTAAAATGGGCAGAAAGTGAAGAGCTAAATCTAAGTGCCAAGCATCGAAAAGAACTTAGCGTCAAAGCACATTGGGAAAAATATAAAACCATGCTGGACATTAGCCAACAACTCCTAGAAGAAATTGGCGAAGCAGAATATGATGATTTTAATAAATTTAAAAAACGGGTAGATGCCGTGATTAAAAAACTAAAAATCAAACTCTCTGCTCCACAGAAAAAAGCCATCCTCAATGCCGTCAGTTGGTATGATGCAGCTGCCGTAAAAGTCATTAAAAAAACAGCGAAACTAAAAGCGGATAAACTAGCAGAATTGTTGGAACACCTCGATTGTACCGAAGCCGAACTCGTTGATTATGGATATTATGCGACTGCCAATAAAGGAGAATACACCATTTACGAAACGGAGAGTGACCGCCGAGATACTGAAAATGTACCACTTAAAGAAAATATCCACGACTACTTTATAAGGGAAGTAAAACCTCATGTAGCTGAAGCATGGATTAATCTGGATGCCACTAAGATAGGCTACGAAATCAGTTTTAATAAATATTTCTATCGCCATAAACCTTTGCGAAATATTGAAGCGGTAAGTGCTGATATTTTACAGCTTGAAGAAAAAAGTGA
>CAZXYA010001030.1:0-1936 GCA_964644655.1 uncultured Saprospiraceae bacterium | reverse complement strand
GTAATTCAATATAAAAATCATCTCCAAAAAGGTCTATCCACCATTTTAATAATTTTTCTGCTTCTTCTTCTCCTTTGTGAATAATCGCCTGCGGAATCTCTGCCCCAATACAACAGCTAGTTGCAATTAAACCTTCATAATATTTTAATAATAACTCTTTATCAATTCTAGGAAATTTAGAATAGAGTCCTTCCATAAAACCAAGCGAACATAACTTACACAAGTTTTCGTAACCTGTTCTATTTTTAGCTAATAACAATTGATGATAGCGCTTATCCTTTTCACCTTTAGACTTCGCAAATGATTTAATATGGCGGTCGTGTACCATATAGAATTCGCAACCAATAATGGGCTTAACCCCTGCTTTTTCTGCCTCCGCCACAAATTTAAATGCACCAAACATATTTCCATGATCGGTGAGGGCAACGCCTTTCTGTCCATCCGCTGCGGCTTTGCGCATCATGGTACCTATTTCACAAGCGCCATCTAAGAGAGAATATTGCGTATGGCAATGTAGGTGTACAAATTCTGGCATGATTGATTGTTGTGTAGTTGGATAATTTTTTTGTAAAAGTGTATTAGCAATACAAATTACTCATTATCAGCAGTATGTTTATCTTAGTAGAAAAGGAGGTGTAAAATAAATAAAAATTTGGAGAGAAACGATATAAATACTATTAAAAAAAGGGTTTATCTTATAAAAATAGAAATGACCCTTAGCGGCTTGATTTCATTGGATGAGCAAACACCGTTTATGGATGGGAAAGCAGTCCAATAAAATCAAAAAAGGGGATTTAAAGGGTCAGCTAAAATAGATTTTCAAAGAAAATCTATTTTAGCTGACCCTTTAAATCCCCTTTTCACAAAATCTCCTTTTCCAAATAAGCATGAATTTCCTCTTTAGTAGCCGTTTCCTCAAACTGGATAGGTTGCCCAAATTTGACAGATAATGCTACTCCTCGTTCCTTAAATTTTAATCCTTTTTTGTCAAAAGCATCGCTAAAACCATCAATTTTTACAGGAACAACAATTGGCTGTAACGATTTAATTAAACTGGCAGACCCTTTTCGGATAGGCGCATCAGGCGTAGTTGTTCCTTGAGGGAAATTAATGACCCATCCATGATTCAAGGCAGCTTTAATTTTAGCAGGGGCTCGAACATCTGAATTTCGTTTCACCGTCTTGCCATTGCTTCGCCATGCCCGTTTAACGGTAACTGCTCCTGCATAAGAAAAAAGCTTAGGCAAGAAGCCATTTCTCATCGTTTCTTCCGCAGCAATATAATAAGAACGGACTCTAGGCATCAAGAGATAAATGGGAAAATTGATATTTTTTAATCGCCATTTATCGCTACTAAAAATGTGATTCAAGGCAAAGACATCGGCAAAATAAGTTTGATGATTAGAGACAAAAAGTACATTTTGTCGTGGTAAGTCTCGTAAAATTTCCATCCCTTCTACGTTCATTTTATTGACAATATTCAGTCGTCGATACGTAACGATACCAAGAATACTGGTTAAAGCTCTTTTTAATAAAATGAGATTGCCAAAAGGATCTTTAATTCGTCTGCCTAATCTGGTTCTAGGGGGTTGTTTTGCTGGTTTTAATTTAAATGTTCGGTTAGTTCGCTTTTTAAAAAGCTTGACCATATTTCTTTTTTAGTAAGGTGATTGTAGGAAACTATTTTAAGTAGTATAGTGATTATAGTCGATTTTGTTTGGTCATTATTTATTGGAATTACGATTGCTAACTTAGTTAAGAACTAATTTTCTCCTCAAAAATATAGCGCCTAAACAGTCGATTACTTCCACAAAATGAACACAAAATGAAATTATTTTAGCGCAAGTGTTAAAAGTAAAAAGTAATCATAGATAAATTTCAATAAACTTTATATACTTGTAACTGTTTTAATTGCTTTAGCTGTCAAATTATTAGA
>CAZXYA010001029.1:0-1944 GCA_964644655.1 uncultured Saprospiraceae bacterium | reverse complement strand
ATCAAAAATTGCTGATTTGGACTATATCTTATGGTAAAAACAGAGTTTTCGTGAGCTTTTTTTATCGTTTGCTTAATAGCCAAAGTCTCTGCATCCAATAGATAAATATTATGGTCACTAGCACCAATAGCTATTTCATTTCGTTGTTTAGAATAAGCAATACAGCGTAAGCTTTGATTACTTAAATGTAAACTCTCTATTGTTTTTTGTTGGCTAATATCCCAACGGGTCAGCATTCCCGCCCCTCCAGCGGTGAATAAATTATTCGCAAACACTCCTTTTTGGTGATGTGAAATATTTTTTGTTTCCGTAGGATTGGCTAAATCAACCCAATGTACGCCTCCATTCATATTTCCAGCCACCACTTTATTCGAATCTGCCAAATAGCCTAAAGAAAATATTTGAGTTTCTACTTTGGCTACCAAACGCCCCATTTCAGGATCATTAAAATCCCAGGCTACAATCCAGCCATCTCCAGCCCCAGAAAGAAATAAATGAGGTGCTTTATACGGAATGACCGAGAAAATAGAGGAGTTATGACCAGTTAAGGTTGTCACCTTTTTGGCGATTATTGTTTTATTGACCAAATTTATTAGTTGGTAAATGATGAACGATGAACGATAAATGATGAATTCGTCAAACAGGAATGTAAAGCAAGATTCTTTGATGGTTAAAATTGTTGTATTGCTATATTGTTATATTACAATGTGTTACGATAACAATATAACAATTTTACAATATAACAATTATGTTCTACTACTTACCTTATAATATTTTAATAATCTGACGAATTCATCGTTCATCATTCATCGTTTATCGTTAAAAAAAACGCTATTTTTTAAGTTCTTTTTGTTCTAAAGCAAGTGTTGCCAATTCAGGTAATTCTAACTTATCTGCTCCAGGCATAACATTCACTTCTATTTGATTCAGCATCAAATCTTCAAAAGTTTCTCTTTTTCTAACCAAATAATCAGTGCCATTATAAACAAAAATTTCAGCTGGTCGGAAACGAGAATTATAATTAGAAGCCATAGAAAAACAGTAGGCGCCAGCATTAAAAAATGCCAGTAAATCTCCTGCTTTAGTTTCTTCTATAGAGCGGTTTTCCGCAAAAGTATCTGTTTCACAAATATAGCCGACCACATCATATAATTTCTTCTCTCCTTTTGGATTCGAGACATTGACAATGTGATGATGTGCATCATAAAACATTGGTCGAATCAAATGATTTAAACCAGAATCAACCCCAATAAATAATTTTGCGGTCGTCTGTTTTACGACGTTCACTCGCACTAAAAAGTAACCACTCTCGCTCACCAAAAATTTACCTGGTTCAAAGATTAAGGTCAAATCTTTCCCATAAGCTTGGCAAAAACGATTGAATCGTTCTGACATTTTAATACCTAATTCATCAATATCCGTAATCTTATCATCGGCCTTATAAGCTACTTTGAAACCACTTCCCAAATCTATAAAATCTAAATCTGGAAAATCCATTGCTAAATTCAACAAAATTTCTGCACCTTGTAAAAACACATCCACATCCTTAATATCGGACCCTGTATGCATGTGTAACCCCTCTACCTTAATATCATAGGCTGTTACCAATTGTTTAATATAGGGAATTTGTTGGTAAGAAATACCAAATTTAGAATTCACAGACCCAACAGAAATTTTATCATTTCCTCCTGCTTTGATATGAGGATTTATTCGGATACAAACTGGAATTTTAGTTTCTTTTTTACCAATGTATTCTAATAAAGGTAAATTATCTACATTAATGCGTACGCCTAGGTCAATTGCTGCATCAATTTCCGCAAATGATACGCCACTAGGTGTGTAAATAATCTCCTTAGGTTTAAATCCTGCCCTCAACCCCATTTTAATTTCTTGTACAGATACACAATCCAATCCAGCACCTAACTGTCGCAAAAATTTTAAAAT
>CAZXYA010001028.1:0-1954 GCA_964644655.1 uncultured Saprospiraceae bacterium | reverse complement strand
TGAATTTGGAACAGGCTCGGTCTATGTTGCAATTTGCTTTTGTGGCAGAGGTGTTGGAGAATTTTCAGTTGGAAGGGGTAAAGGAGAAGGCTTTGGCAATGATGGAAGAAAAGTTGGGATAGTTTTTTATTAAATATTATTCATTATGAGTAAATCAAATTTATTAGAGACAAAGACGCTTTCATTTAATGAAATTATCAGCAACGGAAAAATATATAAAGTTCCTCAATTTCAAAGAGATTATTCTTGGGAACAAGATAATTGGGAAGATTTATGGAATGATATATTAACTATTTACACTGAAAAAGAATCCCATTATATGGGGTCAATAGTTCTTCAAAAAAAGGGAGATGCCAATTTTCAAATAATAGACGGTCAGCAAAGATTTGCAACCATTAGTATCCTTAGTTTAGCAATAATAACTAGGATAAAAGAATTAGCAGAAAAAGAAATTGATAAAGCAGCAAATGAAGAAAGGGTGGACTTATTAATCAAAGACTATATTGGTCAAAAAGATTCTGCCTCTTTGAAGTATTCTAGTAAGCTTTTTTTGAATGAAAATAATGATGGTTTTTATCAACGGAGTTTACTACATTTCAAACCACCTATTAATGAAAGAAAACTAATCCACTCTGATAAATTACTCTGGCATGCTTATCAATTTTTTTTAAAAAGAATTGATGATTTAAAATTTAAATTAAATACAGGTGAAAAACTAGCTTCTTTTTTAAAAAATACCATTGGTAAACACCTTTTATTTATTCAAATTACTGTTGAAGACGAACTAAATGCATACACCGTTTTTGAAACTTTAAATTCCAGAGGTGTTGAATTAACTTCAACAGATTTGCTAAAAAATTACCTGTTTTCATTAGTTGCTAAAAGCAGAACAGATTTAAGTATAGTAAAAAATCAGTGGAAAAAAATTATTGAAATAGTAGGTCTGAAAAAATTTCCTGTCTTTTTAAGACATTACCTTAATGGAAGGACAAAATTGATTAGTAAAGAATATCTTTTTAAAGCCATTAAACAAACTGTAAAAAAAGGAGAAGACGTCTTTACTCTTTTAGAAAAATTAGAAGAATCTGCATACATCTATGTAGCTTTAAGTAACCCTAATGACAATTTTTGGCAAGGAGAAAAAGAACTTACTGAAGCTATTAGTGCCTTAAAGTTATTTGGAGTAACTCAAAATAAGCCATTATTAATGGTTGCATATACTAAGTTACAAAACCCAAAAGATTTTACTCGACTAGTTAAATCTATTGTAAATATATCTTATCGTTATAATGTAATTGGTAGATTACAAACGAATATTATGGATAAAATCTACAATAAAGCAGCTATAAATGTTAATAATGCAAACCAGATAAATGTACCGCAAATTTTAAAATCTATACAAGAACTTTATGTTACAGATGATGCTTTTAAGAATTATTTTGATTTAAAAGCTTTCAATACTAATAATAGCAATAGTAAAAAATTAGCTAGATATACTTTATACAAAATTGAAGGACAAATGCCCCCAGGCAATAAATATGATTTCCTAGTTGATAGTGGTACAATAGAACATATACTTCCTGAAAATCTAACAGAAGAATGGGAACAATATTTTAGTGAAGATGATCATGTTAGAAATCTATTTAAGATTGGAAATTTGACATTATTAGAAGCGAAAAAAAATAATGACATTGGTGATGATACAATTGACTCTAAGTTACCTGTTTTCCATTCTAGCCAATATACTATTACAAATTCAATAAATGTTTCTGAATGGAATGTTAATGCTATAAAACAAAGGCAGGCTCAGCTTGGAAAAATTGCATGCGGTATTTGGAAAGTTCAATTTTAAAAATATAAAACTATATATATGGCTACAGCCACCAAAAATAAAAGTATTAAAAAAGTAGATTTCGAAAAAATCCGCAAAGATTTTCCGCTTCTAAAGCGAGAA
>CAZXYA010001027.1:0-1966 GCA_964644655.1 uncultured Saprospiraceae bacterium | reverse complement strand
GATTTTTCTTTTGCCACCATAAGCTTTTGCTACGGCTGCATCAAATACTCTAACGGCTGAAGCCCAAATGTCTGGGCCGATTCCATCACCCTCGATGAATGGGATAATTGGATTGTCTGGAACTTGTAATTTCCCTCTTCTGGAAAGGGTGATTTTTTCTCCGCTCATATTTTAATAAGGTTTAAATATTTATGATTAGCTTATAATTTATAAATTGATTTTCAGTTGCTTTTCAGCAAAATGTGCGCAAAAGTACGGATTTATTAATATACTATCAATTCTAGTAGCTAGTTACTTGTTGCTGGTTGCTAGTTACTGGTTAGAATTTCCCACTAGTAATTAGCAACGAGCAACGAGCAATTTAGTTCAATTTCGCCAAGCTCTCCTCCAAAATAGCAATCTTAGCTACGGCATCTGCTTGCTTATTTCGTTCGTTTTCAACGACTTTTGCAGGGGCATTATTCACAAAACGCTCATTACCTAATTTTTTATTTACAGAAACTAAGAACCCTTTCATATAAGCTAATTCTTTTCCAATGCGCTCTTTTTCAGCTTCAACGTCAATGGTTAAATTCAACTCAACATAGAATTTCTCTGTACCAGAAATGAAATTGACCGTGTTTGGAGGTTCGTCTTTGGTGAAAGTTAGACTTTCTAAAGCAGCCATTTTTTGCAATAATTCCTGCATACCTTCTATACCAAAAAAGTCAGTCGCACTAGCACTTTCTTGAACAAAAGTTTTTAGCGGTTCATAACTTTTCAATTGATTCTTCTGTCGAATTTCTCGAATTTTAGTAATGGTATCTTTGACCGTTTCAAAATTCTTTAAAAAGCCTTTATCAATTGTTCCTGCTTTTGGATATTGACTAACAATACAATCCTCTCCATCTTTTCTTTCTTTTAATTGATGCCAAATTTCCTCTGTAACAAAAGGCATAATTGGGTGCAGCATAATCATTAATTGCTCAAAAAAGTCAATGGCTTGATTATAAGTAGCACGGTCAATTGGTGAACCATAAGGTGGTTTGATAATTTCTAAATACCAAGAGAAAAAATCTCCCCAGATGAAATTATAGATGTCCATAGTGATTTCAGATAAACGATAGTCTTTATACTTACTTTCTATTTCCGTAATCATTTCAGAAATTCGTTGCTCCATCCATTTTGCGGCTAAAGCATTCACTTTTTCTAAATCTGGGCTGACTGGTTTATCTGCTATTTCCCAACCTTTTATCAGACGTAAAGCATTCCACATTTTATTACAAAATGCCGACCCCTGTTCACATAGTTTATTATCATACAATAAATCTCCCCCAGCTGGAGCACAAGACATCATTCCAAAACGAACTCCATCTGCTCCATAATCATCTAATAACTTTAAAGCATCAGGAGAATTACCAAGGGATTTACTCATTTTTCTACCTTGTTTATCTCTTACCATACCGTGGAAATAAACATGCTTGAAAGGGAAAGTCTTTTTCCATTCATACCCCGCCATAATCATTCGAGCCACCCAGAAGAATATAATGTCCCAACCAGTTACTAGCACACTTGTTGGGTAATAATAGTCAACTTCACCACCGGATTCTAAGCCATCAAAAACACTAAAAGGCCATAGCCACGACGAAAACCAAGTATCTAAGGCATCTTCATCTTGCTTTAAGTCAGCTAATGTTACTTGGTTACCAAACTTAGCTTGTGCCAATTTTAAGGCTTCTTCCGCAGAAGTGGCTACAAAAGTCTCCCCTTCATAATACCAAGCTGGAATCTGATGTCCCCACCATAATTGACGAGAAATACACCAATCTCGGATATTATCCATCCAAGCATGGTAAGTATTTTTATATTTTTTTGGAAAAAATTCTATTTCATCGCTCATTACGGCTTCCAAAGCAGGTGCAGCAATTTGCTTCATGTTTACATACCATTGCAAGGATAACTTTGGTTCAACTACAGCCCCTGTTCA
>CAZXYA010001026.1:0-1966 GCA_964644655.1 uncultured Saprospiraceae bacterium | reverse complement strand
ATCAGCAGTTTATGTGACTTGGTAAGTGCTCGTGTGATTAGTGTTTAGTTCAACGGTCTTG
This sequence comes from uncultured Saprospiraceae bacterium, assembly GCA_964644655.1. GTDB lineage: Bacteria > Bacteroidota > Bacteroidia > Chitinophagales > Saprospiraceae > JAFMDF01. The sequence continues at coordinate 1,905 of CAZXYA010001026.1, read as the reverse complement.
CATAGCCGCAGTTGCCATTTTTTAATGGCAATTGACGGCTATGCTTGGTTCCAGCCAGCCTTCCTTTTTCTATTTTTAACTCGCTAGTAAACTTAATTTTGATTAGCTCAATTTTATCCTAAATGTTCTTTTATAATTTTCAAATATTTTTTCTTCTTGACCCAAATTCTATAATCATCTAAATCACAAATTGTAAATTTTGTAGCAAATAAACTATTTATTCCACTCAATGATTGAGCAATATCAGAAAGATACTTTTTTTTCTCAGACGCTATAAATTCTAAGTCTTTTTGAATTTCTTCTAAATCAAGTTTTTCTAGATTTTCTTTTTTGATTTTATTCTTTGTGATTTCTTTGTCATATTGATTAGTATATTCATTACAAATATCATTCAAATATTTCTTAGCTAATTCTTTATTTTCTTTATTATTACTTGTTCTTGATAGTGACTGTAACTCTTCTAAAACTATTCGTCCATTTCCCGTATTAGCAGACATTTCAGATGCTAAATAGATTATGCGATTTTTTTCTGGTATTGATTCTTTTAGTTCATCAAGTAATTTTGATTTTTTAACTAAATCATCCTTAGTTTCTTGAATTTCTTTTTTGCTATTTTCAATAATAACTTCGCCTTTCTCAACTCTCTGAGTAAGATTCTGATTTTGAGTCTTTAATTCTTTAACCTTAAACTCATTTGCTCTACTAACTCTATTACCGAAAACCAAAATCCCAATACCTCCTAGAAGTGCAAAAAAAGCCCCTCCTATCGTGAAAAACCTTGAGATTATTAGCCAAAACTTATCATCCATTTTTATTTTTTTAATTGTTCTCTATATTACTTGGTTAGCTAGGTTTACTAAAACAAAAATCTTATGCTATAACTATCTTTCTTTTTAATTCATTTATCTCATGAGGTTTTTCTTCACATCTTCTAAAGATAAAACATATTTTGAGTCAACATCTCCCCATGTAAAATCTGAATTGTTCTCTCCAAATGTAGTAACTTGCTTATGGTTATTTATAAAAGTCTCCATTTTGTTTTTGTGAATTCTGTGTGTAGAAACAATTTCCAATTTCAATTTTTTATCTACAGTTTCTGGTTTTAGTACAATATTTTGTCCTTTATAACCAGAAGGAACACTTGGAAAGGCTATTCCTTCCATAGGAAATCCATTTAACTTTAGTTGCCTATCATGAAGTAATAAATCTGTATATGCTGCTGATATTTTATAATCCCAATTGTTTTCTACTTTTTTTGCAAATTCAGCACTAAAAAATTGAATTTGCCTCAAACCTAATTCACGTAATGGATGAGTCGCAATCTGTTTCATTTGATATTCAAATGCTCTTCTTGTATCAGGGTTATTTGCTATTGCTTTATCATCAAAAACTATTTCAATTATTAAGATTTCTTCCATAACTCTCCAACGACTGACAGTAATTAACTCTCCTTCGATATTTACTGCATCTACATCCTTAACTAATTCACTCGTTTCTAATATTGATGTCAATCTCTGTTGTGGTATTTCTGTACTATCAACTGCTCCATAAAACATAACTTGATGTGGTTTATTTGCTCTGCCATATCTAGTAAGGTAATTATCTATTACGTTTTGGTCTTTTATGTAAGAAATTTCACTCTCTTTCGTGAAAAGTTTTTCTCCTTTATTAACTCTAACTCTGTCTATAAAAGAATCTTTATGAAGGAAAGCGGTCGCTATAGGTACTTGTCTTATAGATTCAGAAATGATTTTTTTGATTTCATCTAATTCTACATCTTTAAGATTTTTTGATAACTCAGTCAATTTATTAAAACCTTCTTTTTGTTCTTTTGTCATTTCTTTTTTTTGGTTGGCTGGAACACTAAGTATTGTATGTGTCGTTGCATAGCAACGGCATATACAA
>CAZXYA010001025.1:0-1967 GCA_964644655.1 uncultured Saprospiraceae bacterium | reverse complement strand
GTCTATTGTTTAAAATTATGAACGATTTTTTTCTTTTTTGCTTGCCGCTAACGGTCTTGTATATGCGGCGTGACCAGCTTTTGCTGGGCATGAACATCATATACGTTGTTAGCATCAGTTTTCTTTTTTATTCTTTTTTCGTTGTTCCTCAAATCTCTCTAATTGAATTTTTATTCGCTGTAAAATATCTTTATCAGAATCTCCGTGAATATCCCTCATTTTATAATTTTCTTTTTCTGGATTCATCTTATTTACAAATCCATTTATTCCTAAATTAAATAAGGCTTGTCCAAATCTTTGGTCGTAATGATTAGCAAGGTATTCTGAAATTAAATCAAGGATTTCCTTATGTTCTTTTTTAGGGTTCGACTTATCCCATTCTTCTTCAAATTCAATTTTATCAATTTCAAATTCTTTAAATTCAATTATGTCTAAAGGTTCTGTTCCTAACCCTCCATAATCATCGAACTTCTTCTCAGAATGATATTTTAATCTATTTCCATTTTTATAAACTTCAATTTGGCGAGTTATGTAATTATCCTCTCCAATTTCGAAATACCAAAGAGATGTTCCCCACGAATCAAATTCGTCTCCTCTTGTTTCATTCCATTCTCTTTTGTAGTATTTTTCCATTTTATTCAAATTCTAACCATTTAGGGTCTTCTAAATCAGAAAGGTATTTTTCTGTTTCGGCAAATCCTAAATCTTTCATTTTTTGTAAGTATTCAGATTTTTCGAATTCTTCCATTGGCGTATTTTCCCAAATGTAGGAAGCCATAATTTCTAACCACCTTGGCGGTGGCGGATATTTATGAAAAAATTCAACTTTCGTTTTTTCGTCTTTGTAATTATCTTCAAACCAATTTGAAAAAACCATTACAAATGTTTCACCTCCTCCCATTCTCCACCTAATACTATAAGGATGCGAATTTGGAAATATTACCCAATGAGGAGGAATTTCACCATATTCTGAGACATATTTTTCAACCTCTTTTTTATACCATTCTTCATTGCTGTATTGTCCCATTTTCTTTTTTTTAATTGATGCTAACGGTCTCGCATCTATGCCTTGCCGATTTTTTAATCGGCTGGACATAGATGCAATGTTAGCATTAGTTTTGTTTATAATTTTTCATTATCTCAATTAAATCAGCAACTAAGTTTTTGTCTTGCTCATTATTCATCCTTTGTGTTGCTATTTCAATAGTTGATTCATCTTTATTCAATTTAAAATTTCGTTCGGTTTTTCCAAGTAGTGAAATTATTTCCTGCCTTATTTCGCTTTTATCAACAGTTAATGCTGAAATCAGAGAAATTTCTTTTAATTCAATATTAGTAAGTTCATTTTGGTAATATTTAATCGTTGCCATATTTCCTCTATATAAGCGTAGAAAAAAGAAAGAGAAAATCTCAACAATAATAATTAAGGATAATCTTGGAATAAAACTAATTAAGAAACTCGACAAATCGGCTGAATTTGTAAGAGATTTTTCAAAAGTAAATGCTAATAAAACAATTGCAAGAATACCAATAGATGTTCCCATTGTAAGATTTATGTTACTTTTTTTATTCAAACTTTCAACTTCGTATCGTATTCGTTTTTTCGAATCGTTCAACCTTCGAGTCACTATATCTATATTAATTCTATCATCAACCTTTCGAACGTCATCTAAATTTATATTCGTTAAAAAATTACCAATTCTTTCGAGCAAAGATTCTTCTAATTTTTCTTCATAACTTCTTAATGTGTATTCAAATTGTTTAATTATCTCTTTGATTTTGACATCTGCTTTAGAAATTAATTCCGAAATGTCTAAGTTTTTGTCATTAATTTCAAGTTTAAATTTATTTTTAGTTTTATCCTCTATATCTTTAATTTTGTTTGCTAAAGCATTATAAAAATCATTTGTATTGTGCTTACCCCAATTCATAGGACCACTTAACAATAATCCTTCGTTAATAAATTA
>CAZXYA010001024.1:0-1973 GCA_964644655.1 uncultured Saprospiraceae bacterium | reverse complement strand
TTTTACTCTTTCTTATCTCTATAATCTATTGACTGTATTTTCGGAGTGGACTCAAGCTTGATTTTTCTGATTATAGTGCTGATTTAGATACCAAAGCCAACAACGAACGCTTCTTTGCAGGAATACCAAACATTCCCAAAAAGAAAAAGGAATCCATGGCGATTTACTTGTTGTTTATCCAACACATCATGCACAGTTTAACAGCTAAAGGAAAAGCGGCCATTGTCGTACCCACTGGATTTATTACTGCTCAAAGTGGTATTGATAAAAAGATTCGCCAAAAAATGGTGGAGAGCAAAATGCTAGCAGGTGTAGTCAGTATGCCTAGTAATATTTTTGCCACTACGGGAACCAACGTAAGTATACTATTTTTAGATGCTTCCAATAAAGGTAATGTAGTCTTGATAGATGCTTCTAATTTAGGTACAAAAGTAAAAGAAGGTAAAAATCAAAAAACAGTTTTATCAGAAAATGAGGAACAACAAATCATTGATGTTTTCAATGCTAAAGAAGTCAAAGATGATTTTTCAGTTGTGGTATCCTATGATGACATTGAAGCGAAAAATTACTCTTTGAGCGCTGGACAATATTTTGAAGTTAAGATTGAATATGTGGATATTACCGCAGTTGAATTCAAAGATAGAATGAAGGTGTTTAAAAATACTTTAAATAAACATTTTAAAGAATCAAAAGAATTAGAAAACAGTATTAACGAAGGAATAAATTCGCTAAAGTATGACTAGACTTAAAAAATATAAGTTCAGCGAACTTTATGAAATGTCTTCTGGAATTTCCAGCAAACCTGAACAGGCAGGGCATGGTGAATCATTCGTTTCCTTTAGCACTGTCTTTAACAACTACTTTCTACCAGAAGTATTACCTGACAAGATGAATTCTTCTGAAAAAGATCAAGAAAAATGTTCTGTAAAAAAAGGTGACCTTTTTCTAACAAGAACTAGTGAAACATTAGATGAATTAGGAATGAGCAGTGTTGCTATTAAAGACTACCCAAAAGCCACTTTTAGTGGTTTTTTTAAAAAGATTCAGACCTACTCAAAATAACATTACTTATTATAAATTTATAGCATTCTACCTTCGAAGCAATCTTTTCCGAAAGACTATGTCTAACAATGCGATTATGACTTTAAGAGCAAGTTTTAATGAACAAATATTTTCATACTTAGACCTTCTCTTACCTGAATATACCGAACAAGTTAAAGCTGGAGATCTCCTTTATTTATGTAATGAAAAAATTGAACTCAACAATAAAATCAATAAAGAGTTAGAAGCAATGGCTAAACTCATTTATGACTATTGGTTTGTTCAGTTTGACTTTCCAGATGAGAATGGTAAGCCTTATAAATCTTCTGGTGGGAAGATGGTTTTTAATGAAGCGTTGAAGAGGGAGATTCCTGAGGGGTGGGAGGTGAAAACTTTAGAAAGTATAGAATCAAATATAATTACTGGCAAAACACCGTCAACAAAAATTGATGAATTTTACAATGGGAAAATACCCTTTATTACAATTGGAGATATAAGAGATAATATGCATATCGTAGAAACCGTGCAGACTTTGTCTGAATTAGGCGGAAAGCAAAACTCAAATAAATTCCTACCAAAAGGCAGTATTTGCGTTACCTGCATAGCAAGTCCAGGCTTAGTAGGGTTTGTAACGAAAGATTCTCAAACAAACCAACAAATAAATTCAATTATTTGCAAAAATGAAGAAAATAGATTTTTTCTTTATTTCTATTTAAGGGATTACTTCAAGTATGCGAAATCAAGTTCAGGTAGCACATTTTCAAACATGAACAAGGGAGATTTTTCAAATATTAACACAATAAAACCTAATAATGAAATACTACTTAATTTTTCAAATAAATTAGATACTACAATAAACAAGATACTCCTAAATCAATTACTTAAGTTTCGGTAGTCATTTTAAAGTAATTGGGGTTGAAAATTTGTATTAT
>CAZXYA010001023.1:0-1983 GCA_964644655.1 uncultured Saprospiraceae bacterium | reverse complement strand
GTATCTAGGTTTTTCGTTGAAAAACCTAGATACTCTCACCTTTAATATCCCCAAAAGTAGCAGCATAGCTGCGCTCGGGGACACGTTAAAATGATAACTAATTTATTTTACACGGTACTGAATGAGTAAATGAAAAAATGTTTAAATGAGTAAATCTATCAACTCCATTCCTAAAATTCTAGCTACTACTCAACTAATTCTAGCTTCTAAATCTCCTCGTAGAAGTCAATTACTATCCGAAGCTGGTTTTCAATTTAAGATTAAAACAAAAGAGGTCAAAGAAAACTATCCAAATCATTTGACGCCACAGCAAGTCCCTTTATTTTTAGCAGAAAAAAAAGCCAAAGCTTGCCAAGAATTTTTGGAAAAAAGGACAATCATTCTAGCTGCTGATACGATTGTAACCAAGGGGAAAAATATTTATGAAAAACCTAAGGATAAAAAAGATGCGGAGCGTATTCTAAATAAATTATCTGGCAAATGGCATGAAGTCATTACTGGTGTTTGCCTTTTATCCAAAAAGAAAAAAGTTAGTTTTATTGGTACTTCCAAAGTGAAATTAGAAAAATTATCTGCTACCGAAATTGACTACTACATTGAGCAATTCCAACCTTATGATAAGGCTGGTGCTTATGCTATTCAAGAATGGATTGGCTTGTGTAAAATTTCTAAAATAAAGGGGACTTATAGTAATATTATGGGTTTACCTGTTGATATGGTTTATCGGAAATTACAAAAATTTTAGATAGTTATTTCCTACTGCTATTGCTGTGCAGGCACTAATAAAACATTTCCTCCATTTTGTAATTCGGCTATCCGCTTTTTTGCTATCGGCGCATATTCTTCAGAATTGATACAAGCTTGAGCCAATTCTCTAGAGGGGAACTTAAGAATAACTGTCCAATTACCAAACTGTTCTCCTTCTAACACTTCTGCTTTGGTGGTACCTACCAATGCGACTCCTTGGTATTTGGGTAGAATCTCTTTAAATTTTAAGGCGTATTCTTCAAAATAGGATTTATAATCCCTATTTTTAACGTCTATTTGTGCAATAATGTAAACTTCTTGACTCATACTTTATGGTTAGGAATTACTAAAATTAGGACTTTTGATGCACTAAAATTACGGGTTATTTTCCATTATTTTAATAATTGGTCTTATTATAAAATAAAAAAGAGGCTACTTAATCATAAGTAACCTCCAATATTTATTCAGTAAATAATTTGTATTCAAAACAATTAAACATTTGTCGTTTCAAAAGCCGTCTCCAAAGCATCCACTATCACATCAACTTCTGCTTTTTGAATCACCAAGGGTGGCGAAAGAATAATTTTATTACCCGATGTACGGACAATAGCTCCGTTTTTCAATGTTGCCTGATAAACTGCATTAATATAAGGTTTAGCACAAGGCGTTTTAGATTTTTTATCACTTACTAATTCTAAGGCAATCATCAATCCTTTTCCTCTAACATTCCCTACTTTATCAAATTTCTCTACGAAGGTTTTTAAACGGTTCAACATATAAGTGCCTTGTTTACCTGCATTGGCTGGCAAATTTTCTTTTTCTACTATATCCAAAGCGGCTAAGGCAGCAGCACAACCCACAGGATGCCCGGAATAAGTATAACCATGAGCAATGTACCCATCGCCATCTTTATTATTGGCAAAAGCATTGTCAATTCGTTCATTGAATAAAGTTGCCCCTAATGGAATATAACCAGAAGTAATACCCTTTGCCGTCGTCATAATATCAGGTGCCACCCCCCAACCTCTAGTTCCAAACATAGACCCTGTTCGACCAAAACCACAAATCACTTCATCCGCAATGAATAATACACCATGTTTATCACAAATTTCTCTACAAAGTGGGAAGAAATTTTCGGGTGGGACAATGACGCCTCCTGCGCCCAAAACAGGTTCTGCTATAAAAGCAGCAACAGTCGCAGGTCCTAAATGTGTAATCGTCCTATCCAACATTTCT
>CAZXYA010001022.1:0-1990 GCA_964644655.1 uncultured Saprospiraceae bacterium | reverse complement strand
TAGAGAAAAGAGATAGAAATTAGTAAGCCCTTTAATTTTCTGGTAAAAAAACGGAAAAATTGTTGCTAATCCTTGGTTTTTCTCTCTTCTCTCAATGAAATGGTCTCTGTTCTCTAATCCGCTGAATAGTTACATTTAATTTAATAATATCAATTTTTCATCTGATTACCTATACAGGGGAATTGAAATTCTCCGAAAAAATTTAACGGGGAACTAATGGTCCCCAATACGGTAAAAAATGCTTTCAATCCTAATTCCTATTTATAATTTTAATATCGTTTTGTTGGTGCAAGACTTGCATCAGCAATGCGAGGCGAGTGGTATTGCCTATGAAATTATAGGATTTGACGATGGATCAACAACTCGCTTTAAGAAAAAAAATCAAAACATTAGTCAATTAAAAAATGTCATATATAAAGAACTATTCGAAAACTTAGGCAGGGCCAAAATTAGAAATGTACTGGCTAAATCTGCCAAATATCCCTATTTATTATTCATGGATTGTGACTCTAAAGTAACTAATAATCAATATATTAAGAACTATCTTCAACACTTAGATCCAATCACTTTACTTTATGGTGGAAGGGTTTATGCGCCTACTCCACCTACAAACCCTAGCCAAAATCTACATTATTATTTCGGAAAAAATAGAGAGGAAATTACAAAGGAGGAAAGAAAATTTAAGCCGTATTACAGTTTTATGACTAATAATTTTTTAATCCCAAAGGCTATATTTTCAAGCATTCAGTTTGAGGAAAGTATCAAAGGCTATGGGCATGAAGACACTTTATTTGGTATAACTTTGCAACAACGGAAAATTCCTATTTTACATCTAAACAATCCTTTGGAACATATTGGCTTGGAAGAACAAGTTATTTTTTTAAAAAAACAGCAAACTGCCATTAACAACTTATATCAATTACATCAAAAAGAACCCCTTTTAAGCACAAAATTATTGACTACTTTTGTTACTTGTAAAAAATGGAAAATAGCCCGTTTGGTTTTAGTCGTTTTGCAATTATTACAACCAATAATTCTTTCCCAATTAAAAGTTAAAAAACCTAATTTATTTTTCCTAGATTTATTCAAATTACATCACCTTTTAAGTATTGATCGCTATGGAATTGACCATTTATCAAGTTGACGCTTTTACCAATCAATTATTTGGCGGCAACCCTGCCGCTATCTGTCCCTTAACGGAATGGTTGCCTACAGCAACCCTACAAAAAATTGCCTTAGAGAATAATCTTTCAGAAACCGCTTTTATTATTCCAGAAGGCAAAAATTATCATATCCGTTGGTTTACCCCTGCGATTGAGGTAGATCTATGTGGACATGCTACTTTGGCGACTGCCCATGCTTTGTATTCAGAAATGGGTTATCAAGGAGAAAAAGTGGTCTTTAATTCCAAAAGTGGCTTATTAACCGTAGCTAAAAATGATGATTTATATACCATGAATTTTCCTGCCGATAATATAAAATCCGTCCCTATTCCTAGGGAAATCACAGAAGCTTTAGGCGTACAACCTATCGAAGTATTTCGAGGCAAAGATGACTATTTAGCTATTTTCGACCAACAATCAACTATCGAGCATTTTACACCTGATTTTAAAAAACTAGGACAACTAAAAGCACGAGGCGTCATCACTACTGCTAAGGGGGATACCGTTGATTTTATTTCTCGTTGCTTCTTCCCAGCAGCAGGCATTAATGAAGATCCAGTAACAGGTTCTGCTCATACTACTTTGACGCCTTATTGGACCCAAAAATTAGAGAAAACCAATATGTCAGCACTTCAATTATCAGCAAGAGGAGGCGTTTTACAATGCGAATATTTAGGCGATCGAGTGAATATAAGCGGACAGGCGGTTACTTATTTGCGAGGGAAAATCTTGGTATGAGGTAGTAATGGGTTGCTGGTTGCTGGTTCTCCAGACCATAGCCGTCAGGCTAAGAAAAAATATGGTCGGTGCGCTGCACCTTAGAGTGG
>CAZXYA010001021.1:0-1995 GCA_964644655.1 uncultured Saprospiraceae bacterium | reverse complement strand
TTGCAATTTTAAAATGTAAAGTTATTTTTGAACCGTTCCTAAGAACTTTAAAAGTGCGATGTCTTCTGCTAATTTATAGGTGAAACTATAGTTTCTATTTTTATTTTAAATATTCTTTAAGTCGTTCTTTAATAAAATAATTCCATCCTGCCAAACCACTTTCTCTTTTAAATTCTGGAATATTATCTGGAAAATCTTCTAATATTTCCAGTTTCAAATTTAATCGGACTTGTTTACCTATTTCTGTCAGCGCAAAAGTGATCCTCGAATCACCTGAATATTCTTTATAATGCCAACGATAAGTAATCGACTGATAAGGAATGACGTCTGTTACCTCCCAAAGATGCGTAAAAGTACGCCCCTCATTATGAATAGGAAATTGTGTTTTAAAGCCTATTTTGGGTTGAAAGTCAGGAATATTATCAAAGTACCATTGCTTCATTTCGTTGATAGCCGTCAATGCCAACCAAATAGCTTCTGTGGAAGTTTGGAAATCTTGTGCGACTAAAATAGGTGCTTCAGATTTTTTCATTAACTGGAATTTAAAGTACTAAACCATCTAACAAAGCTAAATAAATTTGGATTCCTTCTTCAATTTCTTTCAGATAAATAAACTCATCCGCTGTATGCGACCGTTCAGATTTACCACAACCAATTTTAATCGTCGTAAAAGGTAGCAAGGCTTGGTCAGATAATGTGGGGGAACCATAATAAGATCTACCCAATGCCAAACCTCTTTTCACTATCGGATGGTCTAGACTAATTTTAGAAGAATTTAACCGAAAAGAACGAGCGTTCAGATTAGATTGAGTATTTGCTTGCAAAAAATTGAAAACTTCTTCGTTTCCATACTCTTCATTCGTTCGAATATCTATGACAAATTTGCAACTGTCAGGCACTACATTATGTTGTGTCCCTGCCTGTATTTGTGAAACGGTCATTTTTGTTTTTCCCAATACCTCAGATATTTTTTCAAACTCATAGTTCCGAATCCAATCAATATCCTTTAAGCCTATATAAATGGCATTAATCCCCTCTTCTCTAGCCGCATGACCCGATTTTCCAATTGCTTCGCCATCTACGACCATCAGCCCTTTTTCGGCAATAGCCATCCGCATTTGGGTTGGTTCACCAATAATACCTAAATCAATGGGAGCGATTTTATCTCTTACTGCTGCAATACCATTAGGACCTGAAATTTCTTCTTCGGCAGAGGCGACAAAAATTAAATTATAGCCTAAATTTGGTTGGTCATAAAGATGTAAAAAGGTAGCTATTAAAGCGACTAGAGAACCACCTGCATCATTGCTACCTAAGCCATATAAGATACCATCCGTAATTTCTGGATGAAAAGGGTCTTTAGTATAGCCACTAGCAGGCTTAACCGTATCGTGGTGAGAATTTAATAAAATCGTCGGTTGTTGGTTCGTCCATTTTTTGGAACGAGCAATGATGTTATTATTAATTCGCTCTGTTTTAATGCTTCTTTTTCTGAAAAAATATTGGATTAAATCAGCCGTTTTATCTTCTTTTCTAGAAAGTGATTCCGTAGCAATTAATTGGGTTAATAATTGAATAGCATCTTCAACTATTGGTTTATTTGTGTGCATAGATTTTTGTTTCTTTCTTTCTTGGACTCCACTCATTTTATCGGTTGACCAATAGGCTCAACTACTTCTTTTTTATAATGCAAGACCATTGTTTGGTAAAGCTGATTTGGCCGATATGGTTTTGAGACAATATCCGTAAATTGATACTGGGCAAAGTTATTTAAAATTTCCTTAGAAGTAGTTGCAGTTACTGCAATAATAGGAAGATTTAAGCCAGCTTCCATTCTAATTTTTTTGGTAGCCTCTAATCCATTCATCACCGGCATTTCTATATCCATTAAAACAATATCATAATGATTTGCTTTAATTTTTTCTACACCTATTTGACCATTATCCGCTATATCTACTTTTGTTTTCCATTTGCGTAATAATTTTTTGGCGACTA
>CAZXYA010001020.1:0-2002 GCA_964644655.1 uncultured Saprospiraceae bacterium | reverse complement strand
TACTGAAAGTACCGCACGTATTGGCTATACGATGCAGACATTCCTTTTAGTTATCGATAATTAGAATGATGGAACTTGAAAAATTACATACTGAATTCGGAACAGGTATTCCCACGAATCTTCTATCGTTCATTAAAAAATCAACCTCATATGCCAAATCCATTTCTGTTGAGCCAATAGAAGTATTCTTTAATCTTTTTAATATCAATTGGTTCGGGGGTTTTGAGTTAAGATATTATAACACTCCATTTGAATTCTTTCCTTTTGCTGGCAACGGTAGTGGAGGCGAACATTTCGGATACCTAATTCATACTGAGAACCAAATGGAATATAAAAATGGATTTTTCGACCCAATCAATTCTGACGAAGTAGAGTTTCTTGGTAATAATACCTTTCAAATGCTTCAAAACCTCTTAACCGATGAACCCGAGGAATTGGACAAATTTCCTGAGCTAATAAAACTCCTAAATCTAAGCATAAGTACAAATCCGAGTAGATTTTATATTTCTGGCTCTATCAAACCAGAAATTCCGGAAAACTGGAAATGGAAATCAACATCAGACGGTGTTGGTATATTAGCACCAAAAGAACTTTTTAACCCCGATGAAATCACAAAAGAAGAATATAAAATTATCTTTTATAATAGAATCAATGAATTCATGAATCTGGCTATTAAGAATAAGAAACAAGGATTTTATGGAACGGCATTATATTTCCTTAAAGAACTCTATTATAATGAATGGACTAATTTCAATTATGGAATAAAAATCATAGAAGAAATGGAAATAATTTATGAATTATTAGGAAGAAGTCATCTTAAAACAGTGGCAAATAGAATTAAGGAAAGAATGAAATCCGAGAAGTGAAAAATATCGATAACACGTGATCATGATGTCAGACTTGCTATCGCTGCGTCCGCCACATATCACTGATACGTTATGCATAATTAAGAAGAAAGTATGAAAGAACTGGATGCTTGAATACTTAAATAAATGAAACAAATGAATGTAGAGATTTATCGAAATAATTTAGGAGAAATTCCAAAACGATTGAATCCCACTGAAGAAACTCTAAAAATTCTTTACTTAAAATCTGGTAATGAATGTGCATATCCTGATTGTGAGAACAGTATGTATAAAAAGGAAACCTTAATTGGCCAAGTCTGCCATATCGAAGATGCTAAACCAGGTGGTCGATATAATCCCAACAAATCCAATGAGGAAAACCGAATAGAAAGTAATTTAATGTTGATGTGTTATGAACATCATGTGCTAACTAATGACCCAGGAGAATATCCAGTTCAACTTTTACAAAAAATGAAATCTAAGCATGAACTTGATATTGTTGAAAGTAAGAGGTCTCCAAAGGGAACAGAAGACGAATTTATTGCAGCCTTAAAAATCAAAAGGAATGAAGAACTAATTAAGGTATCAGAATATTTTAACACTAATGTTACTGATACAGAGTGGTTTCATTTTTTCGACTACTTTAAAATAATCGAAGCAAATGGAGCGATAATTAATAGTGATTACCGCATTGCATTTTTCGGAGCCCAAACTTCAAGTTTTCCATTTCCAAAAGGTTTCACAACATACAATTACTGCGAAAATCGACAGCCAAGAATAAGAACTAAGCATGAATGGAAAAATTACAACTATTGTGAAATTTTTACATCTTCAAAACATCCCTCTGCGATGAGGAGCTTAACCTTGTTAGAAAACTCAGTACTATTAGATGATGACATTCTTCTTTTGATTAAGAAATTTAAACGACTCGCTTCTGATAATATTAGTATTATAAGAGCGAACTTAATTCAATATGCAAAAACAGACATAAAAACCAATGATGTAAATGCACTTCACTATTGTCTTGGACAAAAAGATGGCTATCGAAAATTAAATAAATTAATGGAGCAAAGAGAATTGATACTTGCCAACATTAAGAGCGGTTTATACAAATAACTATGCATAACATAAAGCGAGCAATACGGCATGAGTAGCAT
>CAZXYA010001019.1:0-2006 GCA_964644655.1 uncultured Saprospiraceae bacterium | reverse complement strand
CGAAAAAAACAACGCTATTCTATTCTTCAAATGAGGTAGTTATTCTTTCTCTGTTGCTTGATTACACCAATTTTTGTTCAATGGCAAATTTTATCATTTCTCCCATTGAACTTAACTGTAGTTTGGTCAGAATATTTTTTCGATGCCATTGAACGGTATGCTTGCTAATAAACAATTGTTCAGCTATTTTTTGACTAGTATTACCTTTTGCCACTAATACTAGAATTTCTATTTCTCTAGTAGATAGTTTTTTTTGAAAGAGGGTCTTGGAACGATTGAGGTTAGTTGTTTCTATATCAAGTACCTTGTAAATACTAGTAAGTATTTGTTCTTTATTGGCAGCTTTTACCAAATAATCATCTACGCCTAATCTAATAGCTTCTTTTCGGAAGGCAGGACGGTCATAAGATGTAAAAATAATAATCTTAGCCTGCGGAAAGTTAGTTTTTATATTGGGTATCAAAGAAAAAGTATTGACCCCATGTACCTCTACGTCTAGTAGTAATAAATCAAAATGGATAGTTTGTAATACCTTTATTAAAGCTACAGTGGAGGAAATCGTTTTGCAAATACTAATTTGTTCCTCTCTAGCAAGCATTGTAATTAATCCATCAAGTACCACTTGGTGATCATCTACTATAGCTATTTTATATTGTTTCATTTATGTTTTTAGTTTTTTGAGACCAATTGAAAATCAAATATGCAAGATAACATCCCAACAAATAACTTGAATGATTTATTTTATAAAATAATCTATTTAAGTATAATAGCTTGTTTACTAACATTCGTTTATGAGTATTTTTTCCCTCATAGATACGACTACATTACAACGCTTGGGTTTTTCACAATTTCCGTTCTAGCCTTTATATTTTTTAAATTTAAAAAGAGAACAGTAGCCTACCATATATTACTGGTCGGCATAGCCTGTTTGTTTTTAGTAATGAATATAGGTTTAGATCATCGGTATTTATCCTCTTTTATTATTTATAATTTTGGAATATTATTTTGCTTTATATTTTTTGAGAATATATGGGTTGCGGTGTTTTATCTTCTCTTTTATCATTTTTGTGAATTGTTTTTGGGATATACTATTTTGAATGATACAGGGATGTTCAATTATACCTTAGCATTCTATGAATCTATGCATTTTACCGCTTACAATATAGGATTCTTATTTATGTGCGTGTTTTATTTTAATCAACAAAAGGTTTTACAAAAAGAAAGAAAAGAAAATGCCCTCCTCTTTTTGAATGGTCAAGTAAAAGAAAGGAAAGAGATCGCTCAAAATTTACACGATTGTTTAAGTCTTCAAATTTTTCGTATACAGCTCCATCTGCAATCGAATAATTTTTCAAAAAACAAGCACCTAGTTTTGGAAGATCTACAAAATTTAAGCGATAATTTAAGGAGAATTTCTCATTCACTTAATCCAATTGGTTTAGAACAAAATGGCTTAGTGCATGCCATTGAAGAAGAAATTTATAAAATCGAATTAACCACTGAAGCTATTGATTTAAATTTTGACAATCAACTACCAAACATCCCATTAAATAAAAGTAAATCCGAAATCCTTTTCTATTCTGCTTTGGAATTGATTAGAAATGCTATGTTACATTCGGGCTGTAGTAAACTGAATCTAAGTCTTTCGATGGAAGGAAATAAAATTATATTAACTGTTTCTGATAATGGGAGTGGGTATGCCCCTCATAGAAAGAGAAAAGGTACTGGATTGGCTAATATTTTATCAAGAGTAAATTTATTGGAAGGTAAGTTTATAATTCGTAAAAATAAAATGAGTGGGATGACGCATACTATTATTATTTAGCCATTAGTTGTTAGCATTCAGCTATTAATGCGAATCAGGTATCTTTAGTGTAAAATATACACGCAACAAATTAGTGAAATAAAAAGTGGTTTTTCAATACACTTCATCCGATGGATACGCCGTCCGATAAGGTGGCGTTGGATTCTAGTAAGAGAGGCGATTGATCTCATTTACACTCAAA
>CAZXYA010001018.1:0-2012 GCA_964644655.1 uncultured Saprospiraceae bacterium | reverse complement strand
TTTTGAATGAAGCTAAAAAGAGCTTAATTATAATCTCAGATAATTCGGGAGAAGTGTTTTTTGAGAAATTACTTGAGAAAGAATATTATGAAGAAAATATAAAAATTGAGTTTGATAAACCTGTTGATGATATTATATACTGCTTAACATTATATAATGAATATATTTCAACAACAGTAAATAAGAATGATGAGGATGGTCGAGGTTTAACAATATATGATATAGGAGAATCAGAAAAAGTGAATGATAGAGCATACTTTAGAAGGGAAAAATATAGAATACCTAAGAAGGAAAATATATTAATAGAAATATTAGGAGCAAAAGAACTAAATGAGATTTATATAAATTCAAGAAGTCATAGAAACTATGAAATGACTCGACAAAAGAGAGATAAATTAAAGATACAATATGAACATGATAAAAATACAGATTTATATTGTATACTAAGATGTAATAATGAAGATGAATATAGATATTTTGTAACTACTTAGGTTTATCTAAAGTCAAAAAGTTTTCTTTTTCAAAAGTATCGAACATTTCGTTGAAAACATTTCGTTGATGTTTTCGAGTAGTAGAGACAAAACTTTGAATTCTTGCATAGATTTCAAGTCCTGTAAATGTTCGAAAGCATCCAGCTATTTTTAATTTTCCTTTTGCGGGACGAAGGTCTCGTTCACCTTGATTATTGGTAAATGGTACTTCTGCATATTTGGCAAATGCTAGTACTGCAGATTCATGCATGGAGAATCTATCAAATAAATTACGGCCTTTAGTTTTTTGAGGTTTTTTACCTTTAAAGTTGAACTTTGGTGGTGGTTCTTCTTCATCAGCCATTTTGCATATTCGGCGATATTCTCTCTCTATTTTTTTATAATCTCTCACTACCCCTTTTCCCTTTCCACTATCGTGATAAGCATATAATAATAAGGCATGCATCCGTTTTGCCCAATCGCTATGTTTTTCTATTAATGCTTGTAGCTCTCGAAGAAGATGACACCCACAAAGCGCATGCTTAGCTTCTTTATATTTAAAATAACTACGCCAACAATCATGAATCATCCAACCTTGATAATTTGGAACAATACTTTTAGAAGAATCAATAGCTTTTTTTCCACGATTAGCATGAGCAAATAAATAGGTATACATACAATTACTAAAACCATGTAACCAATGATTTTTTCCATTTACATTTATACCTGTTTCATCAACATGACTAACTGGAGCAATAAGTAATTTTGCTTTAATCTTATCTTCGGTATCCTCTAACAAAGAGAAACATTTTTTCTGCATTGTTATTTGAGTTGAATCATTGATTGGGTAACCAAATAAATCACCAAATAATCTTCCAACTTTTGCAAAAGGAATTTTATAGGATGTATTTAATATAACGGTTAAAGCTTTTACACCATTCCCATATTGAACACGCGATTTTACCATCTCTGGAAATTTACCTTTGACTTCACGATTACAAGTTGGACAGATACAACTCATCAAAACATGCTCTGTAACCTTTAATTTAGGCTTAGGTAAGTCAAATACTTGGCGACGTTCAATAATATATTTACGAATGTGTTCTAAGCTAGTTCCACAAATACACTCTTGTGGATTATGAATTTTTGTATCATCTGCCACATCAACTAGCTCCAAAGTTTTTCCAGTATGGCCTTCTTGACCACCATTCTTTTTACCTTTTTTTCGTGGAAAAGCAGGTTTAGTTTTTGGCTTCCTATTTTTATCTGACGATGGAGGTCGATGAGAATTATTGCTATTTTGATTAATCTGAGCTTTTAATTTTTCAATCTCTTGTAGCAACAACGGAATAACTGAAACCTGGTTTAACAGATCCAAAATCATTCTATGACAACCTTCTATATCCTTTGGAAGCTCTTTCACTAATATATTTTTTTACAAAGATATAAAATTTGATAAATGTGCTATATTAGTGGTAAGCTGTTACTTTAATTTTTAATTATAAATATTTTATTTATTTTAGTTGTGCAGAACGACCCGGC
>CAZXYA010001017.1:0-2015 GCA_964644655.1 uncultured Saprospiraceae bacterium | reverse complement strand
CCAAGGCATCATTTTATTGGACTTCACCTCCTAAAACCACCCCCAGATTTCGCACCGCAGGTGCGAAATCTGGCAAATTCTGAATAGTTATCTTATCCATAAAAGAAAGGAAGTAATCCTATTTTTTTAATAACTAGTTGTCTCAATACTATCCGTTTTCATTGTTTCCAAATACAACTGCTCTAGTTCATTCAATTTGATTTCATCACTTTTCACGGTATGAATCAACTTACCTGCCCTCATAATACCGATATGCGTACCTGTTTCTTTAGCCCGAAACAGGTCATGTGTTGCCATTAAAATAGCTACATTATTTTCTCGCATTTCCCGTAATAATTGAGCAAAATCATTACTCGCTTTTGGGTCTAATCCAGAAGTTGGTTCGTCCAATAAGAGATTATCTGCCTGTTTGGCCTTGGCAATGGCAATGCCTACTTTTTGGCGCATCCCTTTAGAATATTGGGCAATTCGTTTATTTATCGCTTCGGATTGTAAACCGACTGACTGTAAGAGTTGAGTACCTGTCCCCTTATCGGGTTGTTCTCCGCCTAGTCCAGCAAAAAATTGTAGGTTTTCCAAGCCTGTTAAATTGCCGTAAAGGTTTAGATTTTCAGGAATGTATGCCAAATGCTTTTTGGTAGCTTGTGCCTGTTTACTTACTTCTAAATCATTTATGAAAACTTGCCCCGAAGTGGGTTGAATAAAATTCATAAACAGGTTGATGGTGGTCGTTTTTCCTGCACCATTAGCACCAAGCAAGCAAAAAATTTCCCCTGGTTGAACGATTAGGTTTAAATTACCCAAAGCGATTTGGTCTCCATACTTTTTGGTTAGGTTATTGGTTCGCAGCATTTTCTTAGAATTAATATTATGATATACGGTAGCATAAGTGTTACCGAATTAGATTTGGACACAGAGATATACGGAGAAGACACGGAGTTTCACAGCGTTTTGATACTTGAAAAATTAATAGCGGATATTTTGCTAGTTGCGAAATCATGGTGATTTTAAAAATCACCATGATTTAAAAGGCAGGATTAACCAATTGGAGGATGGAAAATGTCGTCAGAAAAGTAATTATCCAACGAGAAAGGTTCTATAAAATTAGTTTGCTTGATAGGACAATCGTATAGCGTGTTAAAAAATGTATTTGGAGTTATACAGTTTTTTAATTCGTAGTAATCATTGGTAGTAGGAAGTTGTTGATTGGGCTGATTATTTGTCAATTGACAAATATTAATGCAGTCTTCTGGAGTTTGGTGAGCATGCTCTGCTGAATCGGCTTCACAGAAAGTATGGGTATGTTCCATCACATAATGCCATAAACCAATGCCGTTCCAGATGACTGGCAACATCATTAAGTTTAAAAACAGTAGGATGGCTAATTTTTTCATTTATAGGTTATAATTAGACTTGTTACCCTTTAATAAAGGCACTTCTCAAAGGATAGCAAGTCTATTGAATATTGGAGTTGCAGCACCTTTATTTATGCTACAACTCCTTGTTTTTGGTTATTAAATGCAGGGAATAAAAGTTCGATGGTTGATTAGTTTATGGGTAATTTCTTACTTAAAATCCATCGAACCTTATATTCCTATCTTTTAATTTATGTTACTACTCGGCTAAAGGTAGAAGGCGAAGAGTAGAAGGTAAATGAACTACCCAAAAAAACCTTTTGATGCTTTTCGACAGAAATGAAGACTACTTTATAGGGTATTGTTGAGTTTTCAGCCTTCAACCCTTTGCCATTAGCCCTTTGCCGAGTAGTAACTAATTTATTTTAGTAAATCTTCTAACGGCGAACCAAGATTCTCCTTTAATAGACAATAAATAATGTCCTGTAATTAAGTCATGAACGGGTAGTACGTTATCACTTGTTCTTAACCTTTTGACAACCATACCCAAAGTGTTATAAATAATGACTTCACTATTTTGCAAATCCAAATTTTCGGTTAATAATCGGATATTTTGTTGAACTGGATTAGGAGCAATCACTAACTTTTGGTCACCATTAA
>CAZXYA010001016.1:0-2021 GCA_964644655.1 uncultured Saprospiraceae bacterium | reverse complement strand
AGAAACAACATGGGCGGGGAAAATGATTCCCTATGGCTATACTTTTTTGCTAAAAAATATAATCGTTTTTATCCTACACAAATGTGACCAATTTAAATTTAAAAACATTATAGGGATAGAAACAGATTTACTCTACCCTATGAAAATTATTTTGCAGGTTTCACCGCTGCGCGGCGAAACCTGAGGGAGTTTCGAGGGGGGAGCGGATTTTTTCGAGCTTAAAGCTCGAAAAAAATCCGCTTCACCCTCAAGCTCCCTCTCCGCCCGAGCTGCGTAGCAGCGTAGGGCGGTAATAATCATTTTTCTAGAATAGGATAACTTTACTCTACACTTTTTTATGAATTTTTCGCAAAGTATTCAATGCCTTGTGTATTCTTTTTTCTACTGCCTTTACACTAATCGCCAATTCTTCTGCTATTTCTCGATATTTCTTTTTATCAATTCTGTTCATTAAAAACACCACTCGTTGCCCTTCAGGCAAGGCAGAAATTGCCGCCTCTAAACGTTGTTTAAATTCCTGTTCTTCCAGTAAAAACTGTGGATTGATATTGGTTTGTTGACTATGTCCTTGATTTTCAAATTTCAAGACAACCTTTTTATGTGCCACTTGATTCAAAAATAAGTTATTGGCTATGGTAAACAAAAACGATTTCGCTTTTGCAACCACTACTTTTGCACAATTTTCCCATAATTTCCCAAAGGCGTCTTGCATAAAATCTTCAGCATGTTGCAAATTTCCTGTTTTGTAATACATGAAATTTCGTAAGCCTTCGGCTTGGTTCATAAAAACAGATTGGAAAACTTGTTCTTGGCAGACGTTATCGGACATAGTTAAATATTGAAAATCAGATTAGCAATAATAAGATATATTCAGAGGTTTTCAAAATTTGAACTATTCTAAAAATAATCTTTACTTTATTCCTACTTTTAGTAATGGAAATAAGGTATTGATGAAATGAATTATCAAAAAGTATAAACCTAAAAATCATGAAAAAATTAGCTACTTTTTGTTTTCCAATATTTGTCTAAATGAATAGGAATAGACATCTTTGTGCTCCTAGAAATCATTATCCGAGAGATAAGTAGAGAAATTGCAGATGAACAAAAGAAAGTGCTAGAAAAAGAATTAAAAGCTTTGGGAATTCCCAGAGAAAAATATTTTATCTATTTTAAAAATAAGTATGGAAGGTGAAAGTAGTTGAATTCCTACTGATTTAGATTGGTAAAATCCGCCCTTTGACGCTGATTTCGTATTCCCCACTAAATCAGCGAAATCAGCGTCAAAAAATCTACTCATACCGCAAAGCCTTAACAGGATTACTCAAAGCTGCCTTCAAAGTCTGCGAACTAATAGTCAAAAACGCCAAAACTACCACGCCTAAACCAACCGCAAAAGGTACCCAAAATGGAAAGTCTATCCGAAAAGCAAAATCTTGCAACCAATTATCCATAAAATACCAGACCAAAGGCAGGGCTAAAACCATTGCCAAACCAATCAACTTCAAAAAGTCCATTGCCAAGCTACCAATAATTTGTCCAACCGAAGCGCCTAATATTTTGCGAATTCCAATCTCTTTAAAGCGATGTTGGGTCAATAAAGCAGCTAGTCCAAATAGCCCAAAACAAGAAATTAAAACAGCTATCCAAGCAAAATACCTAATGATATTGCCGAAACGTTCTTCCGCAGCATAAGCATCATCCAAGGCTTGGTCTAAAAATTCATATTCAAAGGCTTTTTCGGGGAAAAATTCCTTCCATTTATCTTGGACAAAAGCAAGCGTTTGAGGAATATCGCCATTATTTATTCGGACAATGAAGTTGCCAAATTCTCCAGGATTCATGCGAAAAATTAGAGGGTCAATCTGTTGTTGCAAACTATTAAAGTGGTAATCTTTTATGACGCCTAAAATAATACCTTCTCTACCTGATTCAAAAATTTGTTGACCGATGGCTGCTTCTGGGCTTTCCCAACCTAAAGCACTTGCTCCTTTTTCATTAATCATATAGCCATTAATATGGTC
>CAZXYA010001015.1:0-2037 GCA_964644655.1 uncultured Saprospiraceae bacterium | reverse complement strand
TATTATTGTTTGTGTTTTACAAAAATACTATTTTTTTAGTCAAAAATGCTATTTTGCTAAATGATAATAACTTTACTATCTAAACAAAAAATCCTCAACTATATCAGAGTTAAGGATTTTTATTTATTATTTAACAAGCTAATTGATTATACCGTATATTGATATTTTACTTGATGATAAGTTTCTTGGTAATTCTTGTTTTGGTAGTTTGAAGGGAGATGAAATAAATTCCATTTTTTAATTCATTATTAGAAAAGTCAAAATAATATTCTCCATGATTGAGTTCTAAACTTGAAGCTAAATTTTGTAAGAGTTTGCCACTAAGGTTATGAACCGTAAGTGAAATTATTTCTTTCTCAGGTAGTGAAACTCGAATATTGGTTTGAGTTAATGTAGGATTAGGAGATAAAGATAATTCTAGATTAGATAAATTTATATTAAATTGACTGATTTTGAGATTTTTCTGACTTTGATTTACGGGATTTAAATTCGACGAGCAAGATAGGATATGTGCAGTGAAATCACATCCAGGTTTAGCATGAAAGCCTTCTGTTAAAGTTATATTTGCACCTGCTTCGAAATTAGCTATTCCATAAACGCCTATTTGTCCTGAGGTTGTAAGAGTTGAAGAAGCTTTATATGTGCCAAATGCAGGACCATTTAGAACTGTTCTATCCAGAATACAATCACTGATTTGTTGATCTAAGAATTTTTGTATTCTATTATTAGATCTATCTACTACATAAACAATTCCCTTACTATTAACTATAATTCCAGCTGGGCTATTAAATTCTCCAATACCATTACCTTCGGTCCCCCAAGTAGTAATAAAATTTCCGTCAGGATCGTATTTTTGTACTCTATGATTACCGCTTTCAATTATATAAATATTACCAGTACCTACTAACCCTATTGCTACAGCTGCATTCCAAGATGCATCAGCCCATTGTGAGAGATAATTACCATTTATATCAAATTTTTGGACTCGCTTATTACTTAAATCTATGACATAGATATTATCTTCAGCATCTACTATTATATCGCTTGGCCCTTTAAATCGTCCATTTCCTGTTCCAAAACCACCCCATTGTGAGATATAATTACCATTAGTGTCAAATTTTTGGATTCGATTATTAAAGTCTTCTGCCACATAGACATCTCCATTAGAATCGACACTGATGCCTACTGCTCGATTAAATTGTCCATTACCATTACCACTTGTTCCCCATTTGGTAATAAAATTACCATCAGCATCAAATTTTTGGATACGACTATTATTTGTATCAGCAATGTAAATGTCTCCATTTAAGTCAATAGCTATTCCTACAGGATAACCAAACTGTCCATTTCCAGTCCCATTGGAGCCCCATTGAGATATGAAATTACCATCAGTATCAAATTTCTGAACTCTATGATTTTCAGTATCTACCACAAAAACATTAAAACTTTGATCTATTGCAATCCCATGAGGGTTGTTGAATTGTTCTGGTTCTGTACCAAAGGAACCCCATTGACTGATGTAAGTTAAAGGTTGGGCATGACTTGAAAAAAATAGTAATGTATTTAGGAGTAAGAGAATTAAGGATAGTTTTTTTGTATTCATTGGGTATAAAATTTTCATTGTAAATGAATAAAATCATCAAAGCAAATATAAGCAATTCCTTTAACAGTGAATAGAAATAGCTTTGCTTTAATTATCCTAAGTGGTCTTTCAAGTTAATAATGTCGGGTGAAATGTCGCTCGTAACCGCCAATTTTAATTGGCTGGTTCAACTATAAATAGAATCAGCCAAATGAATTTGGCGATTACGAACAACCCGACATTATTAACTGGATTAACCACTTAGGTTCTTTAACTAAAATCAATGATACTAATAGGCTTTTGCCTACCTATTTTTTAAGCTTACAGGTAAAATTGACTTTATTTGAAAACAAACTAATTCCCTTCAAACGTAGGCTTTTCCTTCGCTGCAAAAGCAGCCAAAGCTCGTCTATGGTCTTGGCTATCTGCTAAGGTGAGTAATTCTTTTTCTTGAA
>CAZXYA010001014.1:0-2041 GCA_964644655.1 uncultured Saprospiraceae bacterium | reverse complement strand
TCAAGTTTGTAACTTGATTTTTTAGGCAATATTCTTTTTATAAGAAAACCCTTATGTATGATATGAATGATGATGGTTACCCAACTTGTGATTACCTATACTTCAAACGGGATAAAAAAGTGATTTTGAAAACCTACTCGTAACCGCCAAATTTATTTGGCTGGTTCAGTGTTTATTAGGAATCAGCCAAATAAATTTGGCGATTACGAAATCACTTTTTCACACCGTGCAAAGTATATATTATTCAAATAGGGGCAAAAAAAATGACCATTCCAATAAATTGGAATGGTCGAATTCACCCATTACAGGCGTTTTAAAATACATTTCATCTTTATAGATAATAGTATCTAAATATCTTTTTATCGGTTTGGGAATTGAAGTATCGAGGTAGAATATTTTCTAATTGCTCCTCAAAGATCGCTACACTTTTCCAGTAAAGCAAGTAAATAGGTAGTTTTTTAATATAAAAAAGTAAAAAAAAACAAATTATCTTCTTTAAGATACTATTTAATCAATTATCTCAAACATTAATGAATACAATTTAATCATATTAATGAAAAAACCATGCCTAATATGCCATTAATCGGGTATATATTTATTTTTTTTCAATTTATCAAAATCTTCTATCTGAAAAACAAGCTACTTTGTCTTTAAGCTATTCTAGCAGATAAGGCGTTCCCATAAGCTAAATCCCCCCCAAAGAGCTATAGATTTCTTCTAACTGCGAAGCACTTAGTGATAGTGTTTTGTATAATTTCATAATCAAGCAACAGATTTTTAAGGATTGCTGTTTAAATAGCTACTATATTTTACTTTTATACTATGGAACCACAATTAGAATCTAGAAGTCCCCAAAAAATATTGTTAGGGAACATTGTCTTAGTATTAATAAAAACTATTGCCTACCTTGTAGTAGTAGGAGTAGCTATGGCCTTAGGAATAGGTTTAATTTCAACCATATCCACAAATTCAATAGCAGGCATAGTTTCTACTGATTTTTATGATTGGGAAAGTCTAAATTATTTATATCTCGGTCAAGTTATTGGTGTTGTCTCCAGCACCCTTGCCTTTAGATATTTTGTTGATAAAAAAGATTATCGCTCTTTAGGCTTAGATATCAATCATTTGGGGTCGCACCTTTTAAAGGGAATCGTATGGGCGATAGGAATTCTATCTCTTGCTTTCCTAATCCTATGGGCTAAGGGAAATATTCAAGTTCTGGGTACACAAGATTTAGGTATAGCTTTACTAGGCTATTTAAGCTTTTTCTTATTAGTTTCCATTTTAGAAGAAATAATTTGTAGGGGCTACTTACTTCAAATGGTTACAGAACACCTTAACTATAAGGTAGGCATTGTTATTTCCGCAATAGTTTTCACATTATTACACTTAGGTAATAATCATTTTACATGGATTGCTTTTTTTAATCTAACGCTAGGAGGTATTTTAATGAGTTTGCTATATTTGAAGTACCAGAGTTTGTATGTTCCTATTGGCTTCCATTGGTTATGGAATTATTTTCAAGGGAATATACTAGGATTTGATGTAAGTGGTACGAATGTATTAGGAGTGCTTCAAATAGATACAGCAGGACCAGATTGGCTTACAGGAGGCTATTTTGGATTAGAAGGATCTTTGATTACATGTACTTTATTAGCTATTGCCATTTGCATACTATGGACAAACTCTAAAGATCAATTAGATCTTATTGCATCAAAAAGACTTAATAGTTAGTCCTTCGAACGATTATTAGTAAGAGAATTTAAAATCATACACTTTTTAGAGCAGAGAAGCGAGATGAGAGATGAGAGGTGAGAGGTGAGAGGTGAGAGGTGAGAGGTGAATTTCGTTTAATAAACAATGGAATTTTGTTGTTTTTTAAACTAAATCTATCTCTTTTCTCTGCTCTCGTTTCTCTGTTCTTCAAAATATCCAGTAGTCTATAGCAATCGGCAAGCTGTAGCTTTGATATAGTTTTTTAGAGGTAGGGATTTTGCTAGTTTTTTTTATAAAAAAAACTAGCAAAATCCCTACCTCTAAA
>CAZXYA010001013.1:0-2047 GCA_964644655.1 uncultured Saprospiraceae bacterium | reverse complement strand
CAAAGGTTTTAAATGACTCTTTAAACCAATCAATTACAATTTTTTTAGAAGCCTCATTATTTTCTAAGTCTATAATACCTCGCTCTAAACTTATTACTGTTCCATGTTTGCCATAAACAACACTTTTAAATTTACCAAAATTATTTGCTTTTGCAAAAATCTTATCATAATAATTATCCACAGAGTAATCAACATATATGCCTACATATATTTTAGGTTCATTAAAATAAAAACCAAAATTGAAGTCGCTTTCTCCTCCATCTTCTTTTATTATCCCTTTTATAGAATAAATCCAACGATTCCAATCTTTTAATTGACGATTCAATTGCCCCTTATTGGGGGATTTATATTTCTTTATGAAATAAAATTTTGCTTCATCTAAATAATCATTGATGATCTCTATTGTATTTGCCATATTTTTTATGGTCACAAACTCTTCGTTAGATAGGATTTGCTTTTTTGCCATTTTATTTTTTTGTAAGAAAGAATAAAAATCATTAGTCAATGAATCGCTTGTATATGATTTTAGTCTTTCTGCTATTTGATACCAACGGATATATTTAAAATGGTGAATTTCTAGATTTTTTAAATCGTAATTTTTAGTACAATAAATTAATCGAGTATCATAATCTTTTATTTTAAATGAATCTAAAATTTTGCCATATCGAATTAGTTGTTCTGGCATTTCCCTTGCATTTACTTTGTTTTCAATAAAGCAAATAATTTTACTCCTTCTTGATTCGATAACTATATCAATAATACAATTTTTATAAGATTGTTGAGTAAAAATACCATATTCCCCTTCTGGTAATTCTAAAAAATTGTATAAAAAATCTTTTTTAAAATCTAGATTAGTTTCTAATATCCCCACAAAAGCTTCAGTTGTAAAATCCTCTAGAGGTGTTTTATTTGATCTATTTTGTTTGTTGTAGAGATGATGTAATCTTGTTAACATTTAAAATTATTTTGGTATTGCTTATAGAATCAATTCAGTTTCAAATTACGTTCAATATATTGATTAGTAACCCGTTCAAATTCAATTGTTTTTTTCTCTTTATCATACTTGTATAAATACCATTCAAAATCCTTCTTCTGTTCCTTAGTCATTCCATAAAGGGCTTTTGCTGTTGCTAAACCTCGGACTCCAGTAATCAATATTTTTCTTACGGATTTGTTAGGTTCTTCTTGTTTTAACATTCCAGCATAACGTAGTACTTGTTCTACAGCTCTTTTTCCTCCATCTTCATGCTTTAATTCAATAACAATATTCTGTTTTCTGGAAGTTCCTTTAAAATCTAGTCTATCTTTCGTTCTCATTGGACTATATTGCCTTATAGTATTCGTAATACCTAATTTCGATAAGGCATTAGTCTTATCAATAAAATCTTCTAGTTTTATTTCTGTTTTAAATAAATCACCAAGATATTCGACAGGAAAACTGTAAACTTGAATGGAAGAGTCCCACTTATTATTTTCGTCATTTAATGCAGGGTAGAAATAAAGTCCATTATCTAAAAATAAATGTTGAATAAACTCTATGTTACTTTTACCTCTTCTTTTATAACCAAATTTTCCAAATAGAACCGAAATTTTAATAGAGCGATAACCTGTTTTTTTGATAGAAGATTTAACTTCATCAATAATACTTATATCGTTTGAATTATGACTTTGGGTATTCTTTTTTACGATGACTGATGGCTCACTCTCTATATCTTTTTTAAAAAACAATTCACTCCATTGATTCTCGCCTATATACTTTAACAATTTTTTCATTCAGTCTTTTTAAGGTTAATTAATGATATAAACCTAAAGTAAATTAACCGAATATAATCCTCCTATTTAGTATCTGGTATATATGAAAAAAGTAAAGGTTAAATATTGTTAGAATTTGGAAAAACTAAACAATAATATTAAGGGTTAAAAAATAAAGATTGGTAATTCATTATTCATACCCCGTAATGCTACTCTTACTAAGTACAACCATCCCATTATCATCCACAAAAAGTTGTTCAATCATAGTATAAACTGAATCAATAACATCAAATAA
>CAZXYA010001012.1:0-2048 GCA_964644655.1 uncultured Saprospiraceae bacterium | reverse complement strand
ACAAAGATACGGGTGAAGTAAGGTTATTTAAAGTACAAAAAGAGGGTTTTGTGAATTATTTTTACAGGAATCAGGTATCAGGCGTCAGGTGTCAGGCTACATAAATGAGAGGCGATCCAAATAATAAAATATTAATAATCAACCATTTACAAATAAACACATTCAATTCAATTAAATTTTAAAATATCCTAATCTGATAATTAAACCAAAATTAAACACTACTTTGTGAAAATAAATTAAAATTCATCGTTCATTATTTGTCAAAATTTATACAAAAAAGCAACGGATTTTAACACTTTTGGACTTGCATTCCTTCATTTACCTTCCAAAATTCAATATTCCGCTATAGGCTTAAACATTTCTAGGTAATATACTTTTAACTTTGGTCGATAATTAGTTAAGTGATAATGAGTACAAAATCATTTATATTGGCTTCTAATTCTGAATACCTTTTGCAACTACTCTAATTTACTTCCCCAATTGACCTAGAGCAAAGCATCAAGGGATAAACCACATCGAAGAATTTAAAATCAAAAAAAATGCTGCATCTTTTTAAAAAGCGTACCTTTTGTTTATTAATCGGCTTAGTCGTCTTATTCAGTTGTAAGAAAGAAAACGAGATGCCAATAGTAGATCCAGATTCTGTGGATATGATGGAGATAGATTCGGTAGATATGATGGATATAGATTCAATGGATATGGTAGATATGGATATGGACACAGTAGATACCAGTTCAGATGTGACGAGTCAGCCAAACATTCTTTTTATCATTGCTGATGATATGGGAAAAGATGCTACTGCAGGATTTTCCGAAGGCAGTATCAAACCCAATACCCCTAATCTAAATGACATTAAAGATGCAGGGTTGACCTTCAATAATTTTTGGACTTATCCTTCTTGTTCCCCCACTAGAGCTTCCATTATTTCAGGGAGATACGGGTATAGAACAGGTGTAATAAACCCTGGTGATGTTTTGAATAATTCTGAGAAAATTTTACAACAATATATCAATGAAGAGACCAATAATGAATATGCTACTGCAGTAGTTGGTAAATGGCATTTATCAGGAAATAATTCCACGACCAATCTAGAGTCGTTAGGGATGGATTATTATGCTGGAGTACTTGGCGGAGGGGTGCAAAATTACTACCGATGGCAGTTAAGTGAGGACGGAGCAAGTACCTTGCAGACTGATTATACGACTGAAGTGTTTACCGACTTGGCTATTAATTGGGTAAATGCTCAAGATAAACCTTGGTTTCTTTGGTTAGCTTATAATGCCCCTCATACCCCCTTTCATGTACCACCTGCTGAAATGCATTCGCAAGGGGCTTTACCTGATTATACCGATAATTTAGATGGTACACCTTATTATATGGCAGCAATAGAAGCAATGGATTATCAGATTGGTCGCTTATTAGCTAATATTCCTACGGAGGAACTAGACAATACTATAATTATTTTTATTGGTGATAATGGCACACCTGGTCAAGTGGCTCAATCTCCCTATGCTCGTAGGAAAGCTAAAGGATCCTTATATCAAGGTGGTGTAAATGTGCCTATGTTTATTTCAGGAGAAGGTGTTAGAACGGGCGAAGAAAATAGTTTAATTGGTAGTACCGATTTATATAGTACAATTGCGGAGTTGGCGGGTGTTGATAATTCAGCTATCCATGACAGTAAAAGTTTTAAAAACCTTTTGACTAATACTGCTGCTCAACGAGTTTTTCAATATTCAGAACGAAATGATGGAATGGGTGATGAATGGGCAATCAGTAATGGGGAATACAAATTAATTACGGATGTCAATGGAAATGAGGAAATGTATGATTTAAGCAATGACCCTTATGAAAATAATAATCTGCTAAATGGTACCTTAACAACCACTCAGGAAAATGCTAAGGCAGTTTTAGAAACAGAGGTGAGGGTTATTAGGAACTAATGCTATCAAAAGATTCGTCTTAAATATTAGCACAAAAAAAAGCCGTACTCAAAAGTACGGCTCATTTAACAAATTATAATCCCATGAACATATCCAAAATTAATT
>CAZXYA010001011.1:0-2055 GCA_964644655.1 uncultured Saprospiraceae bacterium | reverse complement strand
ACTGTTGAACACCATTCTCGTCTGTCTTGACTAAAATTACATTAGATCCAAATTCGTCACTAGATTCTGAGAAACCTAACAAGGCATACCCTCCATCTAGGGTCTGAATTACAGAAAATGCTTGGTCATCTCCTGGATTACCATAGGTATTTTCCCAGCCTTGTGCAAAAAGAGTAGTACCAAAAATGGTAAAAACGATTAGTAAAATAAATGGAATAAATAGGCGTAATAATCTTTTCATGGGTTATGATTTCTGGTCTGAAATTATGAAGCCTTCTTTGCCTTTTCTATCTTAAAACTCTTTGTTAATACAAAGAATTCCTTCTCACAATACAAATATGCAAGTAATATGATATAGAAACAAAGACAAAAAACCGTATTTGTTGAACAAAAAAATATTATTTCCGTATATTTATTTCTAACAAATAGAATCACACTAACGGCATAAAAAATTGAATTTCAACACTTTATTATATTTTTTAATTTCACATCAACCTACTCTAACTTTAATTTTTCTCTCTATTTGTTGAATAAAATAAAATTGAGAAATGATAAAAAGCCGACTAATTGAAGTTTTAAGAACTTTTTCTAATAAGGAATTTAGAGACTTAGGTAAATGGCTACAGTCTCCTTATCATAATCAACGACAAGATGTCGTCACTTTATATAATTTTCTTCTTGAAAATAATAATCTTGAAAATAATAAATTATTAAGTAAGGAGAACGCCTTTATTAAAGTGTACCCAAAAGAAAAATTCGATGATGCTAAAATGAGGCAAGTGATGCACTTCTTATTTAAAGCTGTTGAAAATTTTCTAGTATATAATGAATCTGCAAAAGATACTGCAAAAAATGATGTCTTATTAGCTAGAGTATATCGAAGAAAAAAATTAGCAAAGTCTCTCAAGAAAAGTATTAAAAACGCAGCAAATACTCTTGACAGTCAATCTTTTAGAGAATATAATTATTATAACGAAATTTTCCTTTTAGAAGAAGAGAAATATCATTTTCTGGTCGAGTTAAAAGGTGTTCGGACAGAAGTAAATATTCAAGAAATCTCTAATGCTTTAGATACTTCCTTTTTAATAAAAAAATTAAAAATTGCATGGTTATCCAAAGCTCATAAGGCTGTCTATAAAACAGAATATTCGCTAGGATTAATTGATGAAGCGGTTTCTTTTGTCGAAAATAATGACTTAATGAATATTCCTGCTATCGCTGTCCATTATTTTATGTACAAAACAATCACTGAAAGTAATAATGAACAGTATTATGAAAAATTGAAGGAACAAATTTTCCAAAATAGCAGTCTATTTCCTAAAAGTGAATTAGGTGACATTTATATCATGGCTTTAAATTATTGCGTAGGAAAAATGAATTCTGGCAATAAAAAATTTGTTCGAGAAACCTATGAACTTTATAAAGATGGATTTGATAAAGAAATTCTAATACAGGATAATAAAGTTTCCAGAATTACTTTTCAAAACGTTGTTTTATCTGGATTACGAGTCAAAGAGTATGAATGGGTTGAGAAATATATCGAAAAGTATCAAAAATACTTAGTTAAAGAATATCAAGAAAGTATCGTCAAATATTGTCTAGCTATGTTAAATTATGAGAAAAAAGATTATGACAAAGCCTTAGATTTATTACGGTTTTATGAACACGATAATGTTGTCTTGACTAATTTAAATGCTAAAACAATTCTCTTAAAAATTTATTATGAACAAGATGAATTCAAACCACTGGAATCTTTACTTGAAAGTATGAGAGCTTATATTCAACGTAAAAAGATTATCGGCTATCATAAAGCTGTTTATAAAAATATTTTAAGGTACACCAAAAAATTAGTCAAGATTAATCCATACAATAAAACGCAAATAGAAAAATTCAAAAAGGAAGTAGAACTAGTTAGTCCCATTACTTCCTCTGAAAGAACCTGGTTATTACAACAAATAGAGCGACTTTAATCCCTTAAATAAAACAACTAAATAGGAGTCTAATCCTCAATAATCACTGGCTCCCCATCCACCTTAACAACACTACGCCCATCCA
>CAZXYA010001010.1:0-2067 GCA_964644655.1 uncultured Saprospiraceae bacterium | reverse complement strand
GAACTTATTTTACTGATTATTAGTCGATTATGAGTTTTCTTCCAAGAACTACTTACTATATCAAATAATGAGTAAAAAAACATTAGTCTTAGGAGCCTCTTTGAAATCACATAGATATTCCAATATAGCAGTAAACCGCTTGGTGAATCATAAATATGAAGTGGTAGCTATTGGATTACGGGAAGGTATAGTAGCAGGAGTTCCTATTATCAAGGGACAACCTGATTTAGAAAATATAGATACTATTACTTTATATATAAACCCTAGACGACAAGTCGCTTTATACAATTATATATTAGGATTGAATCCTAAAAGAATCATTTTTAATCCCGGTACAGAGAATATGGAATTGATAGAATTGGCGAAAGCAAAAGGAATTAAAGCAGAAATAGCTTGTACTTTAGTTATGTTGTCGGTGGGGAATTATTAGGGGGCTTAGGCTTCTAACTAGTCTGTACAAAATTATAAAGATATACAATTTTTCTCCTCATTATTTCAGGCATTGAAAAAATCATAAATCATAATTCATACCTGCCTACTGGCAGGCAGGCATCTTACATCATAAATCTGTCCCGTAAAAACTAGATAGATTTATGATTTATGAATTATGATTTATGATTTGGATTTAAGCCCAAAAGTATTATCAATACTAGTTAATACCCCGACTTATTCCCCTTAAAAGTCCCAACGCCAGCATCGGGTCCAGCTGGTTTGCCCATTTCAGTAGCTCCATCTTTGGCTACGCTAATTTCAACTCGACGATTGATTTGACTTTTATTCGCAGGGATAATATTTTCTGATTCACCTCCCCATTGTAAAACAAGTCGGTTTCTAGCAATATTATAAGTATTAACTAAGTGATCAACCGTAGCAGCAGCTCTATTATAAGACAATACATTATTATAATTTTCAGAAGCTGCTTGATCCGTATAGCCTTTTACTACAAATTTCATCTCTGGGTTATCCTTGATAACTTTTCCAATTTGATGCAATTTTTCGTATTGAGAACGAGCTACGGTATAGCTATTATTAACAAAATTAATATTTGGTAAGTACCAACTGACCGCAGCATTTTTAGCCGTTAAGTCGTAATCTTTAATCTTAGCATCTACAATTTTAGTTACATCTCCTTCAGAAATATAAGAAGGCTCTGGAATTTGAGCAATACCTTCGCCATTAACAGTATAGCCCGGTGCAGAATAAGGTTCTTTATCCTTATAGTCTGCTATACCATCACCATCACTATCCATTGCATTTCCTTTGGCATCAACTCTAGCCCCTGCAGGAGTAGTCGTATCTTCATCCCACATATCCACAATGCCATCTTTATCTTCATCCGTTAAATCAAATTTAGGTCGAGCTTTTAATTCTGCAATGTCTCGTAAAATATCTTCAAAAGGACTTGCCCAGTATAAAGGTTCTTTAATACCTTCTCTTTGACCAATATTAAAATTTAAGCGAATACTAGTATAATTGACAAAATCATTATCATTTCCAGAAACCCCATCAATTAAGTCTTCATCTCTTCCAAAGGGACGAATCCCCATTGTTTCAATAGCCACATTAAATTTTTCACTAATTTTAAAAGCGAATCCTACACCAGCTTGGACACTAGCTTTGGTAAAGCTATCAGGATCAGCTACCGTACTTGAAGTTACATCAGGAGAAATACTGTTTACTCCACCTCCAAAAAGTGCATAAATATTTGTTTTTTTAGGGCCATCATATCTTAGATTATTCAAAGTAATAATACCATGAACACCTAGACCAATTAACGAAGTGTTATATTCTACCGTTTGGTCATCCGTTTCTCCATTAAGCGAAAGATAGTTTCCTTCCACTCTAATAGACCATAAATAATCAATAGCTTTACGATAATGTAGTCCTACCCCAAAGCCAGGGCGGTTATCAATGTCTCCGTAATTAGCAGCATAGCCAACAGTCAAGCCAAATTCAGCAGCGTGTTTGGCTGGTGGAGCATATCCGACTGTAACACTTTGGGCAGTTAAGGTTCCCCCAAATAAACTAATTACTATTGCAAGTAAAAAATTATTCCTCAACATAATA
>CAZXYA010001009.1:0-2084 GCA_964644655.1 uncultured Saprospiraceae bacterium | reverse complement strand
TCAATTTCCCCTAAAATTATAGGTTTGCTAAAGATAGTATTACTTACGCAAGAAAATAATATTAAGCTATATATTGTATCAAAAAATTATCCTTTGTTTCTAAAAACAAGAATTGATGACGCTTATTGGACAATTGTAATTTGGGCAAAGGGTTTAGGGCTGAGGGCTGAGTGTCGTAAAATCTGTCAAATTTGATTATAAAAGAGTAGCAAGAATTCTTTATTTTTTGTAAATTGTCGATTACAAGTAGTAAAACAAGATTATTATATTGTTAATCTTGTTTTATTGTTATCGTAATACATTGTCCAACAACCATTTAGCAATAAAACACACCAATAACTAAAATTCAGCGTGAGGGCAATACAAAAGCGGGGCTAAAAAGAACGAAACACAATTTAGCCTAAGAAAGGGGGAAAATCTCCAAGTAAATGCCCTACTCAGTTCATTGAAATCCCAGTTCTACCAGAGTCAGTTCATTCTTTTGAATGATTTTTCTGGCAGCGTTTAGACTTTTTTGGCGCATTCTTTTTTGATGCTGCTCAGAGTTCATGTAATTAAATGATTCTTTTTTAGTGGCCATATTGTAAATAATGGTGGCCAACTTATTAGCAGTTGCTTTAATGGCATAAACTCGCCCGTGTTTACGGTTAATTTTTTGAAAGAACCCATAAAGCGGGTCTTTCTTTGAATTACCAATAGCATTGGCTGCTTTCTTTAAAGCCTCTAATGCACGGTTTTTCTTTTTTGGCCCTCTGCGAGAAATTATTCTTCCACCAGATACTTTTGGATTGGGACAAGAACCCAACCAAGACCGAAAACTGGCAGCAGATTTGAACTTAGAAAAATCCCAACCAACTTCTGAAAACACGGTCAGTATGATAGAAGAACCTATTCCTCCAATATCGGATAAATTAATCCCTGTTAATTGGAAGAAAAAAGTGGCTACATCAAATGTTGGGTCATTTTTCTGGCGGCATTTTTTTTTTACTTCGCCTTGATATTCGTCCAACTGTTTGTTAATAATTTCTGTTTCAAGCAACTTTTCTATTTGCCTGTCACATTCCTCAATTTGCAGAGTGAATGTTTCATACATTTGGTAGCATTGCTTGAGTTGAAAGAGTAGTTCTTGACGCCATGTACCTGTCAGCGCATCTACCATCTGGTCTCGACTTGCTTGAATACGAGGATGTGCCAAATCTGCTAATTTTTGAGGAGACCTTTGTCCTTCATTAATAGCTTGAATGATAGCTTTCCCTGTTTTTCCCGTTAAGTCTCTGATGACTGTAGGTAGCTGAATGTTCATCTGAATTAAAGCAGCATGCATCTTACTGATAAATTTTGAACGCTGCTGTATCAAATAGGAACGATGACGAGTGTAAGAACGGAGTTCTTCACCCAAATTGTCCAATTGAAAACTGGCATTAAGTAAGCCTAAACTGTGTAACAGTTGTATCCATTGGCTGTCAATTACATCGGTCTTGCGCCCTCTCACATTTTTGATGTGTCGAGCGTTGACCAGTAGCACTTCAAACCCATAATCTTGTAAAAGTACAAACAAGGGTTTCCAATGATACCCCGTGCTTTCTATCGCAACGGTGGTAATACCTTCTTGCTGAAGGTACTTGGCTAGTTCATGTAATTGACGGGTAACCACCCCGAATTCTTTCACTTGTCCTTGCCGGGGACACACCATGTGAAAGTTGCCACCAATGTCTATGCCTGCGGCATTTGCATTTACTACAGGCATCTCTATACTGGCTTTCTTTGCTCTCTTTGGAACTGGTTTAGTCTTTTTTCTTGGCATTGAATAACTAAATTTAGCGATGAAGAAAAAATGGCAATGGGAAGAAGGCGTTGCTATTTTATAGTCACACCAGCGGGATATACCGGGTTAAGGCATTCACCATTATTTTGTCGATGTCTTCCTCCACTCTGACAATTCAACGGGCTTGTTAGCGCCAGTTGTTTTCCGAGCTTTGTATTGCCCTCACGCTGAATTTAGTTATTTTCTTATTTTTTATCAAAATTTATTACTAGACTATTCAACAATCATAACAATCAAACAATTAATTTTTACTTAAAAG
>CAZXYA010001008.1:0-2085 GCA_964644655.1 uncultured Saprospiraceae bacterium | reverse complement strand
CCTGCTGCATATGGTATTGATCTCGGTTATATATGGAAGCCTACTCCCAGAATGCTACTCAATATGGCTTATTGGTATTTGCATTTGGATCAGGAGTTTGTTTATGTTGGAGATGCAGGAATTGTTGAGCCAAGTGGGAGGACGAGACGTCAAGGAATAGATTTGAGTTATAGATACCAACCGGTTAATTGGTTGTATTGGAATCTTGATGTTAATTACGCTCTTGCTCGTTCGATTGATGATGATAGTGGTGAAGACTTTATTCCATTAGCACCTGATTTTACCTTAGTAAGTGGTTTTAATTTTCTTTTTGATAATGGATTTAATGCGAGTGTTAATGTTCGACATCTTTCTGATAGACCTGCTAATGAAGACAATTCTATAGTAGCAAATGGTTATACAGTTACAGATTTAAATCTAGGTTATAAATGGAGAGCTATAAATTTCGGCATTCAAATTCAAAATCTATTTGATACGGAATGGAATGAAACTCAGTTTGCAACAGAGTCTAGATTGCAAGATGAGCTAGAGGCTGTAGAAGAAATCCACTTTACACCTGGCTCACCTTTTTTTATTAAAAGTATGATTCAGTATAACTTTTAATCATGAGGTTTAGCAACCTATAGACCATGATGAAGCAGACCTATATATAATATGTCTGCTCGATGAATTAATCATATCTTACAAGTACAATGGTTCGGCAAAAATAAGATGATACATATTAAGAAAAAGTAAATGCGTAAATTGGCATTACCAACCTGTAATCAAGCGCTAACCATGATTACACAAGACGCATTTACCATCGGCAAGATGGTTATAAATTCTATATTAACCAAAATGGATACACTTTCAAAGAGTCGCATACGATTCATAGGTGAAGTATTAGTATTGTTTTTATGTCTTAGAGGTCGATGCAATTTTCTTCAAATGTCAAGAGAAGGTTGTCGTAATGAGAAGAGTTACCGCTATCAGTTTGAAAAAAAATTTGATTGGTTAAGTTTTAATATCCATTTAGTTCAGAGCCATAGTAGTGGTGAGATACTTATTGGATTTGATCCATCTTTTATTTCCAAGAGTGGAACCAAGACTTCTGGGATTGGTAATTTTTATTCAGGCTGTAAGGGAAGTTATGCAAAAGGGCTTGAGTTGGGAGGTTTTGCAGCAATAGATGTGTCACAACACTTGGCATATCATCTGTTGGCTGTACAAAGTCCAAGTGCAAAGAGAGATCGTATAGACGATTCGACAACATTAGTTGATCATTATGCTTCCATATTTGTCGAACAAGCAGAACAACTTAAGAAGCTAAGCAATATAGCGGTGTTTGATGCATATTTTACAAAAAGGAAAATGGTAACTGCGGTGTGTGATCAATCTGGATTCGAGATGATAGCAAGAATGCGAGATGATGCAAATTTGAATTATTTATTCAAAGGAGTGCAAAGTAAGGGAAAAGGAAGGCCCAGAAAATACGATGGAAAAGTAGATACAAAGAACATTGATAAGCGTCGTGTCCGATTGGTTTCAGCAACAGAAGAACATAATATTTATAGTGCAATAGTTTATAGTGTAGGACTTGACAGAAACATCCGTATAGCATATGTGGAGCATAAATTGAAAGATAAGATAGTAACTAAAATTTACTTCAGCACAAACCTAGAAAGAATGCCAACAGAGATTTTAAAATATTATCGTTTGCGATTTCAAATGGAATATCTATTCAGAGATGCCAAACAGAATATGGGATTAGAAAATACTCAAGCCAGAAGTCACAACAAACTGAATTTCCATTTTAACGCCTCACTCACAGCAGTTTCTGTTGCCAAAGTCATTGCAAGAAATGGAATCGAAAAAAACTTAAGAACTAGTGTGTCTATATCAGACGTCAAAACAGAATGTCAAAACAGAAATATGATAGAACGAATATTTTCAATCTATCGATTTGACCGAAAATTGATGAAAATTAATAAAGACTATCAGAAACTAATTAATTTCGGTAAAATAGCTGCTTGATTTGATACCGAACCATTGATTAATATAGTTTGAAAATAATCTTCCGGTATACGGACCATCTTCCAAATATAT
>CAZXYA010001007.1:0-2097 GCA_964644655.1 uncultured Saprospiraceae bacterium | reverse complement strand
CGTCAATTTTAAAAACATTTCCGTTTCCTGCTTCCAAAATTCAATCTTATCCATATCCACGGGAAACTCCTTTTCGTTTTTGTAACGCCCACCGATATAAGCATGATTCAGTTGATCAAACAACTTCTTCTTTTCTTCATCATCATAATGAAAAACACCCTTTAAGCGAACATGATATTTTACATTTTTATCTCATGTGTGTTATAATGACTAAACACCATCTCAATA
Organism: uncultured Saprospiraceae bacterium; assembly: GCA_964644655.1. Taxonomy (GTDB): domain Bacteria; phylum Bacteroidota; class Bacteroidia; order Chitinophagales; family Saprospiraceae; genus JAFMDF01. Next base: position 1,869 of record CAZXYA010001007.1, on the reverse strand, counting down.
GCGGTATAACACATTTCAATGGTTTGTTGAAGATTGAAAGATGCTTTTCGCAATAGATTTTCTTTAATGCAATAATCAAAAAGTTTCCAAGATTCGTTTGCATCTCCAAACCACTCTTGAAAATCAGCCTCAGCAATTTCTCTTCTACGGGTTGGAGACAACTTTTTAAAAGTGGCGAAATCGAAACGACCTGAATTATATAGCACAATACCTTCCTTTTTAATATCAGAATAGAAATATTGGTTTTCTTCTAATGCTTTATTTACAACACCGACTGGAATAACCAAGGTTTGCACCACAATTTCCATATCTTTAAAAGTACCGCGTAATTTTGAAACCACCTGCTTTTTACGATCTCCACTTTCAACAACAATCAGAATATCAAAATCACTTTTCTTTCCCTGCCCTCAACTTAAAGCAAACTGTATTTCTTTCCAACAAAAAAGCCCAATCAAAGATCGAGCTTCATTTGCCTTGCGGAAAATAAGGTTTTGAGAGAAACTACTATTTAAGTTCAAATTCAACCGGTAAAGTAAATCTAACTTTTACGGGTAGGTTATGAAACTTGCCTGGAATCCAATTAGGTAAAAGCGAAACCGCCTTAACCGCTGCTGCGTCCAGTGAAGCATACTGAGGGTTCTTAACTGAAATATCTGTTAAACTACCATCAACATTAATTATAAATTGCACAAATACTGTTCCCTGCTCATTATTATTTATTGCAGAAGAAGGGTAATTAAGATTTTGATATAACGCCTTTTGGAGCTCATTTTCTCCACCAATAAAAACAGGTTCTATTTCTAATTTAGGGTTCTCAATAGTGTTTCCACTATTATCCCATTGAGATATTTTTTTTAGTAAACCAAAATAATACGTTTCTTTTGACACTAAAGTCCCATTCTCATGATACCAATTCCACTCAAGATGTTCTTTATCGTTATTGTAACTCCCAATATAATTTATCTTACCATTTTCATAATACCCAATGAACTCTCCATTTTTAAGATTGTTTTCAAAGAGTTTCTTAGATTTTAGCTGACCGTTTTTAAAGTAATAGTTAAACTCTCCATGCTTTTTTTTTAATTTTTTATCTAAATAAACTCCATTCATTTGAAGAGTATTACTTTCTAAAAAATAATCTTCAACAATCCACAACTTATTTTCATTTTTATAAAGTTTTCTATAATAATGAGCTTCAGTCTTATCTACTTCTTCCCAATTTTGATCAAAATAGATTTTATTACTATCCTGAGAATTAGAATATAGTGGATACATTAGATGAATAAGAATAATCAATACAATTGGTTTCATTTTTTTCTTTGTTCAGATGAATAATTTATCATTAGAAATCATTGTTTTCATAGCTGCTTTCGTTGCAGGTAAATATGAGATGTAAGTTTTGTCTTTTTCATAATTAAAAATTTCGTTTACCGTTAGGGTAAATTTCTTAAAGCCTATGATACTAAACATGAATAAAGTGTATTTATGGTGACCAGCATGATTAAAAGGTTATGAAATAGTGATAAAGGATCAGTGATCTAAATATTCTATTCTAACTGAGTTTTGATCCTTAAGTTCATATATTTTAATATTATCAAAAATTTCATTTTCAATCTCCTGAACATTGTTACCGATATTTTTTATGAAATTATGTATCCCTTTGGGAGATTCATAATATATCATTTCGAATAATTTATAACGATCCATTAATTCTTCAAAAAAATAGAAAGTTTCAGTTTTGTTTTTATTCAACGAATGAATAATAACCATATCTTTAAAATTCGTTGTATTAATTCCTCTGTTAAGGAAATGTTTTGCAGGCATTACTTGAAATAAAATTTGATCATTTACCCAAATATTGACGTGTAA
>CAZXYA010001006.1:0-2122 GCA_964644655.1 uncultured Saprospiraceae bacterium | reverse complement strand
AAATCACCATGTTTTAAAATTTTACTAATCCGCATTAAAAACCTTCCCCGACCCTCTAGTCGTCACTTTCAAATCTGGATCGCCTTTATAATAAACATCGCCGCTACCTTCAATCATAATCTCTAAGAAATCAGAAATATTGACTTGTGCATCCCCACTACCATCTATTTCTACTTGACCATCTCTAGCTAGTAAATCAAAAGCCAGTAAGTCGCCAGAACCTCTTAGATTGGCATCTAGTGTAGTAGCCACCCCTTCGATTTCTAGTTTTCCAGAACCTGTATTTCTGGCATTAATAATATCTGCTTCTACCGATAATTGAATTTCGCCAGACCCATTATTTTTGATTTCCAAATCATTGATCCGTAAAATATCCTCACTTTGGATTTTACCAGACCCATTATTGGCAATAAAATTAAGACCGGGAGCGGTGATAAAAATTCTTAGCACGTCGCTATCTTCTACACAGTCATCAAATTCAATTTCCCAAATGTCATTTCTGACCCTAGTCTCCAATTCATCAATGATGTTTTCCTGTCCTCTTACGGTTACTTCTAACTCATCGCCTTCTTGTAAGTAAACTTGGGCTGCTACATTTAATTCAAAGCCTGTAAAGTCGGATAAATTTAATTCTTGGGTGACGGTACTACCAAACCCTTCTTCGCAATTATTCGAGAAGTCAGGACCTCTGCCATCGTCATCGAAGTCAAAATAGCAAGAAGGTAAACTAAAAGATAAGACAGCTACGACTGCCAATAACTTAGAAATCTGTTTCATGATTTTTAAATATTTTTACAAGGTGACAGGATTTTTTATGACTAACAGGATGGAATACTATTACCTGTTACGCTGAAATTACTGTCAGGTGATTTCTTGTATTTAGTTAAAAAATTATTTAGAGTCGGCATAACAAAGCCTGTTGTTCAAAAGTCAATTGACTATAAACAGTAAGTTTATTACAACCAGTTTTTTAAAATGAGCATTAGTGTATAAAGGGAAGTAAAACGATTTATTACTTCACATTTTGAAATTCTACTGTAACTTGGAAATGAATTTCCAAAAAAAAGTATATTAATTGTTTAGAAAAAAGGTAACTGTTCAGCATGTTTAACAATACAACTTATTTTCTTACCATTTAAGGCATATAAATTCATTTAAGATTTTCAGTAAAACCAATTATATAAACTTTAATAACTATTCCGATTAAAATACGGAACAAGTTATGGTAGAAAAAATCCGTCTAAATCCGTTCAACCCGTCCAAATCCGTTAACAATCCTCCTAGCTCGTCTACCTAGTGCTTTGTCAAAATAAAATCCCATACCATACTCCAACTGGATTTTAAAGCCCCACTCTAAAACCGAAACCCAGCATTCACCCCAAGCCACATTTTCCAATTGGTATTCCCTTGAGTCGTATCCAGTATGGTATAGTCAGGCAATTGAGAACCGATCACTTCTAAAGTCTCTGGATTCGTTCGTTTAGAAGCTAATATATTCAAACTTGGCCCTAAAAAAAGATGGCGATTAGGGACTAATTCCCATTCAACATTAAATTTAAATTGATTTAAGAGGTTGAGTTCTTTCGTCCAAAAATCTTGTTCGTTAATATGAGAAGCGACATATTCCAAATGAAAGGATCGTTCTCTTCGTAAAAAAGTTGTTCCTATCCCATAGCCAACACTCCAAATATCATCGGTGAATCGGCTACCCAACTGAAGGATATTGTAAAATTTTCGCACTCCTGTTTTAATCCCAACACTTGCATACAAAGCATCATTTGCGCCCACTTCTATCTTGTTATATCCATTTTTAATAATGGTCAACAAACCAAAGGGCGTTTTATCTGCTTGCTGAGAAATGTTCATTATTCCTATTTGCCTACCTGCTACAGTATCTGCTATATTTATTAAGCCAATTTGAAAAGTCTTTACTTCACTCGCTTTATTGATGCCTAAAGAAAATTGCCTATCAGCTTTTTCTTTGACATAATTACTAAGTAAAGCTGCTTGTACGCCATCAAAATCCGATTGGATAAAATTGGCAATCCCCGCTATTTGAATAATATTTGCTGAATTAGCAATATTGAATAAACTAGCTTGTACCCCTCTGGTAAAGCCTTTA
>CAZXYA010001005.1:0-2124 GCA_964644655.1 uncultured Saprospiraceae bacterium | reverse complement strand
AATCCCATCTTGGGTCGATAACCAAACCTCATTGTCTTTACCCACGACAATTTTATCAATCAAAGTATAGGGTAAGTTACCAGCATCCGGTGTTGTAATTTCCCCTTCCTTACTAACCATTTTTTTCAAGCCCTGCCGCATTGTACCTAACCATAAATGACCGTTTTTATCTTTAGCAAAAGTATTAATCTCTAAATCAGCAGTTGTCTCCAATAATCTAAATACTCTATCCGCTAAATCAAAGGCGTAAAGTCCTTTAGAAGTAGCCACTAAAACCCTGTTTGATTCGTACATGATTTGTCGAATCTGGAGCTTAACACTATCTTTTGAGTTCAAGGAATCCACTTGTACGTTATTTGTAGTCGTATTAATTTCAACCAACACCCCATCATTAGTAGCCACCCATATAGTACCATTTTCCCCTTCTTGAATATCTTGAATGTTACGATTTTGCAAATTAATCGTAGTAGCCATAGGGTGTGTAAAAGGTACTAATTTTCCAATTTGTTTATCTAAATAGAGTAGGGAAGGGCGTTTTACTTCTTTATTATCCCCCCCTTTGTTACTTTCGCCACCGACCCAAACCCCGCCATCTTTGGTAACTAAGTTGGTCATGAAGATTTGATATTCATTTTCTAAACCCAACGTAGGAATCGCTTTATAAGACCAATCATCAGGGTTAATTTCAAACAAACCATTACAGCCATTAGCTGTTGCGTAAACTTTACCTGTAGTTACATCATAGCCAAAATCGGTTACATTATTTTCAGAGTAGGTACCCTCACAAGATTTTAAGTTTAGCGGCATATTGAAAAATGCCTGACATTCGGGATTGAGATAAGAAACACCAGCATCTGCAAAAGTAAACCAGATACGCTCTTCTTTATCTCTAAAGAGTCGATTACCTGTTCCTGGTTTAACCGAGATTGGATTGGTAATATCATGCTTAAAGAATGTGAACCTATCTTTTTGAATATCGAAAATACCAGCTCCTTTATCTGCGGTCTGTATCCATAATTCAGTTGGTGATTTACGTAAGACATTTTTAACAATATCCTTGTAGCCTCCACCATCATAATTAAGTATGTTGGGCTTAATGTAAGTATGATATTTCCACGTAGTAGTAGGAATATCAAAGTTAATTAAACCACCACCCCAAGCACCCACCCATAAGGTATTGGGCTCATCCATAAAAACACTATTGATGGTCATGAGCGCAGTTCCCTTTGCAGGCGATATAAAATGTTTATATTTCAAGGTAGTTTTATCAAAACGGTAGAGTCCATCATTGCCAGCACACCAAAGAATATTGTTATCACTAACATCTTCGACTATATCTATAATAGAATTGAGTCTAAATAAATCTTCACCATCATCAAATTTAGCTCTAAGCGGCAAACGAGTCAAACTATCGGTAGCAATCTCATAGCGAAACATCCCGCTACCATAAGAGCCTAACCACAAATAGCCATCCTCAAAATTCCTCATTCGCATCAGTCCTTTTAAGTAAGGCTCATGTCGAAAGTTGGTGAAAGTTTCGGTAACAGGGTCGAAACGAGAAAGCCCTTTATTATGCACTAAGCACCATATATAACCGTCTTTATCTTCCTCAATATCCATAATGGAAGTACCCAAAATAGTAGTAGAATCAACCAGATTGGGTAGGAAATATTTAAAGTTCAATCCATCCCAACGAGTGAGTCCATTGTGTGTTCCAATCCACATAAAGCCTTTGGAATCTTGAAAGACTTTCCAGACCATATCATTAGGTAATCCTGTCTTTTTATCAAGATGGTTGAATTGAATGTTTTCGAATTCTAAGGGGGTAGTTTGAGCAGAGCCAATAGTTACGACAAAGCAAAGTAATAGCGTGTAAAGTAGTTTTAGTAATGACATTTAGTGTTTCTGTTGTGCGTATTTATAAAGAGCGCCAAAAAGTGGCACAAGAATAGTGAATTTATTTCAAATTATAAAAATAAATATATGATTATTGCTATATTCTTTTGATAGTTATCTAATTTAGATAACTATTAAATGTTTGTCATTGACTAATGGTAGATGATATTCTATTTGGATAGATGCACTAATTTTCTTAGTTTTATGTTAGAAACTAAGTAGAGAGAG
>CAZXYA010001004.1:0-2130 GCA_964644655.1 uncultured Saprospiraceae bacterium | reverse complement strand
TGTGAAAAAAAAATAGATTGAATGACAATATTTTACTTTTCAAAAACGATTGAGGATCAATTCCTTAGTATTTTAAAGCAGCTTACATTGTGATTGCTTTTATCTAGCAATTTTTTTTTCTTTGTGCTATATTTTTGATATTATACTTGTGTTTAGCTATAAATTCAACTAAACACCATCGTTAGAAACGATAACAAATTAGATTTGTTTCTATGTGTGTAAAATTATGCACTTTACTCCCAACAAATTATTGTCAATAAAACAAATTAAAGAATAATTACTATTGCTAATCACAAATCCTTTCTCATAAATTTCATGTACTTCTTTTAATTTCGTAAACTTGCATAACCTTGTCATCCTGTAAGCATACGACCTAGAACAAGTCTAACATGAACGACCTATAAAAATCCTGTCATCCTGTAATTAATCTATGAACAACAAAACCTATACCATCCTCCAAAGTTTTGATAAATACGAAGTGAATCGCCTTCGTAAATTTTTACAATCTCCCTATTTTAACATGAATGAGGCGATTATTGAATTGTTTGAAGTCTTTATTAAAGATATTTTTTCAAAGTCAAACAAGGAATTGACTAAAGAATTGATATGGAAAAAGATTTATAAAGAGAAGAAATATGATGATGTTCGTTTTAGAAAATTGAATTCCGAATTATTAAAATTAGTAGAAAAATTTTTAGCTCAGCAGGTTTATGAAGAAAACCCAATTAGACAGGCAGTTCATCTTATGGAAGCTGTTGGACAAAAGAAACTAGATAAATTATATAATAGCACAGTGAAAACGGCTAGGCGACTGTCTAGTCAACAAAAAGTTAGACCAGCTAATTTTTATTTCTATCAATATGAAATTGAGAAAAACTATTATGAACTAACAGAATTTGAAGTAAAAAGAGGTGCTAGAAGTAACATTGAAAAAATTGCAAGAAACTTAGACTATTTTTATTTTGCTGAAAAATTACGGATTTATAGCTCTATTCAAAGTAGACAAGATTTAGCTAACTATGATTATGCTATTTCTATTATAGATGAAATAATAAATGATGTTAAAAAAAATACATATGAAGGAATATCTCCTATCGAAATTTATTACCAAATTTCCCTAATAAGTAAAGAATTTGAAAATGAAGACCACTATTTCAAATTAAAGGAATTGGTAAATAAAGATATTAATCAATTTCCCTTATCGGAAGCTAAACTTATTGCAAAATATGTATTAAACTACTCAATTAATAAAATCAATAAAGGAGTTACAAGATTTGTTAGAGAATACTTTGAATCTTATAAGGAATTTTTAGATAAAGAGATTATATTTGAAGAACATGAAGGATTATCACCATGGCAATTCAAAAATACTATTTTGACAGCTCTTAGATTAGGAGAATTTGATTGGACTGAGAATTTTATAAAAAATTATAGTACAAAGATTCCCGAAGTTTATAGAGATAATGCAGTTACTTACAATACAGCTACACTATACTTTTATCAAAAAAAATATGATGAGGTATTGCAATTATTAAATCAAGTTGAATATGAAGACCTTACATATAACTTAAATTCAAAATTAATGCTCATCGCAGTTTATTATGAAACTGATGAGATAGAACCATTATATCATTTATTTGAAAGTTTTAGAGTATATTTGAATCGAAATAAAAATATAACCATAGATAGAAAAAAACGATTTCTTAACCTAATAAAATTCACCAAAAAACTAACCAAACTAATGCCGGGCGATAAAAAAGCCATAGAAAAACTAAATAACGAAATAGCAGAAACCCAAGGCATTATCAACCTAAAATGGCTAAAAGAAAAAATAGCAGAACTAAAATAAAAATCACATATCCCGATGCCGTTCCCAATAATTCTGCTCTTCCACTTCCCCTAAAATCAACAAATAATTTTTATAGCGCAACTCACTAATCCAACCTTCCTCAATAGCATTTTTCACGGCACATTTAGGTTCATTGCGGTGAGTGCAATTATTATATTTACAATCTTCGGAATAAAGAAATAATTCTCTAAAATTATGCGCAACATCTTGCGGTTCTAAATTATTGAAAGAGAGCATTTTAATACCAGGGGTGTCGATGACGTAGCCACCAAAGTCTAAGG
>CAZXYA010001003.1:0-2133 GCA_964644655.1 uncultured Saprospiraceae bacterium | reverse complement strand
GTTGGTAATCAGTTAATTACTAGTAAAAAAGTATTGGTTAATCGGTTTTATTGATGCTTAAATAGATAATAGCTGCAATTGTACAACCTTGATGATAATAGGATATTACTGCCACGTCTATGTGACGAGTAATATGAATATTTTTATAATAGGGTGCTTATTTTCGATAATTAATTGTGTATCAGTCAATTTTCATTATATTTGCCTAAAATGGACGGTTAAAATCTCCTAAAATGGTACTTCTTTACTATTTTGGGCAAAAATTGATAGAAAAATAGTAATTTTCTCTCTCTAACTTAAAACAAAACGAATGAACAAATTCAAAGCAGTAACCATTATTCTTCCCTCCTTAATGGTATCTAATCTATTATTTAACAAGATTCTGGCAGATAATCTAAATTTTAGTTTCTTATCTTGGTTTTTATGTACTGGTTTGGCTATTTTTTGTCTTAAAACCGAGATTTTTTGTATATTTATACTAATAACCACGTCTATTATATATACTTTCAGTCAAAACTTCGTTCTTTTAATCCCTAATAAAATTTATTGGATTAAAAAGATTGTTACCCCTCAGCTAACCAAAACTATAGGAGTATTTGAACAAATTATTAATTCAAAGAAACTAAGTTAAGGTGAGCAAAGATTACAGAAAAATATGGAAAAATCTATCAAAAGGACTTGTATGGACATTCCTTACAGTACTTTTTGGTTTATTACAGCTATGGCTAATACTTTGGTATGATTTTATGGTAGTTGATAATATAATCTCCTATAAAGATATCTTTAAAGAAGGTTTTATTTTGTTTTTTATATCAGCCGTAGTATCCACCATATCAATAGATTTCTTTCTATCTGATTTAAAGTTCTCTAGGCGAACTGTTGGGTTCTTTTTTGTTTTATTTCCCTTAGTAATTTTAATACTGAGCGTAACTACGTTCCTAATCTGTATGATTGGAAATAAGGAAATAAAGCCTAACATTAATATTGGACTTCAAGCTTCACTAATGGCAATGACTTGTATCTATGCTATTGGTATTAAAGCACTAAAATTTTATTACACGTAATGGATATATTTATTACATCATTTTTAATACCTGGATTAGGATTATTAACCGCTTTATTTGTAATCACTTCTTATAAAACATTAATCAAGAGTTCATTAAGCAATTTTTTATCTTTAGTATCTTCTTTTTTATCTATTTTACTAATAATCGCATCTCTTTATTACTTTAATAATAATTTTTTTAGTTATAAAGAAGTTAAACTATCTACTGAACCAGAATGCAGCGAGTTAGAAGCAATAATTAAGGATGCGACCTATGAAGAAAGTAAAAAAAATCTTTATTCATCACATAGACTATTAGAGACTAGATGCAATTATATTGGAGATAACTTTGCCAAGGTCAATACTATTGAAATTTGGAATATAGATGACAAAGAGGAAGAACAAGGCTTCAAAATTGGTCTAAACAATTTTACATATATATTCCATCAAGAGCCAGTAGGTAGTTGGGAAATAATTAGTAAGGAAATAGTAGAGGATATTACATTGAAACACAAGGTTTTTGATGATTTGACAGGTGAAAGTTTTTTGATAAGGGAAAACGAAAAAAATAACTCCGACGCGTTGAAACGGGCTCAACGTAAATCCGCTGGGCAACAAAACCCGTTTGAAAAGAAGCAGTAATAATAGTTTCCCAACTAGTTATACCATGTGAATTAATTTTCAAAAAGCAAATCAAAAAAAATATTGATAAATCAAGCGCTTTTAGCAAAAAGTCAACAGATGTTTGGTTTATTCTGAACCCGATATTTTAAGTCTCCAGACCATAGCCGTCAGGCTAAGAAAAATGTTACTGATAACCAACGATTTATACTGGTTTCGATATTTGAAGATTTCATCTTCAAATCAATATTTTTCACGTTTTCAACGTGTCTAGCTTTAAAAATTAGCAATTTCAAATCGATAGCCTGACGGCTATGGTCTCCAGACTTGAAATTTATATCTGGTCGTCTCCTGACGACCGTGCTTTCAGAGATTACTACTTCTAAAGTCCCAAAGTAGAACTAATTAACTTAAAAAATAGCTAAATTAAATTTTAGATTGACAATTCGTAAAAACGATAAAATTCA
>CAZXYA010001002.1:0-2136 GCA_964644655.1 uncultured Saprospiraceae bacterium | reverse complement strand
CCGCCGTTGACCAATTGATGAATCCTGATAATCCAACAGAATTACTTGTTCCATTGACAGGTAATAATCCATACTCGATTATCGGCGCGGAATTTCAGCAACCGCACACGACAGATATGCAAAATTCTTGTACCTCTTGTCATCGTCCTCAATGTACGCAGCACTTTGAGAATTATCCTTTGGATGAATTAGTGATGCCTCCGCCATTTCAAAATGCAACGGACTTTGACCATAGTACAATTTCAAATGCGGATAGGGAAGCAATAAGAAATTGGTGCAATTCATTAAATTTATAAAAAGAATACTGTGCCTAATCGAGTGGCAAGGGGTGACAAATAGCCACCCCAGAGCCCTCACACCACCGAGCGTACGGGACCGTACTCGGCGGTTCACTAAACATCTTTGTATTTAACTGATAAATAGTACTCCAAGAAAGAGATATATCCCTTCTTTCGCAATCGTTCGATTGTAACTGTTACGCCCATAATCGGACTACAAGCAATCGCCCATCCGCCTTTTCTTGACCATGCAAATCGTCTCGCCCAACTTGGTTCGATTCCCAATTGTAGGAAGGCTCGATAACGCCGTTTAGGCTTCTTCCATTGCTTCCAAATACAATATCGCAAGCGATTTCGTATCCAACCGTCCAGCGTTTTGAGTTTTTGGTAACCTGTTGCCAATTTAGGTCTCAAGAGAACAAAGGGGTGGATTGTCTCACATAACAATGCTCTTATTTAATCCTTCTGACAATCATACAAAAATCAATGAAGCTGATGCCAAGGCGTAGATTTCTTTCTCGGATGCTTTCTGTGCCATGCTCCAAATTTTTCTAATTCCTTGTTGACTGATTCCGGAGAAAAAGAAGCTGGATTAAATCCTTCGGGTAGCCATTCCATATATTCCTCATATTCTGGATGACTTGGGTTTTTCAAAATATCAAGCATATCTGCATAGCCCCATACACCGCCACAGTCATCAGGAGGACAAGCTCTCTTACCATCTGTACAGATTGGATTTAATAATTTCTGATGATTAATGTTCTCTACATATAAGACATGAGACCAACTGTCACCAAAATCATATAAATAAGTGAAGGTATCTTTTTCGTCTAAATTGAAGTCTCCTAAATAAATCTTTGTCTCATCTTTCATTTCAGGAGCATACTCAACCGACATATCATCTACCATTCCAACTTGATGCCCTTTAATTTTAAATTCGTGTAAGTGCGAGTTATTCCAACCCATTACAATCTGAAGCACTTGATGAAAACGGTCTAGCCGATAATCATCTGTTACTTTAAATGTTCGCCAGACAAGTGGCTTGCTTTCGATAAGAACGATTTTGAAGTGTAGTGTTTTACTCATGATTACTTAGTTTTTGATTTTGCCATATAGGGAACTAAATCCTCATCATGCTTGATGAAGTATTTAAAAGCATTATAAGTAATTGGTTTTTCTAACAGGTCATTGATGATTTTAGTAATATCGCTAACCGTAACGCCTAGTTCTAAATATTTTTTGATAGCTGGTTTATGATTATCTAAGACTCGACCTTTCTTATTCTTGCTTCCTTTGGGCCTACCCAATTTTACCCCCTTGGCTCTAGCCGCTGCTAATCCCTGTTTGGTTCGCATGGAGATATACTCTCTTTCTGATTCTGCAAAGTAGGAATAAATGGCCAACAATAATTTAGTATGAGTCGTAGTGGTTGATAATTCTGGTTGTCGGACAAATACGATTTTAATTCCTTTTTCTGAAAGGGTATTTATAATATTAAGCGTCTCTAACATATTCCTACCTAAGCGACTTAATTCAGCTACTAATAGAACATCCCCATTCTTCAATTTTTCCAACAACTCATCAATCTTTCGCAACTTAGTATTTTTTGTGGAAGAGATGGCCACCTCAATAAACTCATCAATGAGCCAACTTTTCTTCTGAGCATAGTCCAAAAGCAGGTGTTTCTGTTTTTCTAAATCCTGCTGGTCCGTACTGATTCTAGTATAGGCTATAACCTTCATTTTTTCTGTTGAATTTTCTTCTTGAAATGAAATAGGCTTATCTGGCTTTTATTATAGCTATAAAGATAAGGTTATTTAACCATTATTATTTCATAAATCGTGAAAATGTAACGCTC
>CAZXYA010001001.1:0-2175 GCA_964644655.1 uncultured Saprospiraceae bacterium | reverse complement strand
CTTACCCCGAAATCGCCCAACGAGTTCCCCAATATATGATAGCTTCTTACCTTGGAATCACCAAGGAATTTTTGAGCACCATTAGAAAACAATTGACCAAAGAAGCAAAAAGTTAAACTACCTTAATCTCCTTTTTTAAACTACCTTATTTTTCTTCCTTTCATTTCAATCGAACTTTGCACTTTCAATTTTAATAACCAAAAATTAAAATTTTATAGTGTATGTTTTTTTCATTTGATAAAGTAAATTTCAACAAATTATTTTTTTTAGTAGCCCTTTCTTTATTGACCATTATTAGTTGTGGTGACGATGATACTATTACCCCCGTAACTCCTCCGATGGTGGTAGAAGATAATCCTACCTTATTTGACGAAATGCAAGCCGCATTGGGAGGTGCCGATAATATTGCCGCAGCCGCTGCTATAAGCTACGAATCAACAGGTTTAGCCCTTGAGTTTCAAGAAGACCCAGAGCCTATTGACGGCAAAGTAGCTGATTATACCTACTCCTTATTGTATAATTTAGACGGTACTCAATCTAAACAATCATGGGAAGTAGATGCAGAGTATGCTTACTTTACAGAATATGCTTTTGTAGAAACTATTGACGGTACAAAAGGCCATTCAGAAGGAGCAACAGGTACTTTTCCTGCTCGATTTGGTGGTTTTGGCGTTACAGGTGACCCTATGTATTCTACAAAAGTGGCAGCTCGTCAAAAAACCTTACTGATGTCTTCTCCCATTTCAATTGCCAAAATGATTGCTACCAATAGTGTTAATGGTGTTGATTATGGGACCATTTCTATTGGATTTAATGCTTCTTCCTTAGGTTTTGGGGCAGCAACTCCAGATATTGAATTAATCATTGATACAGAAAGTAAATTGCCCATAAAAGCGCAAGTGCTAGAAAACGACCCCTTACTTGGCGATGTATTATATGAGGTGATTTATGATAATTGGACAACGGTCAATGGATTACAAATACCTCAAAGTTTAGAACACAAATTGGACGGTAATATCATCCGTATGGAGACTTTAAGCAATATTGAAATTAATCCAACCATTGAGGCATCAGCATTAACAGTAGCAGAAGCAGATGCTTATCCTTATGATGCCGACCAAGCCAAAAATGGTCATTTATCTTCTCAATTTCACTATAGAACGATATTACAAACTTTCCCTATTGATTTTCCTACTGATATAGTAGCCGCTGAATTTGGTGTTAATTCGCAATTAGTGCCAAGTGATTCCAATGCTTATATAATAGCTGGAGAATTACAATCCCATTATACTTATGCCTTTAAAATAGGTGATGGACTACTAATATATGATTCTCCTGTTAATGACCGTCGTTCTGCTACCGTTTTGAATAAAATTAGAAGCGATTTTAGTGATGCACCTATTAAATATGTGATAAATTCTCATAACCATTTTGACCATGTAGGAGGGACAAGAGGAAATTTGACAGAAGGGGGAGATTTAATTGTCGGTGCTGGCACAAAATCATTTATGGAGGAAGTATTGCAAAGACCAAGTACCGTTCTTCCTAATCCAATTGAGGGAAAAAATATTAATGTAATTGGGGTTTCAGATAAAATGACCATTGGCGAAGGAATGAATCAAGTTGAATTATACACCATTCCTTCTCATCATGCAGAAGAGGATGATTATATTATTTTATATAAACCATCGACCAAAACGATATATTTCAACGATTTGGTGAACCCTGGATTTATTTTTGTTTTTGACCAATTTCCCACTGATGACCAAAGGCGAATGGCTCAATTGGCTAAAGATGTAGTAGATTTTGTGGATAGAGTAGGAATAGAGGTGACTACTTATCATTGTACGCATGGATTTACGACACAAGATTTCGATTTTCAGACAGTTAGAGGATTGGCAGAGATGTAGAGGCATTGGATGCTGAATAGGTGATTTGATAGTCAGTATAACGTTGACCACCAAATCATCTATTTTATATTAAACTATCTTAACCTCCTTTGTTAAACTACCTTATTTTTTCTGCGCTATGAATGATTGAACTTTGTACCTATATTCTTAACGAAATTGATAATAATCATGGACAGAAAAAATTTTATTAAAAAATCAATAATAGCAGGGTTAGCAGGAACTATCCTACCTGCCACGGCAAAAGCAAATAATTCCACAAAAAAAT
>CAZXYA010001000.1:0-2180 GCA_964644655.1 uncultured Saprospiraceae bacterium | reverse complement strand
GTAAGGAATTTTAAAAATCTTTGCATAATGGATTATGGAAAGATTTTTTAAGTTTCTTAGAAGGAAAAAGGGCAACATTAATGATTAATTTTTTTACTACTTTGCCTAAATACTCAAGATTAGTAAATCTTCTCTAAACAAAAAAAGGCAAGGAATTCCTTCCTCGCCTCTATGATTATCGTAAGTTTCAAATTAATTTTTACTCGTTCAATGCCCAGTTATACTCTTGATAAGTTACAGCTGTTCCGCCCGCTACTTTAGTATTGGCGTATTTATTCAAGTAGTCTGTAATATTTCCAAAATCGACCGCATACCATTCAAAAATCTTAGAAATAGCAGCATTGCTACCACCAACTGAATTATACTTAGCATTATTGATAAATGATTTTGTCGCACGCTCTAATTGGCCATTTAAATTAGCTGCAGTCCAAGCTTTATTCCAAACAGGTGGACAAGATTTAGCGGCACAATTTACGGCAAAATGAATTCGAGCATCTTTATACTTTGGTCGTAAAATATCGTGTTCGATATTATTTAACGAATAAGTTTTGCCACCCAATTTTATCCATTTTTTATCCCAAGGCTTTCCCCCTTCTAAATCTGTAATACTTTTTACAGGGTAATTATCGACAATCAATTTAATGGTAAAGGCATTATAGGCATTAATCCAATAAGCCATTTTTTGACCTCTTGACCAACTGCTTTGGATAGGATTATCAGCTAAGGATTTTAAGTAAGCCTCAAAAGCGCCAATATCTGCTTTGAATCCTTTGTAATTTACTTTTCCTGTTGAGCTAATATGCTTTTGGGCTAAGGTGTTCCATGCTGCATGCGAGAATGCTTTGGGTACTTCCTTTTTAACTTCCACTTTTTTAGGTGCAGGAGCGGGAGTTGCTACTTTAGGTGTCTCTGCTTTTGGCATAGCTTCTTTAGTGGTTGCTGCTGCCTTCTCTTTAGCTGCTGTTGCTTTTTCTTGAGCTGCTTCAATAACAGACTCTTTTTGAAGAATTACTTTTTCTGGTTTTTCCTTCAATGTAACCGCTTTATTGGCTGTTGTTGCTGCCGCTGCTGTTGTTTTAGTTACTTGATCTTTAACTGTTTTAGCTTTCTCCATTGCCTCTTTGGTCATTTCATCTTTAACCGTTTTAGCTTTCTCTATTCCTTCCTTTGCCATGGATTTTGCTTCTTCCATTCCTTCTTTGACCATTTCCGCCTTCTCCGCCCCTTCTTTGGCCATCTCGTCTTTAACCATTTCTGCTTTGTCCATCACTTCCTTTGCTTTTTCCTCGACCATTGTTTTAGCGGTAGCAGCAGCAGGGGCTACAGTTGCTTCTTTTTGTGTAGCCGTTTCTCCACAAGCTACTAGCGCAAAAAATGCAGCTAAGAAGGTTATTTTTAATACGTTTTTCATGATTGAAAATTTTTAGTTACAGAGTTTAGGTGATTTTAGGTAGTACTAAAGCTCTTTTGATTTGTGTTTTATTGTTATTTATTAAAAAAACTGCCAATTTTTAGCAGTCGATAAATAAAACACTTAAATAAATAAAAAGTTATGTGTGACTTTAAGAAAAGCTAACTGCTATGTATAGATCGAGACACTAGTTTGTTATGAAGTTCTTAAAATAAAGAAAATCAATCCTTTATAAGCTTTTCTTTTCTCTATCGCTAGAGATTTCCTATATTTAGGACAAAAATAAGTCTAGTGATCAAAACTATGTGTTCTTTGTGGGCTATCCACGATAGTTAATCGGGACAAGTTGTGTTAAAAATTATAAGTATGAAAAAAGTCGTAATAATAGATGGTTGCCGAACACCTTTCTTACGTTCTGGTACCGATTATATGGATTTAATGTCTTATCAATTAGGACAATTTGCCATTAAAGGTTTATTGGTTAAAACAGGTATTGACCCTAAAATTATAGATTCAGTCGTAATGGGCTGTGTCATTGCCAATATCAAAACGCCGAACGTAGCTAGAGAAGCAGCCTTAACTGCTGGTATTCCAAATACTACACCCTGTCATACGGTTTCCCAAGCCTGTATTTCTGCCAATCGAGCCATTGCGGATGGGTGTCTAGAAATTATGACAGGGCAGTCTGATATTGTCGTTGCTGGAGGGATAGATCATACCTCGGATACCCCCATTCAGTTTCCTCGAAAAATGCGGAAGAAATTGTTTA
>CAZXYA010000999.1:0-2185 GCA_964644655.1 uncultured Saprospiraceae bacterium | reverse complement strand
AAATGATGAATTCACCCAAATTCCAAACTTATAATTAGGAAAGGCTTTTTTTGTAGGCACTTGGGGTCATGCCTGTCATTTTTTTAAAAACAGCATTAAACGTAGATTTGGATTTAAAACCTGCTTCTAAGGCAATGCCTAAAATCGAATAATGGGCATAGTCGGGATGATTCAACCGCGTTTTTACTTCTTTGACTCTGTAAGAATTGATAAAATTATAGAAATTTTTACCTTCTTTTTGATTGATAATTTTGGATAAATAGCCATTGCTTAAGTCGGTTTTTTCGGAAAGGGTATCCATACTTAATTGGGCATCTTGGTAGAGTTTTTCTTGTTGTAAAAGCGTCAATAGTTTTTGGTAATGTTCGTCTGTTTTGTCAGAAAGGGTTGCTTTTTCATTTTGTTGAGGCATCCTTTTTTTGAAAATGGGGATGGCAAAAACATCTCGTCTAAGAACAACAAAATAAGCTAACCATACTATCACCAAACAAAGAGCCATCCACATAAAATAGAAAACCCATATACGGGTTTGATAAATAAAGATAAGACTAATAATACAAAACCAAATAATTCCAAGGACAGCAAAAACATAGAGGAGATTTCTTAGCCAATAGAGGTCTTTTCCTTCAGTCTCAGAAAAATTATCGAATAGATTTTGGTGGTATAAATTGACTTTTTTTAACAATGATTGGACAACCCAAGCCAAATAGAAAATGGGTATATAATTGGAAAGTATACTAAGTATATTTTTTACATTTTGATAGGTTTCTAAATGAAATGGTAATACTAAATGAATGCCATAATAAAGGAATCTTATTAAAAAAATGAGGATAAAAGGTAAAAGAAATAGATAATCTTTTCGACTAAATTTATACTTGGGCATTAGTAAAAAGACCACAAAATAATAGAAACTAATAACCGTTACCGAGAGGTTAGAAACGGGTAAATAATTTAATACCGTATATTGCTTATGTAATTCTAAATCTTGTATAATTTCCCATCCACCAGCAAAAGAAATCGTTATTAAACCAATAGAAAGCGCTACACTAGACTTCTTTCTGAAATTTTTATTGAATAAAAAAATGTAAGCTAACAAGAAGCCTTGAAAGATACAGATAAAGATGATGACATGGTAAAAACTGAAATAAATATCTCTCACATCCTAAATTTGATGATTAATGAGTTGGAAACCAAGTTAAGTAGAATAAATGAAAGGAAAAAATTGAACCTTGAAGATATCCTTTTACTATTTCTTTAATTTCAATAATTCCTCAACAGCTTTTTGCGTAATTTCAGATACTTCGCTTTTAGGAGTAGTTAATAAAACTTCTGTAAATAAGTCAATATTTTTCAATGGACAAAAACTGACTGCTTCGTAGTCATAATTTTCGGCAATGGAAGCAGGCAAAATTGATACGCCCAACCCCTTTTTAACCAATTGAATAATAGAATTAATATTATTTGCTTCATGTACCACATTTGGCACAAAACCGTATTTCGTACAAATGACTAAAAGTGATTGGTAGTATTGAGGAGCGTAATCTTTATTAAAAAAGACAAAAGTAGCTTTCGATAAATTGGAAATATCAGTTTCTTTTTTAATAGTTTGGCTGAAATGTTTAGAGCTTCCAGAATTTAAATTACTATCCAGTACTCATGGAATTGCGAATAGCTTTTGGAGTGCCGAAGCTACGCTCCTTAGGGAAAAAAGAATTAATTAGCATTTTCTACAGACAGTTTCGGAGCGATGCTCCTTGGTAAGTACTAGAAGAGCATCGCTCTGACTCCGTCTGTAGCAATATGATACACAAAAGCGATAAAAGGAGCGTAGCTTCGCCCCTTTTTATTCCTTAGATATAATCCTAAGAGCTTCGAGTTCTGAAAGTGCTTACACACGATTTATTTTAGCAAAAACATAAAAATATGAGTCAATTTTGGAATACCCAATTATATGATGGACAACACGATTTTGTCGCCCAATTTGGAACAGGCATTTATGCTTGGTTAACCCCGAAAAAAGGGGAGAAGATACTTGATTTAGGTTGCGGGACAGGGGATTTAACAAAAAAAATGCAAGAAGATGGCGTAGAAGTAATGGGCATAGATAGCTCTTTGGAAATGGTCAATGCTGCAAAAGCCAAATTTCCCACAATTAATTTTCAACAAGCAGATGCTAGACAATTAC
>CAZXYA010000998.1:0-2188 GCA_964644655.1 uncultured Saprospiraceae bacterium | reverse complement strand
ATAGCGGAAAAAGATAGCTATAAATTACCCGATTAATTAGGCTGCATTACTTAATACTATCATGCACTTTTTTTAACTACAAAATATTTAGCCCTTAATGCTACTTTATCAACGCCTGTAAAGTTGCCTCCAATTCCTCAAACTCCACTCGGTTCGCTAATATCTTTTTATCCTTATCTAAAATAAAAACATTCGGTAAACTATTGGGAGCATATTTAGTTTCCACCGTCAAATCATCATCCGTGTCCATCACACAAGTCCAAGGCAATTTATTTTCCTTGATATAAGCTTTCCAGTATTCCTTCTTATCATCTGTACAAACGGCAAATCCTTTCAAGCCCTTCGCTTCGTATTGCTTAAATAGTTCCACCACTTTAGGCGTTGCTATTCGACATTTATCACAAAGCGGACTAAAGAAATAAAGCATCGTGTATTTTGCAGAGAAATCATGTAGAGATTTTGGTTGATCATTTTCGTCTAATAAGGTAATATTTGGTGCGACATTACCCATTAAAGTAGGTCGGAAATAATTGGCTTTTTGTTCTATTCTACTGAACGTAGCGACATCAATCCCATTTTCTTCAGGGGAACTATAATAGGTGTCAAAAACATGTACAAAAATATTTTCAGCAATCTTATTTTTAGTATTCTCAAAAATAGTTACGAACCAACGTAATGTATTGCGCATCATGTCAGGATTAACTTTTGATTTTTCTGCGAGAATATCTACCGATTGAATGTAGCCAACTACACTTGGTTCAGTTAACCGCTCAAAGAAAAAAGTCGCTTTTGTATGAAAAATAGTAGTTTGCAAAAGCCCAGATTCATTAAAATCAAAATTATCCCAAAAATGATCTTTTACATATTGCACATATATGGGATTGGTCTCCTTATTTAATTGAACAGGTATGGTAGAAGGAACAATTGGTAATTCATTTGCTTCCATCAGCATACAGAAAAAGCTAGTAGTGTTTGCCTCCATTAACTCATAAGCTTTTACTGGAATAGATTGCCTCAAGTCATAAATTTGCTGTTGGCTTTCTCGAATAACTATTGGATCATTCGTGGCTTTACTGAGTAGTTTGAGCATTTCTGTTTGCTGTTCAATTTCTGCTTTTTTTGTTTCCCAAAAATTCTGATAAGCAAAATAAGCTTCATTTTCTTTCGACCCTTTGACCGATAATTTTTTATTGAGATTTGCTACCTCCGTCTTTATTTGGAATTGGTACTCTTTGTAAACAATAAAATCAATAAATCCGACTTTTGGTATCATTAAGAAATATAGTCCATTGGTTAAATTTCGCTGTCCTTTAAATTGAATATTTCCTCCTTTCGTAACATTAACAGAATCTACAGCATAGGTCAAGTTGCCATAATAATACCCCAAAACGCATTTCTCAGGAATAGTTAACCCTTTAATTTGAAATTCAAAATTATAATTAACTGCCTTACCTTCGGTTGTCAATAACAAAAAAAGAAAAACAAATACTAGATAGAAAACGGAATTATGGATACTTTTTTTCATCTTACAAAAATAGGAAAAATAGATTATAGGATGCCCAACGGATTAGCTTCCCACAGTTTACTCCGATTTTATCGGAGGATAATAGCTGTGTAATTTATTATTTCGTTGTTGCTTACATCAATTTTTCCCCAATTATTGAGCAAAATCATCTGTGTTAACTTCCATCCGTGTTAGAAACTATCCTCCATAATTCCGTTAGAAATTAAGTCTCAATTAGCACTAAATCCTATTAAGGTTTGGTTAAAACAATCAAATTCAGAATAAAACAATAGGTCATAGCTTTATTTTAGGTAAAAAAATCTATTTTGAGCAGAATTTAGAAAATCTAATCAAATAAATCGACATGTTTATCTACATTAAAAAAGTAGTTGACACTTTCTGAATGCCACGAAGTGGCTGGATTAAGGGGTTTGGGGAGCGAAAAGGATGGTTTTCTATGAAAACCATCCTTTTCGCTCCCCAGAAACCCATTCCAAGCGAGCCGAAGGCGAGCAAGGAATGTCAACTAACTAGATAAACTTGTCAATAAATCTAAGCAGTTTTTTATGAGTCAAGTAAGCGAAAAAACATTTTTTGGGCATCCAAGAGGATTAGCCACTCTATTCTTCACAGAAATGTGGGAGCGATTTAGTTATTATGGGATGCGTGCCATGTTGATTCTTT
>CAZXYA010000997.1:0-2193 GCA_964644655.1 uncultured Saprospiraceae bacterium | reverse complement strand
AAAATTACAGTTTTTAATCTGGAATTTTGTCTGGGTATTTAAGGGGCTGGACTACCACCCATTAGTTGTGGTTATTTTATTTCCGATTTGAATTGCAAAAACATTCCCTTTTTTTGATTTACCGATTGCGTCAATTGTCTCGTCAAGCTTAATTACTTCCTCATCATTTAAAATGTATGCCTGTCTTTTCTGATATGCAGTTCCCGTTAAGAATACTATTTTTTCATCCTCAATAAAATGAATCTGGTCTATTGATTGTCCTTTTTCTTCAAAGTACTTAATTAAAGGAGAATGTGCTGGGGGAAATTTCTGCCTGAAATCGGATACTCTATTTTCGGTATTTGCCTTCCTTAATAATTCAATTACTTTATCAGCAAGATGTTCTCTGTTATCTTCTGGCTCTTTACCTTTCCAATTTTCCCAACCATTCTTCTCTCCAAATTCAACCATTTCATTTATTCCAATTGCGTATTCTTCACCTTTGGAATTCCATTCTTTCTGTATTTCATTTTCATTCATATTGATTAGGCTGTTTTATTTTTTTCTAATTGAGCAGAACGGTTAGTGTAAATGGCGTAGCTGCGTATGGCAGCTATGAACATTTTACACATTGTTCTGCATCGTTTTCATTCTTCTTAGGGCTTTTCCCATTCTTCTAAAATAGACATTGATTTTATCGAGTACCTTACAAATGTTTCCGTTTCTCCTCCAGAATCTAATTTTGAATCTTTAGACTTGGCTCTCTTTAACCATGATAAAAAGGATTTCATTTCATGCTTTAACTTTATAGAATCCTTTGACAATACATTCCAAATAGATCTAATTAATTCATAAGTTATAATGAGACTTGGATTTTCTGCCTTGAAAATTTCACCATTGCGTTTGTTTAAACTTTCTTGATAGTGATTTATAATATTTTCTAATTGCAATGAGAGTATTTGAAATAAAATCAATTTATCTAAGTCGAAATTTGAATTTTTGAGTTGTTGGATAAGCTTTTCAGAAATAATTGATTTTCTGATATACGACTTTGAGAGCTTGATTGCCTCTGCTCTGAAGATATGAGATATTTTCGTGCGGTATTCTAAAGAAATCGACTCCAACTTCTTAGGTGTTATTTGAAATTCTGAATTAGGTATTTCCATACTGGAATTGACAATTTGATTAAGAATACTTTCAATGTCTTCGTTCAGAACCGGTTGTATTGTTCCTTTAATCAATTTGTCCGTAATATTATTTAGCCATTTTAGTATTTCAAGATGTAAATCATTTCCTCTTTCTTTGATTGGTTTTGATATTTGATTATGATCGCAACCAGGAACAGGCGTTGGTCTACAATTATGAATTCCTGGGTCTGCATTTGCTTCGTCTACTACCTTAAGAACTCCTTTATATGGTATTGTTTCATAATATACTTGTACTTCTATTTTTTTTTGTTCAACAACAGAGCGAAAGTCATATGCTAATTCTCTCAAATCTGGATTATTCTTTTTTAGCCAATTTACTGCATTAGAAGGAGTGAGATAATCCTTTACAAAAAATTCAAGTATTGATTTTAATTTCGAAGAAGCTACAGAACTGACAAATTCAAGAACATTTGCTAAACCAGAACCGTAATTAGGAGTTCCAAGAAATGCAACTCCTATTATGTTTTCATAAAGAAACCCTATTTTCTCTTTAGGAAGATTTTTAGACTCACTTATTATGGCTTTTACAATGATTCCGCCCAAACTATGGGCTATAAAAATAATTTTGCCAGAATTTTGTTTTTGCAATTCTGGTATTGCAATAGTATTTATAACGTTTAATGATGACGTTCTTAAGTTTTCAACGCATTTGTTGGGGTCTTCTTTTTTAGTTAATGGCGCAGGGTATCCCAAAGACCAGAAATTAGCTCTTTTGTTTTTCGTATTAAATGCTTGTTTTAATTTCGAAGGCCAATAATCTTTACCAATTTTATCTTCAGCGATATTTTCGTATGATTCATTTTCATTTTTTGTGATGTCTTGTTTCTTTCCATTCCAAGTTTCATATACATCGCCTGTTAGGCCATGTATAAAAACCACATTCAAAATTGCCTCTCTTTCAAATTCTCCAACTAAAATTAGTCTATGTTTCATTCTATTTTTTTTAATGATGCAGAACGTTTACAATTTGCGCAGTAGCTCGCATAGAGCTATTGTCGTAAATGAG
>CAZXYA010000996.1:0-2197 GCA_964644655.1 uncultured Saprospiraceae bacterium | reverse complement strand
GTTTGATTATTTGTCTTATATCGTTTTGCATTCCAGAGTTATCAAAAAACGGATTGTATTTCTGGACGGCGAAGTCATCATTTTGAATAGTACCTCTATGACCAAGCGAATTATTCCTTATTTAAAGCAAAGACAATTTTCCGAAATACTTACCTTTTTTGATAAGGATAGGGCAGGGGAGAAGGGCTTGGGATTATTACAAGAACAATTTAAAGTGGACCAGCAGATTTTTTATAGCAGTTTTAAAGATGTGAATGAGTTCTTATTAGCTGTTAACTAATTTGTAATTTTGCTAATTACTGTAAACTTCATTTAGAACAACAAAGTCAGCTGCTTAGAAATAATCTCCTTTTTATAATATTCCTTCACTTCATTATATTTATACTTAAACAGCCATTCAGAAAAATGCTCACCTTTTGGTTCATGACCATTATAAAATCTCAAAAAGCAATCATCAATAATGATAGCGTTTTGAGGAAAACCAAATCCTGCCTGATAATATTCTCGACATTTTTCAATGATGAAAATTCTAACTTCTTTGAGTGTCACACCAGCATATAATTCTTTGTAAATACTTTTCGTAGCCATTATAAAATGGTCATTTTAAAGGTTGAATAATACCTTTAAAATACGAAAAAAAGAAGAAAATTTAGAATAATAAAGAGATTAAATTTGGCTAAAACGAAGTATTTTATCATCTAGTTTTAAGGAAAAATTGCTGATAATTTTTCTATAAAACTATCTGTTTGTTGAATTATCACACAACTATCTCTTTTTTGAATTATTGAACCCCAAAAAGCTGATTTTCCACCCTCAATGCGTGTATAATCCTAAAAATGACGGTAATGTCCTAGGATTTTACCAATATTTCTACTAAACGAGCCTAAAAAAGAGGTGGGAAGTAAGCAAAATGTACCAAGATAAGATATCACAATGCGTGTATAATCCTAAACATTGTCGGTAATGTCCTAGTAACAAAGTGCAATAATTTGCAAATTTGTACCATCAGACCCATCAGAAGTAACCTACTAAAGAGTTATGTTATTTCTCAGTTGGGTCGAGGCGATGATGCCTCGGCCTACTTTTTTTGTAGATTGACTAGATAGATTACTTACCCACCCCAGATTCTCTAAAATCGGAAGGAGTCATTTTGTAGGTTTCTTTAAAGCGCCTCGTAAAGTAGGAAGGGTCTTTGAAACCAGATTGAAATGCGACTTCTGAAATCGTTAGATTTGTAGTTGTTAATAATTTTTTTGCTTGATGAAATCGGAACAGCCTTAAAGTCTTACCAGCAGTTATTCCAACGAGTGCTTTTATTTTTCGGTTTAATTGGGATTCACTCAAATTAAAATCCTTTTGTAAATCTACTATGGTGTAATCGAAATCTTTACTTTTTTGTCCTAGTACGCTTAGTAGTTCTTGGATAAAGGCATCTTCTAAATCAAAGTCAATACCCTCAATCGTCTTAATATTTTTTGTTTTTTTGCTTATCGTCTCAGTAAAATTAGCGTAGTAATGCGCCTTCAATGCCTTTCTACTTTCTAGCGCATTGTTTACTGAAAGTAATAACTCAGTTTGATTTATGGGTTTAGTTAAATACGCATCAGCCCCTCTTTTTAGTCCTGCAATTTTACTTTCATCCGCCACTTTTGCAGTCAATAGAATAATTGGAATATGAGAAGTTAGCATATTTGCTTTAAGCGTTTCGCAAAGTTCAAAACCATCCATTAGCGGCATCATCACATCACTAATTATCAAATCGGGAATGATTTCTATGGCTTTATCCAACCCTTCTTTGCCATCTGTAGCAAAAGCTATTTGGTATTGAGTATCAAATATTGCTCCAACCATCGAGGCAATCTCTAGGTTATCCTCTACAATTAGAACGATAGGTTTATCGGATTCCGTATCAATAGCTTGATTCGGTAAGGTAATCGGCTTGCTTACGGAAGGAGTAGCTACCAATGGTTTTTCAATTTCTGCTTTAGCAGCTTTTTGAGTAATGGGTAAGAAAACACTAAACTTGCTGCCTTTATCTATCGTACTTTGTACCTCAATCTTTCCACCCATTAATTCGACTAGTGCTTTAGTGAGAGATAGACCAATACCTGTACTTGTGTAATTAGGTGCATTCGTACCCACATACCTATCAAAAATCTTAGGTAAATCTTTGGATGCAATTCCTTTTCCAGTATCT
>CAZXYA010000995.1:0-2199 GCA_964644655.1 uncultured Saprospiraceae bacterium | reverse complement strand
TTTTCAAGCAAAAAAGTTATACATTCGTTAATAAAATAATGAAATGCCTTGTTTTTATAATAAAGGATTGATATTTGAGCTTTATTAATAGTAATTATCTTGTAATTATTCAGCAAATAGGACTTAGTTCATGTAGCTCTGGAACTAATGGGGTAATCGGTTATTAAACAAGAAGTCAAAATATATTTAAAAATAAAACAATCAATTCTTTGAAAATAAGTAAGTAGTAAAATGGGTTAGGTATGTCTCATTATTTACCTATTACTGTTTTTAGCCCTTGCTCCTCAACCCTTTGTTGAATAAATCCGTTATCATAAATAAAATAAAAATGAATAAAAAATACTTCCTACTTTTAATTCCCATCCTTTTCTTTAGTACTATAATTTTTGGTCAAAATGGTTATCAAATTGAAGTCAAGCTTGATAATTATGATCAAGAATTATTAATGCTAGGTTATCATTATGGAGATAAACAATACATTAAAGACTCTGTAAAGGTAGGCGCTGACGGAAAATTTGTTTTTTCAGGAACAGAAGATTTAGATGCTGGGGTTTATTTAGTGGTTATGCCACCAGATAATCAATATTTTCAATTATTGATCAATAAAGATGAACAGCATTTTACAGTAAAAACCAATGCTAAATCTCCAAATGTAAATATGGAAATAGAGGGCAGTTCGGATAATAAGTTATTCTATGATTATATGTCCTATTTAGGTCAAAAAAGGCCAGAAGCAGCGGAATTAAAAAAACAATTGGAGGCTGCATCTACAACGGATAAACCTAATATTCAAAAGCAGTTAGAAGATCTAAATAAATCAGTTAAAGCTTATCAGAAGAATATAGTAGACAATCAGTCTAGCACTTTAACGGCTACTTTAGTGAAATCAGGCATAGAAACACCAATGCCTAAATTTACTGGAACGGAAAAAGAAATCCAATTACAAAGATATAACCACTACAAAGCGCATTATTTTGATAATTTGAATTTAGCAGATGAGCGATTAGTTAGAAGTCCAATACTGTTTCAGCGAATTGATTATTATATGAATAAGTTGACTGTACAAGCACCTGATTCTATTATCAAATCTGTTGATTATATTTTGGAAAAAGTTAGACCTGCGGAAGAGACTTTTAAGTATTATTTAGTACATTTCTTAAATACTTATGCTGCATCCAAGATTGTTGGTATGGATGGTGTTTATGTGCATATTGCAGAGCAGTACTACGCAAAAGGCTTAGCACCGTGGACGGAAGCAGAACAATTGAAAAAAATAACGGATAATGCTAAAACACTTAAGCCAATTTTAATTGGAAAAACTGCACCAGACTTAAAGATGATGGAAATAGATATTGAAGGCACCATTGCTGCCGCAGATGCAGAAAATGAATATCAACGTTGGAAATCCAAACGAGACATTTCTTTACACGGTATAGATGCGCCTTATACTGTTTTATTTGTTTGGGATCCAGATTGTGGACATTGCAAAAAATCTATGCCTAAAATGCTAGAGTTTTACGACAATTTTAAAGATAAAGGAGTTGAGGTATTTGCTGTTTGCACTAAGACTTATGATGAAATGCCCGCTTGTGCAGAAACCATTAAAGAAAAAGGCATGATTAAATGGATTAATGCTATTGACCCATTTATTAAATCAAAATATAAACAGATTTACGATATTCGATCCACTCCGCAAATTTTTATTCTAAATAATGAGAAAAAAATCATTTCTAAAAAAATTGGTGCAGAACAACTTTCAGAAGTAATGGAACGAATATTAGAAATAGATGCAAAAACAAGCAAAAAACAAGGTGATTCCAAATAATATTAATAATTTTTAATAAAATAAAACTTTTATACTATTGTAAATATCTGTAAATAAATAAGTTTATTTACAGATATTTTTAATATATAAAAAAAAATTATTTAAAATTCACAAATCCTTTCATTTTTCTTAGATAATCCACTAATTTAGCCGTGTAATCTTAACTAGATAAGAAATTTTGAAACTTTTTCCAATAATCTGACGATATTATTGTGACTTTAGCTAATTTTGCTCCGTCACATATATTGGAAAAATCAAATTATTTTTCATTAATTTTATATAGTCAATTTTACGGACTAATTTTTTAATTTTTAACCTGTTTTACGGGAATAAACGTGATTATCGTATGAAAAAATTTATCCAGCTAACTTTCT
>CAZXYA010000994.1:0-2212 GCA_964644655.1 uncultured Saprospiraceae bacterium | reverse complement strand
ATAGAGCCAATGGTGCATGTGAAGATGAATATACCTTAACTAGAACATGGACGGCGACCGATAATTGTGGTAATTCTACCCAAGGCATTCAAGTCATCACCATTCAAGATGCTACCGATCCAATATTAGCAAATGTACCAGCCGATGCAACGGTTGAGTGTGATGCGATACCAGCAGAACCAACAGATGTTTCTGCAACGGACAACTGTGATGATGATGTTACGATTGAGTTCAACGAAGATAGAGCCAATGGTGCATGTGAAGATGAATATACCTTAACTAGAACATGGACGGCAACGGATAATTGTGGTAATTCTACTCAAGGTATTCAAGTAATCACTATTCAGGATAGTACAGACCCAGTTTTAGCAAATATTCCAGCGGATGTAACAGCAGAATGTGATAATATTCCAGCAGAACCAACCAATATCACAGCAACGGATAATTGTGATGATGACGTGGAAGTAGAAATTACAGAAGATAGAATTAATGGTGATTGTGAAGACAGTTATACCTTAACTAGAACTTTCACCGCCACGGATAACTGTGGTAATAGTACACAACAAGTACAAACCATTACCATTATAGATTCTACTAACCCAGTTATAGCGAATGCCCCAGCAGATGTAACGGTGGAATGTGATGCAATCCCAACTGAAGCAACAGATGTTTCGGCTACAGATAATTGCGATGATAATGTAGAAATTGACTTTACGGAGGAAAGAACCAATGGCGATTGTGAGGATAGCTTTACTTTAACTAGGACTTATACGGCAACGGATAATTGTGGTAATAGTACCCAAGCAGTTCAAACCATTACCGTTATTGATTCTACCGACCCAGTCTTAGCAAATATTCCAGCGGATGTCACCGCAGAATGTGATGACATTCCAGCAGAACCAACCAATATTACCGCCACGGATAATTGTGATGATAACGTAGAAATTGAATTCAATGAAGATAGAGCAAATGGAGCTTGTGAAGATGAATATACCTTAACCAGAACCTGGACGGCTACTGATAATTGCGGTAATTCAACTCAAGGTATTCAAACGATTACTATAATAGATTCTACCGATCCAGTCTTAGCAGGTTTACCAGCGGATGTGACGGTAGAATGTGATGCGATTCCAGTTGAACCAACGAATATTACCGCCACCGATAATTGTGATGATAATGTTGAAATTGAGTTCAATGAAGATAGAGCGAATGGGGAATGTGAAGATGCTTATACGTTAACTAGAACCTGGACAGCGACGGATAATTGCGGTAACTCTACCCAAGGAATTCAAGTGATTACTGTACAAGATAGTACAGATCCAGTATTGGCAAACGTACCAGCGGATGAAACGGTTGAGTGTGATGCGATCCCAGCAGAACCAACAAATGTAACCGCAACAGATAATTGTGATGACGATGTAACGATTGAGTTCAACGAGGATAGAGCAAATGGT
Source organism: uncultured Saprospiraceae bacterium (assembly GCA_964644655.1). GTDB lineage: Bacteria > Bacteroidota > Bacteroidia > Chitinophagales > Saprospiraceae > JAFMDF01. The sequence continues at coordinate 758 of CAZXYA010000994.1, read as the reverse complement.
ACTTGTGAAGATGAATATACTTTAACCAGAACTTGGACGGCAACGGATAATTGTGGTAATTCTACTCAAGGTATCCAAGTCATTACCATCCAAGATTCTACTGATCCAGTATTAGCAAATATTCCTGCGGATGTCACCGCAGAATGTGATGACATTCCAGCAGAACCAACCAATATCACCGCTACGGATAATTGTGACGATGATGTAACGATTGAATTCAACGAGGATAGAGCAAATGGTGCTTGTGAAGATGAATATACTTTAACTAGAACTTGGACCGCCACGGATAATTGTGGTAACTCAACCCAAGGGGTGCAAACGATTACCATCATAGATTCAACCGACCCAGTCTTAGCAAATGTACCAGCTGACATCACGGCAGAATGTGATGCGGTACCAGCGCAACCAACAGATGTAACAGCAACCGATAATTGTGATGACGATGTAGAAATTGAAATTACGGAAGATAGAACCAACGGTGATTGTGAAGACAGTTATACCTTAACTCGGACTTTCACCGCAACAGATAATTGTGGCAATAGTACGCAACAAGTGCAAACCATTACCATCATAGATTCAACCGACCCAGTCTTGGCGAATGTGCCTGCGGATATTACGGCTGAATGTGATGATATTCCTGCGGAAGCAACAGATGTAACAGCAACAGATAACTGTGATGATGATGTAGAAATTGAATTTAATGAAGAAAGAACAAATGGCGATTGCGAAGACAGTTATACCTTAACTAGAACTTATAC
>CAZXYA010000993.1:0-2214 GCA_964644655.1 uncultured Saprospiraceae bacterium | reverse complement strand
TTTGGTTTATTCCTAGAATGAGTATGATCTTAGCAGGATTAGGAAGAGCAATGAAAGCCTCTATTTTTGTTATGTTGGCTTTATTCTTTCTAAATTTTATGCTAGCACTTTTTACTTGTCATTTCTTTGGTGAAGATTTTCCAGATTTATTTGGAGATCCTTTGATATCCTCTTATTATATTTTTCAGTTGTTTACGATCGAGGGATGGAATGAAATCCCAGCTGTTATTGCTGAAAAATACGAAGGAACCTATTGGGCAGGATTTGTAAGGTTTTATTTTGTATTAGTAGTATTAGCGGGTGGTATTTTTGGAATGTCCTTAGCCAATGCCATCTTTGTGGATGAAATGACAATGGATAATAACCAAGATGTTGAAGCAAAGATAGATGGCCTCAAGGAACAAATTCAAGAGTTGAAAGAGCTGTTAAAAGATCAACAAAATTCTAAAAGTTAAGAGATTTTTTATGCTATTTCTAATTGTAGATTATAGTTTATTAGTAATTATTCAGAGCTAAAATTACGAAAATAAGAAATAAAGGATTATTTTTTGAGATGCTACCAAAAGAGTTACAAGTATTAATAGATAAATTACCAATGGAAAGCCAAATAGCTATCCAAGGAATAGTAGCTTATTTTGAAGAACAGCTAAGAGAAAAAGATGAAAAAATAAAATCTCAAGGCTTACGGATAAAAGAATTAGAAGATCGTTTATCAAAGAATAGCAATAATAGTAGCAAACCACCGTCAACAGATGAGTTTAAGAAAGTTCCCAAAAGCACGAAGCCAAAAACGGATAAGAAAGCAGGCGGACAAAAAGGTCATGTTGGAGATACCTTAAAAATGAGTAAGGAATTAGATAAAGTCGAGAACCATAAAGTAGATCACTGTAAAAACTGTAATAAAAATTTAAAGAGGCAAGTTGCAGATTATATAGAAAGAAGGCAGATATACGATAGCCCAGAAATTAAGATAGAAATCACAGAACATAGATCAGAGGTAAAAGGATGCAGTTGTGGATGTATAAATAAAGCATTTCCAAAAGGAGTAGATTATAAGGTTCAATATGGTCCAAATATAAAAAGTATGATAGTTTATTTACAAGACTATCAATTATTGCCATATGAACGAACCAAAGAATTGATAAAAGATTTATTTAATCATTCGATAAGTAAGGGTTCCTTATTTAATTTTCGAGAAAGAGCATATGATAAACTGGAAAGCTTTGAAGAAAAATTAAAAGCCTTATTGAGTTTATCATTAGTTGCAGGTTTTGACGAAACGGGCTTCCGAATTAATAAAAGAAGATGGTGGTTACATAGTTGTTCGACTGATGAACATGTTTATTATGCAGTTCATCAAAAAAGAGGTCAACTAGCAATGGATGAAATAGGTATACTACCATTATTTAAAGGAATAGCTGTTCATGATTTTTGGAAAAGCTATTATAGATATGATTGTGACCATAGTTTATGTAATGCCCATTTACTAAGAGACTTAATTTTTATAAAGGAAAGATTCCATCAAAATTGGGCTCAACAATTAATCGATATACTTTTGAAAATGTTAGGTCTAAAAGATAAAGCATTAGCTAGAGGACAATTGGCAATATCAAAAATTACATTGAAAAAATATCGAAAATTATTTGATGAAGTTGTAAAAGGTGGAATGAAATTGAATCCATTCAAACTTCCTGATAAAAAGACAAAAGGAAGATATAAGAAGTCACCCCCTCGAAATTTGTTAGAAAGATTACAAAAATATACAGATGATATATTGAGATTCTTTTACGATTTTAAAGTACCATTTGACAATAATTTTTCTGAAAGAGATATTCGAATGATGAAAGTCAAACAGAAAATATCAGGTTGTTTTAGGTCTTTAAAAGGGGCAAAACTCTTTGTTAGAACGAGATCCTATATCATGACAGCTCGTAAACAAAATGTCAATGTTATTCAGGCATTGAAATCTTTGTTTACTGATAATTCTATTCCAATAACTCTTGTTCAATAAGAGTAACCTCTGGATAATTACCTTAAATTTTAAATTTAATATCATTGACTTAGCAAATTTTCCCTTCATTTTAAAGTTTTATTTGATTCTGATTTACGTTTTATAACTATTTGATTATCTACATTTATTTTCAAAATTAATCAAATTATTTTTCAAAACGTTTGCTCCAAAATTAATTAGTTTTCTCTCATGATTGGAATTGC
>CAZXYA010000992.1:0-2214 GCA_964644655.1 uncultured Saprospiraceae bacterium | reverse complement strand
TGGAATGATAATTTTTTACTAAAAATGCTTTTTTCTCTCTAACAATACTTTGATGAGTTTAACCTATTTTCTTTTTGACTACTGAACTATATCAGAAACAAGAGAGCCTCAAAGCGTTTCGTTTTGAGGCTCTCTTCATTTATCATTTATTACATTATACCATATAGTGTATTCTAAGGTTAGAACGTAAGCACTATTCCTGCTCCTAAACTATTCTTGCCTATCCTAGTATTTATTGAAAAATCCATAGCTCTAATACTCTTGCTATATTTATCACTTTTTTTCTTTATTGATTTTATACCTAATTCATTTATTCCCATAATTGCAAGAATAATCACAGCACTTCCTACTGTTCCTATTGCGATTTTTTCGTGAGTTGATACTCCAACATCCAATTCACCAAAAATTTCACCGTCAATGCCTCCATCTGTTAATGCATCGACAACAATTAATCCTGTTGGCACAGATAAGCCAACAATAGTCCAACCCAATGCGGCATTAATATTGTTTTTTCTCTGAATCCTTTCTGGAGCTTCACTAATATATTGTTCGTATTTCGGTAGCTTTGTTAGTACTTCACTAACTTTGCCTTCCTCTTTTAAAATTAAGAAAATTTTCGATTTAATATCGTCACGGTGTCTAGTATTATAAATCCCATATTTAGATAAATAATCTTGATAAGCACTTTTTGTTCCCAAACTCAATGCTTCTCTATACTTAGTAGGTTCTTCATCTCTTCTTATTTCAAAAAGTTCATCCTCCCTTTGTCGCTTTCTCTCCCTTTCTCTTTCTTTCTCTTCAAATTTTTCTGTTTGTCTTCTTTGTACTTCTGAGAAAACATCTCTCATAAGTTCTTGCTTTTCTTCCAGAAGTTCTGATTGTTGCTTCTGATATTCTTTATTAGATTTTTGTTTTTGAAGGTTATTTATCAATCTATCAATTTTTTCTCTGTCATTAGGATTTAATCTTCTCGCTTCTTCTAAATTTTCAATAGCTTCTTCATATTTTCTTACAGATTCATCATAATCATTATTCCCAAAATCTGCCAAAATTGAAACGTTAGTTGCCTCTTCATATATGCCTTTTGCCAATTTTTCATTTTCCTGCTTTTTGGCTAACATGGATTTTTTTCTATTTATAGCGTAAGAGTTTGAGCCATACTTATTTCCTTTTGATTTATTGTATTCAATTGCTTCATCGTATTTGTCAATGGCAGCGGAATAGTTTCCATCCTCATAAAATTCATCTGCTCTTTCAACTAGTGATTCATACTTACCCAATTCTCTATTTTCTCTTTCTTCCTTTGCTTGTTGTTTTATTTCTTCTTCTTGTTCTTGTGCTTTACGCTTTGATTCTTCTATTCGATTATTTCTTTCTTCCTCTGCTTTTTGTTTCCGTTTTTCTTCGGAATCGTCTAATACTAGTATTCCATTTTTGCAAACCCAATATGGCGATGAATAATCTTTTTCTCCAAATCTTATATCTTTTACAAGAATGTAAACCCTATTCTTTTGACTTGGAATGAAAGTAAAACTTTTTATAATTTCTCCTGACTTACAACCATACCTTTCGTCCACCTTTATATTTTCTGCACTTTCACTACAGCCAAACGAAAAATAAATTTTCTCTCTGTATTTATTGCGAAACTCAATTTCCCATTTAGTCTTACCACTAAATTCTATATCAGTTCTCTTAATTCGCCAATCCAGTCCATCAGCACAATCATGTGGATTTCCCCAAGTACCCCAATTTTGGGTGTAACTAGTAGAAATAAAGAAAAATAAAAAAGGAAGGGTAAAAATTAATTTTCTCATAATATAATTGTTTATTATTTTACGGCTTGAGCCATACTAAAATCCGCATTTTACGATTTTAGAAGGGCTGGAAATACAGTTTTTTTTTAGTCAGTAGGGATTATTTTACGGTAAGTAGTTTTGGGTTTATAAGTGGAAAAGAGGGGAAAAGTATTTTTTTGAAAAAACGACAATTACATATTTTTTTCAAATATAACTAAGAGGTATGATAGGTATGCTTAGTACAGAATTACTAGTAGTGTACTATTGAAATAAAGATAATGTGAATGAAAATTGAAATATAATAAGAAAATGAAATGATACATTACTTATTAAGAAGTGCATCAAAGACTGTAAATTATATCTAAAAAACAATATCGAAAAGGCAGGATTTTTAAAGATAGCGATACAGAATTAGTAC
>CAZXYA010000991.1:0-2216 GCA_964644655.1 uncultured Saprospiraceae bacterium | reverse complement strand
TTGATTTGGCTTTAAAACAGAAAAAATTAAAACAAAATAAAAAGTTTTGGCTAAGTGCTTAATCGAAAGTTTACTACTTTTAATTTCCGTACTAACCATAGCCGAGACGTTGTGCTTAATGCCGAATCAAACATCTATGAAAAAAATAAACTTTTTGATTTTATTTCTAATTCCGATAATTGGATTTGGACAAAGTTATTTTCAACAAAAATATCAAAAAGCTGAAAGTCTTTTTGTTGCCAACAAAATAGATTCAGCTTACTTTCATTTAAAAAACTTAGAGAAAAATATTGAAAAGAAAGACACTTTATATGAATCCATACTTCGATTCAAATTAATAACTGCAATTGAATTAGAAAAAATTAACAGGCAGCAAGAATTGTATGATAATTCGCTTAAATATGGCTTAGAAGCTTTTAAAGGAATGGAATTTTACAATGAATTCTTTTCTCAAGAGAAATATAATATGATTAGGAACATAATAATATCCTATTATGGCCTCAATAATTTTGAAGAAGGAAAAAAATGGAAAAAGAAACTTTACTCAGCTAAGGAGCAAAACCTTTTACCTGATAATATTAGTGAATATTTTAATTTTGATTTTTTCAAATTCGAAGATAAAAATATTTGGGGTTATGAATGGTACGCTAAATTACCAAAAGAGCGATTTTCTAGTAGTTTTACTAAAGTCGTCTATTATGTCTATAGTACAAATCCTGATGGTTCTGACAAAGATCAGCTTTACAGATTACACGTATTAATGTTTAACGGGGATAATGAGAATTTCGACTATGTTATGGATAAGCAACTTGAAACAGCAACAGAAGATGTTAGCGGAACTTTATATGCTTACACTTATAAAGAAAACATTGACTTTGAAAAATTAAAAAACGATATAAAAGAAGTTCTAAAAGAAAATAAACAACCAAATACTAAAAGAACTATAACCAAAGACAAAGATGGAAAGGTTAAAGTAGATGTGAAAATGAATTACAAAAAACACTAAGCACAACAATGGCTATAAGTAATTGCTTAGGATTGGTAAGTGTTAATCGGAATATCCTCCGAATATTCCTCTCTTCGCGCCTTTTCGCTATCTTTAGTTCTTTAAGCAACTACCCATAGCCGAACCGTTAGGCACAATTAGAAACAAAATTATGGCATCAGCATTTTGGACATTAGAAGACGGAAGAGGATTTGCAAGACGTTGGTCTGGAATGTCATATATGTTAGATTTAATAACCAACGAACTTAAGAACATAAATGGAGCCGAGGAATTTTATGCATACTTGGAAAAGTTTGTGTTTCGAGAAGAAAATGGAGATGAATACAATGGTTACGGTGGATTTTTTCGAGATAACAAGGACATAATGTTCAATTTTGATTTAAGGTCATTTACACCTGCAAATCGAAAATATTTTTGGGAAGCTTCTCAAAAGGCATTAACGAAATTAAAATTAGAGAATGACAAGAAAAATGAGGGAATAATATTTCTTTTCACTACTCTACTTGATATGCATAAAAGAATAAAAAGAGGAGGAAATCCAATGGAATTGAATCATATGAATATAATTGAACCTGAACCGATTGAAAAACTCGGACCAGGTTGGAATTAAAATAACTGTGCCTAACAATGGCTATAATTCATTGTGGTTTTGTGCCACACCAAAATAACAGTATTAATCAAACAGCTGGATTTCGGCGGAATAATCCTGCGGATGATTCCACAACGAAATCATAGCCAAGACCGTTGTACACAAGCAGAAAAACTATGAGAAAAATAAATCTCTTGTTCTTATTAGGATTGATTATGAATTTCAGCTGCTCGAAATCAAACCCTGACTTGGATAAATCACTCACAGACTTTTCTAATAAACTAATTGACATAAAATCAGATGGACTAAGAGTAATCACGACCGACAAAGGATTCAATTCTTTAATGGAATGGTCTGACTCTTTAGATAATAAGAAATTTTTAAATAGATTATCTGAAAACCTTAAGAATAGAGGTAGTGGAGTTTTCGATAAAAATGATTTGGATTCAGTGGTAATTCTTTCACTTGGAAAATCAGATGTTATTGTTGGTGCAACAAATGGATACTTAATCCTGAATAAAACTGAGGAAGGATATAAAATTGAAGAATTTAGAGGAGGAAAATAAAAAGCCTGTGTACAACAAGGTATATAGCAAATAGGGCATTCCGTGGTTTAAGAAA
>CAZXYA010000990.1:0-2221 GCA_964644655.1 uncultured Saprospiraceae bacterium | reverse complement strand
GCTCCATTTATCAAATGGTAGGAAAGTTGTAAAACTAACCGATGGTTGTATGCAGGTAAAGGAAGATGGAAAAAGCAAATGCTTAATTGTAACGATTAAGATAGGCGTTATGCGTTAAACCGAAAGGTTGCCCACTTCCATCTGGTGGATTCCTACGAGAAATTTATAATAAGATTTTAAATCAACAATGCAAATGATGTATCTGACACTTCAACAAATGCTCCTTTTACACCAAACGGTGGCAGTCCACAGTGCAGTTGATGCTAAACGTAAACAACAGGAGCTATGGCAAACCATAAATTGGGAAAAAGCCTATCGTTTAGTAAAATCATTACAAAGACGTATCGTAGCAGCCATCAAAGAAAATAGATGGGGTAAAGTCAAATCCTTACAATGGATACTGACTCACTCCTTCTATGCAAAAGTACTTGCAATAAGGAAAATAACGGAAAATACTGGTAGTAGAACTAGTGGTGTGGACGGACAAATCTGGAAGGGTAGTTCCTTGAAATGGAAAGCAATCAATCTTCTTAAAAGAAAGGGGTATAAAGCTAGTCCAGTCAAGAGAATTAAAATTCCTAAAGATAATGGTAAATACCGTATATTAGGTATTCCTACCATGCGAGATAGAGCCATGCAAGCTCTTTATCTTTTAGCATTAGAACCTATAGCCGAAACAACGGCAGACCAACACTCTTATGGGTTTAGACCTTACAGAAGTTGTCATGATGCTATCGGACAATGTCACGTTCTATTGAGTCGAAAAGATGCTCCTCAATATATCTTGGAAGGGGATATCAAAAGTTGCTTTGATGAAATTTCTCACCAATTTATCCTCGATAATATACCGATAGATAAAAAGGTACTTAAACAATGGCTAAAAGCTGGTGCTGTCGAAGAAAAATCTTGGTTTCCTAGTGACGAAGGTACTCCACAAGGATCCATCATCTCTCCTACGATAGCTAATATGGTTTTAGATGGTATGGCTAAACATATTGACCAAACATTGGGCATTAAATATCATAACAGCAAAAGACAAGGTTATCCTTACAGGATAAATAATGTCCACAGAGTCAACTTTGTTCGCTATGCCGATGATTGGATAATAACAGCCAATAATAAAGAAGTGCTAGAGCAACTAATCAAACCAGCCATAAAAGTATTCCTCAAACAAAGAGGTCTAGAGTTGTCTGAACACAAAACAGTAATTACCAGCATTCACAAAGGTTTCGATTTTCTTGGACAAAACATTCGCAAATATAATTGCGGTAAACTTATCATCAAACCTTCAAAGAAAAGTATCAAGAAACTACTCACTAAAGTTAGACACACAATCAAAAAGATGTGTACAGCTCCGACTAGTGCTCTAATACTTAAATTAAACTCAATGACGAAGGGATGGGCTATGTATCACCGCCATTGTTGCGCAAAAAGAACGTTTGTTTGGATTGATAACCATATTTGGAAAGCCTTATGGCAATGGTGTATTCGTCGACATCCAAATAAAGGAAAGAAATGGATTGTAAGAAAGTATTTTACCCGTCAGAAAGGTAGCTACTGGAGTTTCTTTGGTAAAGACGAGAAGAAGAAGTTAGTTTACCTTGTTAAACTAGCTCGGACACCAATCATAAGACATCGAAAAATAAAATCAATCGCTAATCCCTTCACTAGAAAGGATGAACATTACTTTGAGTTACATATTCAACGTAAAATGTTAAATACTTGGCGTAAGAAAGAAAACCTTATCCGTATTTTCCGAAGACAAAAAGGTAAATGCCCTATTTGTCAACAAATAATTAGCAAACAAACTGGATGGAATATCCATCATAAATTAGAAAGATTCAAAGGTGGAAAAAGCACACTTGATAATCTAGTTATGCTACACCCAGTTTGTCATCAGCAAGTACATTTGCTAAATATTCAATTTAATGGCGATGTTCCTACAAGAGCATCAGAGTCTGCTTGAGCCTAGTGCGTGGAAATCATGCCCGCTGGGTTCTGAGGGGGGAACGAGGGAGTAATCCCTCTGACCTACCCGACTGATCAGCCTGTGTTGAACGAAGCGGGGGAAAAAATCTACCTATGGAATTTCGATTAAGAGAGAAGAGGGAGTAAGACTTCGGTGAACGACGCCCAATAAAATATATGTATCCAGTCTGCCTATATGGCAGCCCGTTTCTATAAACTACCCATCAAATCACCTTCCCCCGATTCAAAATTC
>CAZXYA010000989.1:0-2223 GCA_964644655.1 uncultured Saprospiraceae bacterium | reverse complement strand
TAATTTTCTAGCATTAAAAACGGTAATGGACGCAGGAGCCTCTTGTACTTTTTCCCGTCGCCTGGAGGCAGATACGACTACTTCTTGACCAATTAAGGCAGAGGGTTCCAATGCAATAGCTAAGTTAGATTGGGCAGCAGATATTTGGAATGTTTGTTCGGCAAAACCAGTATAACTTATTTCTAAATTCCAAGGTAAAGGGGTGTTGCTGGAAATAGAGAATTTTCCATCTAAGTCAGTACTAGCACCAACCGTAGTTCCGCTAATAATGACGTTGGCCCCTATTAAAGGGTCGCCTAATTCTGCATCCGTAATGACACCACTAACAGTGGTTTGAGCTTTAACAAGCATACTTCCAAATGCAAGAAATAGTGCTGTTATTAATGTTAATCGTTTCATAAATAAAAGTGAGTTTTAAGAAAATGATAATTTTTAAACCTATTATTTAATAATAAAAAGTAAATTAAAATTCATTAAATTACTAAAAATAGGTTTATAAACCTAAAATTAATAAAAAGATAGTTTATTATATAATAAAATGATTTATTTATTTTCAATTAGTCAAAAAAAACTACTAAGCGACCTCATGAAGGTTGATTGAGAAGGGAGGATGATTTGAAACTGTATAGAAGGAGCTTAGAAATGCCAAAATTTGACATATCTTGAAAATGGGGGGAGCTTTAATCTGATGTAAAATAAATCCAGAGTGGCGTTAAAAAAATAACCTGTTAACTTTAATAAAATAATGAAGGTGTCGATGATTCAAGTCTCAGACTTGAATCCACTATCTGCTTGTCTCCTGACAAGCATAGTGTACTTAATTATAGATTACGGTCGTCCGGAGACGACGAGATGTAGATTTCCAGTCTGGAGGCCTTCTACCTTCCACTCTCAACCTTCTATCGAATAAAATCTAGTTTACACCAACAGATCTTCTTTCAATGTTCTGCTCGCTTGGTAAAAGAACCAAACAGCTAAAATTTCCAAAAATATCAAATAGAATAACGCATACCGAATAGACTCCTGCCCATAGGTAGGCTCAAAATAATCACTCAATGAACCGACTAAAAGTGGTCCTATTGCGCCACCAATCAAAGCCATTAAAATGGAAAAGGTCGCACTAGCGGTAGCTCGCATTTTGATTGCTACCATATCTTGCATCATGGCAATACAAGGACCTAAAAAGAAAGAATTAAGGGATGCTGGAATAGCAAATAATAATAAGGTAGGAATTTTATTTTCATTAAATACCATAGCAATAGCAAATGGGCCACTTAGGATAAAAGCAAGCATCGGCACCCAAAAATACCAGCGCATATCCCTAACACTCAGTTTATCCGCTAAATACCCCCCACTAAATACGCCAATTGCGCCACCGACTCCTGAGAGTAAAGCCAACCATGCACCAATTTCAGCCGTCCCCATGCCATGAATTCTTGCCAAAAAAGAGGGCATCCAATTCCCCATACCTAAACCTACGGTCAAATGAATAGACGCTCCTAAAACCATGAAAATAATGGTCTTTTTGGTCAACATGTATTTAAAAACAGCAAGTATGCTAGGTGCTTTTTCTTTGCCTGTTTCTTCTGTTCTTTGGTCTAATTGCCCTCTAATCGGTTCTTTGATGGTGACATAAAATAATAGGGCAAATAAAATCCCTGGCGTGCCGACTACAAAAAATGCGGTTCGCCAGCCATATTGTTCTTCTAATAAGCCACCAAGCAAAAAACCTAATAATAGGCCAAATGCCGTTCCCATTCCACGGATACCATAGGCTTTGCCTCTTTCCGAAGTCGGAAAATAATCTGCTATCATCGAAATGGCGGGTGGACCACTTCCCGTTTCTCCTAATCCAACCCCAACTCTCGCCAAAAATATTTGCATATAGCTATTGGCAAAACCTGTTACAGCGGTAACCGCACTCCAAAAGGCTAAAGCCAAACTGATGATTTTTTTTCGATTATATCGGTCAGCTAATTGGGCAACTGGAATGCCCATTAAAGTATAAGACAAAGCAAAAGCTGCGCCCGTTAATAAGCCCAATTGTGTATCTGATAAGCCCAAATCTGCTTTAATGGCTTCTTGTAAAATGACGATTAAATGCCGGTCCAAATGAGCAAAGGTCGTCATCACCGTTAATAGGATGAGCACATACCATTTGTAATTATCTTGATTTTTATTAGTCATTGTTTTTGTTTTGTATAACCGTAGCTTAGACCTCTG
>CAZXYA010000988.1:1908-2232 GCA_964644655.1 uncultured Saprospiraceae bacterium | reverse complement strand
ATAATAACAATAACATTGAACAAAGGTGTCAACGATTGTTTTAGAGAAGGCTCTAATTATCACTTTAAATGCAAACATTAGTCATTTGCGTTAAGTTGTCAACATTTTAGATATAAATTATTGCATTAATTCTGTAAATCAACTTTTAAAATGTCTATCTTGTTTTTTGGGTAATTGACCCTATTAAATACTTTTTCATCTATGTCCTTACTTTTTTCAAGAATATATTCTACTCTAGTTTCAAAAGTTACAATATCTTGATTGTGCAAATTTTTATTATTTAAAAATTGCAAAATTAAAATTAGTAATATTAATGTTATTTTA
>CAZXYA010000988.1:0-1898 GCA_964644655.1 uncultured Saprospiraceae bacterium | reverse complement strand
TTGATATACTCATAAATACAAAGTTTTTTGCTTCAAAGAATATCTTCTTTATAAAATTCCTGCCTCATCTTTTTATGTCTTATCCTGAAATAGGGTTACAAAATTTAAGTTACAAATTTTCAGATTTTTTCTTAGTATGTTTTTTAGATTTCCATGTTCTAATCTTAATTCCTGGATTATAATGTACAAAATTAGGAGTCAAATTATGTAGAGAAATATGACGTCTATAATTGTTGTATACATAAATAGTTCGCTCAATTATTTTTCTTGCTTCCTTTAAACTATTGAAGCCTATATCTATACTAAATTCTGATTTCAAGATGCCATTAATTCTTTCTGCTACTGCGTTTTCATAAACATGCGCATCTTCTGTCATCGATGGAATCATTCCTTTTTTCTCAATGTATTTTATATAAGATGGCGTGCAATATTGTATCCCACGATCAGAGTGATGATACACCGATGTTTTAAATCTTCTATTTTTGTGGGCCATCAGTATCGCTTTTTTTCCATCTTTTACTTTCATCGTATAATTGATCGTCCAACCCATTATCTTTTTTGAATAGGCATCTGTTACTAAAAACAGATAAGCATATTTATTCTTGATTTTGATATAGGTAATATCATTAACTAATACTTGTTCTGGACGATTTATAGCAAGTTCTTTAATCAAATTTTTATGCTTCCGAAAAAAGTGTTTTGAGTCCGTTGTTACTTTGTATTTCTTCTTCGGTTTGATCAGTAAGTCTTTCTCTTTTAAATACTTATGTACTTTGTCTCGTCCAATTTTATATCCTGACTTTTCAATGTCTTCCTTTATATCTAGGTATACTTTCTTCGTTCCTGTTCTTGGCATTATACGCCTCACTCCATTAGTTAACTCTATAACTAACTCTTGTTCCTGTTCAATCTTTAGATCTCTTTTTAATGCATTATAATACGCTTGTCTCGATTTATAACCCAGCACTTGGCATACTTTAAGCACACTTATTTTTTTGCGTCTTTGCGCTTTTTGTGTCCTTTGTATCTTGCCAACTGCTGGGGCAAGTACTTTTTTCTGATCTGTGCATTGAATTGTTCATCTGCTATATCTATTGCTATATTCAATATAATTTTATCTTCTTTAAGCGAGGCATTCTCCGCTTCTAATCGCTTAATTTTTTCTTCTGGTGATTCTTTCATACCGTATTTTTTTGTGATACGGTAATTTAAGGAAGAATACTTCTTTATCCAATTATTTATCGATTGTCTTGATCTAATTCCATACCGAAGTAACGCTTCTTCTTTCGTTAATATTCCATCCATGATTTGGGAAACCACTTTCCTTTTAAGTGCGTATGAGTAAAAATTGTACGCTTGACCTTTTGGCGAAAGTCCATCTTTTGCTAACTTTTTATTGTTCTTCTTTTTCATTGAATTACAGTTTTTTACATGATTTACTGTAACTCTATTCTAGGACAAGACAGGTAATTCATGCCCCCTAACGCTCAGTGTAAGCGACTTTTTTTCCGCTAGGAAAAATGGTCGCTATACACATTGTTGGTGGCAGTTTCATTTTCTCCCAAATTTAGGTGGTTTTTCACTAATCATTATTGGAATGAATTTACCTACTACTTTAAGTTCTTCTTCCGTTAATTCATTCATGTTTTTATCAAACTTCTCTTTAGATAATTTCTGTTTTGCTAAATTATATGATCCTTTTACAGAATTAAATACCTCCATATAAAAATCAAAATCTGCATCTTCATCATTTCCAATAGAACAAAGAAGAAATCCTTTATAATTATCTTTTGCTAAATTATCCCAAATTTTCTTTAATCTTGGCATCAAATCTTCTTTAGAATTAGGTAACGAATCAATTAAAACTATTTCATCTGCCTGAACTTGAATATCTAAGC
>CAZXYA010000987.1:0-2239 GCA_964644655.1 uncultured Saprospiraceae bacterium | reverse complement strand
TTAAATAAAATTCACAATAAATGTAACGATAGCTAGAATACACGCAATATGCGTGAATGCACTAGTTCTGCAAAATATAAAAACAAAAAAAACAAATATGAAAGTTTCAATCATCTTACCTAAAAATGAAAAAGAAGAATTTATCCAACTTTTAAATGATTATGAATTTACCGAACATGAAGTAGATAAAAATTCTAATTCGTTGAATTTAGATTTAGCAAATATCATTAAATTAGTGACGGAAATTGGAGTTCCTGCAAGTGCTATTTCGGTTTCGATATGGCAATTATTCAATGTGTTAATAAAATATATGGAAGGTAGGAACGTCCCAACCCAAATTGAAATAGGAGGGAATAAATTAGTCCTTCCTCCACATCTTAGCTCCGAAGAAAAGAAAATGCTAATTGAAAAAGTAATAGAGAAATCAAGTGATAACGTTCAAAAAGAAGAATGAAAAATTCACCTTTACTATTAGAAATTGGAAAAGTTGATTTAATAACTGGAATTGTCTCAATTAATTTCAGCCCTGATGAATATTGGTCAATAAGTAAAACAGATGAAGAAAGGACTGAAGATTCAAAAATAAAAGTTGATATATTCCAGCATGAGTGTTTTCATTTTATGCAATTAATAAGTTACAGCTATCTCTTTGATATATGCATGCTAACTTTTTTTCGCTTACAAAGGCTAATAAGTGAACAAAAGAAAAGAAACTCATTAATTTCTGTTGAAGAACTTAAGCAAGAACTTCAAAATGAAGATATTCCTAAGATATTTAATTTAATCGGTAAAAAACAGAAGATAGGAAAGAGACATGAATTTTCTTGTAGAGATATTTTAGAGTCACAAGCAATTCTATCGTCCTATAAAAGTAACTATACTCCAAGTACATCAGACAACTTTATAGCTTGGGCAAAAAAGATGAATTATGAAGATTCAATTCAAGCATACTTATATATAGATTTCTATTACGGAGACCTTGGGTTTGATATGTTCTCTGAAATAGTTTTTTGGTCATTTAACACATCTACACCCTTAGAAACTTTTGACTTCTTAGTAAAAGCTGTAGGAAAAGTTGGTTTAATTAACAGTAAGAAGAAAAATAATTACTACCAATTTCAAGAACTTTTGAGAGGTCAAGATTTTGAGATTTATGATACTTTCTATGTGAGAAATAAATTTGCTCAAAACAATTGCTTTCATCCTTATTTAGACAAATACATAAAGAGATTATCTCGGCTAAATGAAAAAAAATTTGATGAATTTTATCTTTTTGCAACCCATCCTTATTCTACTAAAGACGCAACTGATTTTATGCCAGGAATTATGAGGTTGAAGTCGGGAAAAGTTGTGATGTTTAATCCAAGTAAAAAATATAACGAAACAACTGACATTAGTCAAGAAGATATTCAAATTATATATGCTTTGAGTTCTCTTTACGGAGCAGTTTCATTCCTAAAGGGAGATGTTTCTATGCCCTACATTCAATGTCATCATATTGATTGTCCACACTACTTAACAAACTTGTGCGTATCGAATAAATTTATACCCAAAACTTGGGATGATTGTTCATTTCCAGATATGCTTAAAGATTATCTTAAACTAAGCTTAATAAATAAAAATGGAACAACAACCAATTAGACTCTTAGAAGTTACCGACAAGGAAAGTGCAAATCATGCAATCAGGGTTCTTAAAGAACTATCTGAATCTCCGAAACTTGCCAGACAATTAAAAGGATGTGTGATTTTCACTTTTCCAGTAATCGAAAAACAGTATGAATTTTTATTATCCAGTAAAGAAGTTAGAGAGATATATTTCAAACTAATTGAAGAGTTGCCACATATCGCCTACTTCTTAGTTCCAAATACCGAAGCAGGGCAAATTCAATTTTGCATTGGCTCATTAATAAATCCAGAGAAAATTATAGTTGCTAATGACAGATTTCGGCTTGATGTAAATGAAAATGAAGTAGCAGAAATATTTATAAAATTATTAACTCCTGTAATAGAATTTGCCGATGAAATCTTAGACGATTCTGAAATGGTATGTGTAGAAATTTTGAGAAATTACGTAGGAAAAGATGTAGGAATGAAAATAATTGAGAAAATAAAAAAGAATACTTTGCAGAACAAAGGCTAGTCGCTCATGTCTGCTAAACGCAGCCACGCCGTCTAGCCGTGACCGTTGAACAAAATTAAAATAAATAAAAATAAAAAATAACGAAATAAAAATACAAAT
>CAZXYA010000986.1:0-2262 GCA_964644655.1 uncultured Saprospiraceae bacterium | reverse complement strand
ATAGCTAAATTCAACTCTCCTTTTTTTGTTATTTAACTACCGAAACTTAAGTTAAATAAGTATATAGCATCCCTGCCTGGACGACAGACAGGGATGCCTGCCTGCCTATTTTTCTTTGGCAGGGCAAAGCCAATCGACGTTTATTCTTAGTATTGGATTGGACAAACATCGGCCTTTGGAGGAACTTTTTTTATCATATATACTTTGGTAATTCATCAGTATTTTTAATTTTAGTCATTAAGCTCATGAGTTTATCTCTTGGTTGAATCCCTTGCTTAATTGCTTTTTCAATTTCACTTAATATCTGATCTTTTTTTCCTTTCTCAATCAAGATTCGAATAAGAATATATAATTTAATCTCTTCATCCCTATTGTAATGATACTTATGATAAAATTTAATTCCTTCTTCTATTTCATACAGACTTATATGGAGTCTCAATCCCAATTTTGATAAATTATTGTTTTTCTCTTTGCTTCTATATTCTTCACTCGAATATGAATAATATTTCTTTTTGTTTTTTTCTTTTGGTTTAAAATTGTTAGATTCGATAAGGTCTTCAACAACTTCTATTCCATTATATTTTAAATCAACAGTCTCAAATGTATTGATCAATTCTATCATTAATGTAGAATAAAGTGTATCTCCATTTAAATAATTGTTCACTATCAATTCAATACATTGCTTTACTGTTTCTGTTTTTCCTTTAGTCTCTTGTAACAAATCAATTACAGACCTATAAAATACAGCTTGACCTATACCTATGGATTGAAAGGAATCATGAGCTGAAAAGTATTGATACCCACACGATTCACACATTAACTCGTATAGATCATGAAGCAATTTTGATTGTTTGCTTAAATTCTTATCAGGCCTTCTTGTATTACTTAATTCTTTATACCATTTCTTTACTTTAAAACGCCACGTCGATCTTTGCTTTTTTGGCACTATTCTATTTGGAAACAAGTAATATTGATTTTTAGCGTTTTTGATAAATTCTTTCAACTCTATTTCAATTTCTTCCAATTTTACGACTTCTTTCGATCTGGATCCTTTTTGCTTTTTTCTTGGATTGTTAATGTAAGAGTCTAAATCATAATCTTCTTTTTTGGCTTTTGGTATTAATTTATAAAATTCTGAAGCTACTTTTACAAGCTCTTCTTTCTTTAGCTTTGATAATTTCTCTCTTAATTCATTTACTTTCATTTTCTCTTATTTACTTTCATTTTCTCTTAGTTTTGATTTTGGTGGCCGTTTTCTCAAAGGAATAATTACGTCATCCGATAACCTCAAGGATATATATCATGCAATATTGTCGATGGCGATAATATTTAAACTGAACTAATCCACGCAGGACATTAAAGTAAAACTATTATTTATTGGTGACTGCAGTGTAAACTCTTTGGTCAAAGCTAGGCATTATATTATTAACGGAAAAACATCTTTACAATTCATTTTTAATTTGCATAGCTTGGCATTAGGATCGCCATTAAACTTTTAAACAAAATGATTTTGAAAAATCTAGAAAAACAATAAGTCCTCTGCATTCCTCTTTACGACAGTGTTCCGATTTTTAAATTATAGTAACAAAAATTTCCCATACAATTATTTCCCATTATCTCAAAGCATTCGGGATATTCATTTGAGATAAAAACTGTCAATATTTTTGTATTCGATATTTTTGGGTGGATAAAAGGCAAATTTGGAATATAAATCTGCGCTAATGGAAACATTAATTCCCCATTTTTATCAAGTGGAATATTTTCGTCACTTTTAAAAACAAATACTTTTCCAATCCAATTTTCTTGAATTGTATTCTCAGGTCGAAAACCCCCAACTTTAAAAACTGTAGTTTCTTTAGAGATTTTATCTTTTACTTCTTCAACTATCAATTTTGTTAGATTTTTGTATTGACAATGTACTGCTATATGCGATCGTACAAGCGATGGTGAATCATGTCTCATTACAGCCAGTTACCAATAGCTATGCTAACGCTTATGCATATTTTCATTTATTACATAGTGAAGTACAACTTCAACTTCTGTTTCGTCATTATATATCTAAGGTGGCATGCAATTCAGTGCTTCATGAATTTTCATATCCAAAAGTTCTAACTGTAAACTCGAGTATTCAACTTTTTTGATTTTCTCAGGTGGATTGGTTACAATTAAAAAAACATAATCTATTTTGTTTGCATCATTGTTCGTCTTCACGTTCATATCGAATACTACTTCACTAGTATTTGATATCTTATTATTTATGCT
>CAZXYA010000985.1:0-2267 GCA_964644655.1 uncultured Saprospiraceae bacterium | reverse complement strand
TCTATTTATTTTGCTGGCTTTGTTAATGTTGGCCTTATCTAGTTTTAATTATATCAACATAGCTTTGGGATTTGCAGGAAAAAAATTAAAAGAAATTGGGATTCGCAAAACAATTGGTGGCCAGAAAAGCCAATTGGTTTGGCAGTTTATGTCTGAGAATTTACTGCTTTGTTTTCTGGCACTTATTTTAAGTCTAGTGATTGCGCAAGTGTTTTTAATTCCTTTGTTGAATACGATTATGGCCATGCAAATTTCGTTGGACATTATCGAAAACCCAAGTATTTGGCTATTTCTGATAGGTTTATTGGGATTTACCGCCATTGCATCAGGGGCTTATCCTGCTTTTTATATTAGTGCTTTCCAACCCGCTTCCATTTTTCGTGGTAGTCAACAAATCATTAAAAAGAACAAATTAACCCGCTTATTTTTGGGGTTTCAATTTGTGTTATCATTTAGCGCTGTTATCATTGTTATTTTGATATTAACGGCTGGAAGGCATTGGGAAAACATGGGATGGGGCTATCAACCTGATGAAACCTTAATGATTCGCTTAGAAAATGCCAAGCAGTATGATATTTTTAAAAGCGAAATGGAACGAAATCCTTATGTCCAAAAAGTAGGCGGTTCGATGAATCATGTAGGGGAATCTAGTTCCATGGGAAAAGTTAAAATTAAGGAAAGTACCAAAGAAATTGTCGAATTTAAAGTAGGGGCGGATTATTTTGATGCCATGGGCTTACAATTGCGAGAAGGTCGGTTTTTTAATGCTTTTCGACCAGTAGCAGATGCGCAAACCGTCGTCATTAATCAACTATTTGCAGATCAGCAAGCATGGGACAATCCCCTTGGGCAAACCTTTAGAAAAGGAGGTCAAATCTATACGGTGGTGGGGGTCGTAGAAAATTTTAAAATAGAAGGAATTCCAAAAAAAGAACCCATCTCTTTTTATTTAGCTCCGCCTGAAACCTATGGATATATGGCTATTCGACATGCAGCAGGAACGAACCAACAAGTAAAAGCGTATGCGCAGAAGCGTTGGGCAACACTCTATCCAGATAGCCCTTTTAGTTATTTTCATCAGCACCTAATTTTTGAAATTTTTTATCAACGTTTTGGCAATGCTTCTAGGTTTTGGAGCTGGATTGCCGGTTTAGCATTATTGATTGCTTGTATGGGCTTATTTGGTTTAGCGACTCAAAATTATGCTCGCTATTTAAAAGAAGTCAGTATCCGTAAAGTTTTAGGGGCTTCTGTTTCGCAAGTTGTATTCTTAGTTAATCGGAAATTTTTGGTGATGTTGCTGATTGCTAGTTTTACGGCTACGCTAATTTCTTGGATGGCAATGACGGCGATTCTAGCGCAAACTAAGGAATATATTGGCGAATTAAATTTAGGGATTACCCCCTTTATTTTGGGTAATTTATTGGTTTTTACAATGGCGATTATTGCGATTGGGAGTCAGACTTATAAATTATCGAAGATTACGCCTGCGGATGCTTTGCGGATAGAGTAAGCTACTCTCTTTTTTACCACAACTTGTCCCGTATTGCAAATCGGGAGAGGTACAGAGTTCATGGAGAACATGGAGTTTTTTGACGAGTGGGACATGACTGATTTATGGTTAAAACTCATCTCTATTTTGTTGAAAAAAGTGTATGTTTGGGCCATCCGCCTACTATTGTATTTTTTGCTCTCCCTACTATGAGCGCAACCACCGCTCAAACCACCCCTCCAACCGCTCATACATATCCACCCGATTCTGTGGATTTCTAAACCCATGCGGTTCATTCAGATAAGATTTATGTTCAAAAACCTTGTTGTGTTCCGTCAAAATTTTAACGGCTAATTCATATTGTCTAAAAGGCGCCCGCACATCCGCTTCCCCGTGCATGAGTAATAAAGGGGTTTTAACATTTGCTACTCTGGATAAAGCATTGCTGATGGCATAGATTTCTGGTTTTTCTTCGGGCGAACCACTATGTCCCGTTTTGGTAAATATTTTTCCTATACGGTCGGCATTGGTATAAGCATCTCCAAAATCATAAATACCTGCCATTGGGACAGCGGCATCAAAAGCGTCCGGCACTCTAGTAATGGCTGCCATGGAGGTAATGCCGCCATAACTATAGCCATAAATGCCTACTTTTCCATTGGACCAAGGTTGCGCACGGATAAAATCGGAAGCGGCTGCGGCATCTTTCGCTTGTCCATTTCCCCAATCATTGATGCTTAAATTTTGAAAGGGGCGACCAAAACCAGACCCGCCT
>CAZXYA010000984.1:0-2270 GCA_964644655.1 uncultured Saprospiraceae bacterium | reverse complement strand
GTGGTGTGAGAGGCGCACTCTGCTCAATCTTGGGCAGAGCCGTGTACTCGATTGTAGCCAGTACTTTATATTTTGTTAATCTTGTCAATTATTTTTTCAAGGTCATTTTTAAATTCACTCAGTAATTTGTTTTTTATTACTGCTCTTTTTTTATGATTTTTTTGAATTTCATCTTGTAAATCAATTAAGCATATTAAATCATCTTTATGATATTGTTCTAATCTCACGTTAGAGTAAGTCTCCTCAGGGTAATATCTTGAGTGTATAAAATTTTTAAAATCGAAAAGCGCTTTGTTGTTTAAAAACTTAACCTTTTTTCCTAATTTTTTTCCATCTACATCTTTGAAAATTGCTGTTCGCTCGTAAATATTTCTTCCGTCTGGAACAGCCTCTTTTAGTTTTGTATATATTTCAGCAAGTGAATCAGAGTTAAGATTCTCAAAAATTTCTTTTAAAAAGTTTTTTCTATTACTTGATTGTTTTTCTTTTAATAGTTTGTCAAAGTAATCTTTTAATAATTTAAATTCTGCTGTTTTAGAAGATTGGTATCCTTTCCCCCAAGATCCGCTCATATATCCAAAAATCAAATGTTTATTCTCAATATTATCTTTAGAAAAAATAGATTTTAAAATCTGTTTAGATTTACTTAAAACATAAGACTTATTTTTAGACATTAAATTTTCATCAATTAACTTAAAGAAAATTCCTGCTATATGAACTAATACGGTTGTTTGATTTATATCACCGCTTGTGAATTGGGACCAAACAGAATTTTTGTATTTTTTAAAATCAGCATCCTCTAAATATCTCCAATACCATAATTTTTCCCAATCTTGTTCTTCATCCTGCCTAAAAAAAGCATTAGATTTTAATTCATCATTGAATATTTCGTTGTCTATGTAACCATTTTTAATGTAATCTAAAATTTTATTTATCGGAAATGTATAAGTGGAATGATATATACTATGTCTATTTAAAATTTCTCGATATTTACCTTCAACTAGATTTTTTTGTTCTTTTTCTTCTTCACCAACGAACAATATACTTTGAAAGTTTTTTATTTTACTATTTCCAGTTTTATGCTCTGCATAAATAATTATAAAATAAGTCAGAAAGCTTTTTATAAACTCATTATAATTCTCGTGTTTCTTTAGTTCAGAATCAATATTTTTAATTATTCTACTAAAGTCTAGTAATGCTTGTTTTAGAACACGAAGATTTTCTAACTTGGATGATTTAAATAAATCAATAATCATCTGATTATGTGATACTAATTCTGAATTTTTATTTAAGTTTTTAGTGTCTTCAATAAAGAAGTTAATTGCAGATTCTATATCGCTTTTTACTTCAAAAGTTTGCCCAACTAATTTTTCTTTAAAGTCTTTATAGCTGACATCTGCCTCTGATTTATTTTTTTCGTATTTATCTTTTATTTTTTTTTCATCTGAAAGTAAAATGACTTTACAAGAAGAATGTTCCACAAAATTATTGATGTACCCAAAAATTTCATCTGTTTCAATTTTACATCTCTCAATATCATCAAAAATTAATATTTTTTTCCCTTTGATTTCTTTATTGGATGAATCGAGTAAACCTAATGAATCAACGTTAAATGAGAAACTTCCGTCATTTTTGTCATCTTCATCAAAGTTCATATCAATTTTGACTGTAGTCTTTAAAAGTCCATTAAGAACTTTTTTAGCGACTTTCATTCCTTTTGAATATAAAAAAGGACTAATTTCAGCTCTTATTTTTTCATTTATGGAATTAGCATTTGAAATTCCATTTAAGCTTATGTAAATAGGTTTTAGAGATATATTGTCAGGTTCGCTATTTGGCTCTATCCATTCGTTTATAACGTCCTTAATAAAGAAAGTTTTTCCACAACCCCAATTTCCAATTAACATAACTGCATATTGAGGATTTTCTAAATCAACATAGTAATTTAAATAGTCAGTAATGTGTTCGTTCATTCGTTATTTTAGATTTTCTGGGTATTGGCTACAACGTCTCGGCTATGGTTAGTACGGGAATTAAAAGTAATAAACTTTCAATTAAGCACTTAGTCAAAACTTTTTATTTTGTTTTATCTTTTTCTATTCTAAAGCCAAATCAAAAGATTTGGCGGACTTGGTTAAAAACTCTAAACTTTGGATTAAGCACCAAAGACGTATTAATTATAGCCATTGTGTGTGCCCAGTATGGGCATCTCTTTTTTACTGAAAAGTAGATAATTAATCTAGAGGGTGCAAGTCCCTTATGGGCAGGGG
>CAZXYA010000983.1:0-2271 GCA_964644655.1 uncultured Saprospiraceae bacterium | reverse complement strand
ATGTATTGACTTTATATTAGATAAACTATACTTTTGCGCCCTCTAACGAAAAAATCCACATCAATAATCGACTTTCCTAGACCACACAAGCGCTAGTAATTTCCTTATTTTAATATTTCAAATTGTTCGGATAGTTTACTGTCCATTAATGGTCGTCTAATTCAAATTTTTAATGAAAAAGTATTTTAATTTATTCGATTTATCTCAAAAAGTAGCTTATAAAACCGAGATTTTATCTGGTTTGACGGTAGCAATGGCTTTGATTCCTGAGGCAGTTGCTTTTGCTTTGATTGCAGGGCTATCGCCTTTGACGGGATTATATGCGGCTTTTATGATGGGTTTGATTACGTCTATTTTTGGCGGTCGTCCAGGGATGATTTCTGGCGCGACAGGTGCCGTAGCAGTCGTATTGGTTGTATTGGCACAAACACATGGGGTAGAGTATATTTTTGCAACGGTTGTGTTGGCTGGATTACTGCAAGTCGCTGCTGGTTTATTGAAGTTAGGAAAATTGATGAGATTGGTACCTCATCCTGTTATTTTTGGATTTGTGAACGGTTTGGCAATCATCATTTTCATGTCTCAATTGGACCAATTTAAAGACCCTACTGGTAATTGGTTAACAGGTATGGCTTTATACACATTATTAGGCTTAGTGTTGGTAACTATGTTGATAATTTGGGGATTACCTAAATTAAGCAAAGCGGTTCCTGCATCTTTAGTAGCTATTTTGACAATCTTTGCAGTCGTAGTAGGATTTGGGATTGATACAAAAACGGTAGGTGATATCGCTTCTATTCAAGGTGGATTT
Organism: uncultured Saprospiraceae bacterium; assembly: GCA_964644655.1. Classification (GTDB taxonomy): domain Bacteria; phylum Bacteroidota; class Bacteroidia; order Chitinophagales; family Saprospiraceae; genus JAFMDF01. Next base: position 1,460 of record CAZXYA010000983.1, on the reverse strand, counting down.
CCACCGTTTCATATTCCTGCTATTCCATTTACGGTAGAAAGTTTTATGACGATTTTACCTTATGCGGCAATTATGGCAGGGGTTGGTTTGATTGAAAGTTTATTGACTTTGAATATCATTGATGAAATTACAGAAACTAGAGGGCAAGGTAATCGAGAGGCGGTAGCACAAGGGGCTGCAAATATTTTATCTGGCTTATTTTCTGGAATGGGGGGATGTGCGATGATTGGACAAAGTTTGATTAACGTATCTTCTGGCGCAAGAGCTAGATTGTCTGGAATTGTAGCGTCGGTGATGTTACTGGTCTTTATTATGTTCGGTGCAGGCTTGGTAGAACAATTACCAATGGCAGCTTTGACTGGTTTGATGATTATGGTGTCTATTGGCACTTTTGAATGGGCGAGTTTAAAGACTTTTAATAAGATGCCGAAGTCAGATATTTTTGTTATGGTTTTAGTTACTTTAGTAACGGCAGTTTTACATAATTTAGCTTTGGCAGTTATTGTAGGAGTCATTATTGCGGCTTTAGTTTTTGCTTGGGACAATGCCACAAGAATTCGTGCTAGAAAGCGCATTGACGAGAAAGGTATCAAACATTATGAAATCTACGGCCCTTTATTTTTCGGTTCTGTAACGGTATTTAATGAAAAATTTGATGTCTTAAATGATCCACAAGAAATCATTATTGATTTTGAAGAGAGTCGAGTAGCAGATATGTCTGCCATTGAAGCCTTAAATAAAATTACAGAGCGATACCATAAGGTGGGTAAAAAAGTACATTTACAAAACCTAAGTTGGGATTGTAAAAATTTATTGAAAAATGCGGAAGAAATTATTGAGGTGAATGTAATTGATGAACCTGCTCTTAAAGTTGAGAATAGAACGCCCGTTTTAGCTTAAATGTTAACTGGTAGTAAAGCCTTCAGGCTTTCCCGTCAAAGGCCTTTAGGCCTATTAAGTTGTATTGACTACAATACTTATGCTTTATTCTCCGACCTGAAGATCGGGGACGGGAAAACCTAAAGGTTTTACTACCAATTAAACAAAACGTTAAAGTTTCGACCCAGCTAAAACCTCTTTTCTCTTAAAGTTGTTTACCTAGAACAAGAACGAAACTCCATAAAAAGAAAGATTCAAATTTTCGAAAATCCTTACTCACGACATTTAAAATAGTAAATCCTTTCTGATTTACTTCGCTTAAACACTAAAAATTAGGGGAAATATATGCTTGTAACTATTTCAGTAAAATAGATGCAAAACTTATTTATTTGTTTTAATGCAATTGATCCTTAAAGGATAAATGGTATTAAAACACTATGCTCATTTTATGTGAAAATAAAAATAACTACTTACCACATACTAATTTCCTCGCTGCCTTCGACAGCTCGGAAAGGGAGGTTAGGAGGTGAAGTCCAATAAAATGCTGCTTTAGCAGCATTTTATTGGACTTCACCTCCTAA
>CAZXYA010000982.1:0-2286 GCA_964644655.1 uncultured Saprospiraceae bacterium | reverse complement strand
TCGATAAATTTTTAAATTTCAATCTCAACCTCAAAATCAACTTCAATTCCCACCGCAGGTGGTTTAAAATTTTCAAAATGAAGCAAGATACTCTCTAAAAAAAGTATCAAATAATTTCAAGGCTTGGATTAGTTGTAAATGCCTTTTGAAAATTGAAAATTATAGTACTGGCTTCGCCAGCTTAGGAACGGTTTAAAAATAACTTTACATTTTAATTTATTTCTTACTCCTCTCCCCTACGAATAATAGCAGGCGCAGCAATTGGCAAACAATCTGAATCATCGCAGTCAATTAATCCATCTCCATCATTGTCTATACCGTCCGTACAATTCATTTCCACTTCAGAACTAACCGTAACAAAAACAGTTGCCATATCACATAAAGAATTGACTGGAAGTATATTATAACAAATAGCATATTCAAAAGAATCCAGTCCAATAAATCCATCCGCTGGTTGGTAAGTTATTTGTCCATTATCTCCAACCGTAATTGTCCCATTATTAGGCGAAGGATTAGTAATCGTAACAGAAGAAGTATCTAAAACATCTCCCAAATCATTTGCTAGTACTTCAATGGAAACAGGGGTTTCGAATACTGTTGAAACTTCATCTGCTAAAGCTTCAATTAAACAATTGGGTATTCTATTTTTGAGTTGAGTTTCTTCATCCGCAAAAAACCAAGTGTTAATAGTATTTCTATTACCGAAATCTCTATTTGTCCAAGAGTGACAGGGCGATTCACAACCATTCAATTCAACTTGATTCGCATTATTACCTGGCGGAAAAGTGATGTTAGAATCATCATAATGTAACTGATTCTCTATATTACCAGAGGGAGGAATCGGTCTAACATTGGTCGTCTTAAAACCATTAAGCAAAAATTCAACATCAAAAACGGGAATATGATAAATGCCTTGCTGATAGGTGACGAGCAAATCAAAATTACCATCAGCAGAAACAGGATTCCCTAGTCCATCTTTTCCGTCCCAAGGAACGCAACGACGGAAGGGAGTCGTTTCATTCAATTCGGGTTCAATATCAAAGACGATTAGGACGTCCCTAGTGCCTGGATTATACACAAAATCTCCGCTACTTTTATCTAAATCTACTAAAATTTCAATTTGCCCAGGTTTAGTAGGTTCAATTAAAATACAAGCATCTCCTTCCTCTCTACAAACATGTAATTCTGGTATTTCATTGAGTGTTCCATATTCCCCGGAAGGATAGACAAAAGGATCAGGATCATTTAAGAATAACTTATGTAAGGCTAAAGCTGTTCCTAAGCCGATTACTGATTTTCTATCTTCTGCCAAGACCCCAGTATTACTGGTACCGCTTTCGTTAAAATACATATTAAAAGCAGCAGGTTGGAATCCTGAATCTTGGAAATCTATTAAGTTAACAAATCCTTCGGCTGATAAAACGTAAAAACGCCCATTAAATGGTCGGTCAAACCAACCGTAAGTCGTATTGGGATCACATTCTATAGAAGGGGCATAAAAAGCCCAATTTGTGGCAAATACACGGCCTGATTTAGCCGTTGGGGTAGGATTTTTAGAAGCTACAGTAATATCCCAATTTTCAATAGCAGTAATAATTCTCGGAGCTGCAGTACCAGAAAAGGAGCTAAACTCTACATAATAATCTCCTGCAGGAAGACCAGCAGGATCAAAGACAAAAGGATCGTAACCATCCGCACCGACGATTGGACTAGGGCCAGCTATTGCCTGACTTTTAGAGGTAATGTTAGCAGTAGTACCATCTATTATTTGTCCATTGAGATTACCTGGAGAAGGATAGACTACTTCTCCGTCGGGAGATTTAATCCGAAAAAAACTTATATTATTAGCTCCAGAACAAGGAAAGTGTCCGCTTGATACGGACTGGCTAAACCCCAAGAAAACTTGTTCTTGGTCTGGATTAGCAATGTGGAAAAAAAGTCTCTGGTCGGCATTTCCATCATATCTTCCGAAACTATTGTAGAGTTCACCGTTGAGATACAAATAAACCCTGTCGGATTCATTAGGAGCAAGCTCCCTTGTTCCCTCCGCGTAGATGGATTGGTTTGCTAAAATTAATACTAATAATAGCAAGATGCAGCGTCGACTCTCACATAGACGCATGCGTTTTACACTAAGTGTCATACACTTATGTTGTTTGGCCTTTAAAAAATATGATTCCCTCTACAGGGTAAAGCTCGATAAATAGCAAAAAGCATATTCTCGAAATACCGACCCTGAGACGTAATTCCCTAGTAGTCTAATCCAAAATTATTGCATAGCAATAT
>CAZXYA010000981.1:0-2292 GCA_964644655.1 uncultured Saprospiraceae bacterium | reverse complement strand
AGCGCACCGACCACATTTTACACTTTTTTACAAAGGTGGTCGGTACGCTGTACCTCTATCTATCATTTTCAAATTGCTATCTTTTTGCGGTTAATATTATAGAGGTACAAAGAGTATCAATAAAAATAGGATGGCAATTTTAATTACCATCCTATTTGTAATAGTTTCAGGTGCCAAATCACCCTGATTTTCAAAATCATGGGGATTTAAAACGTCGAAGTTATTTTTTGACTGTTACTAAACTGACTTATTTTAGCATAAAGTCTGCTGGCTTAAATCCATTATTGAATTTAATATCGCTAGAAGTTTGCACTAAATTGGCTGTTTTGCTCAATTGGCCATCAGCGCCCGGTTGAAAAACAGATCGTTTAGCAGGTACTTTTACACCATTAATGGTTTGATATTCTACTTTCATTAAAATAACAGGCTGATTTACGCCTCTTGCTGGTAAGGAAAATAGGAATTGGTCTACTAAATTTGTGGTAGGATTGAGGTATAAAACATAGGCGTCGTTCACTTCTTTCCCAACAGTTGTAGGATTAAACTCCACTCGGATTTTTTGATAATCAACCCCATTAACGGTTTCTGAATCCATCATGCTTAATTCTACGCCTGGGTCACTTAATTTATACATCATGGTGAACCAATAATAATTGGCTTTTCTTAAAAATTGGCTTAATCCTACAGAAGCGGCATCTTCCATCATTTTGCCATCATGACTCATTGCTGGTTTATGATTGACATAACTTTGAATGACTTCACCACCTTTGTCTGGCATGACATTGATTTGATGTACATCGTATTTTGCCCAAGAATGCTCTCCTTCAAAAATGTATCTTTCTATCGAATGGTCTCTTTTATTTTGACCGGGATATTCGTAATTATAGGCAAATTGTACGTCTTTTAGGTCGTACATTTTATTCCAAGTCCCCATTGCTGTTTCCATTTTTTTAATTAATTCTTGGGGATCTGGTGCATCTTCTACCGTAGCAGAAGTTAAACCAAAAGTAGCAACACTTAATAAAAGACCAATAAATAAAACTTGTCCAATTTTTTTACTGGTTAATAGTAACATCTTGTTCATAATTGATGAATGTTTTGTGATTGAAATGAAGCGGTTTTAGCTTTACTTACAGGAAAGCCTAAAACCTCACAAATAACGCTTTATAGAATCAGAAAGTTTGAATTTTGAAAAGGAAAATATAGATTTAATATACTGATAATCAATAAGTTGTAATATTTTGTAGCCAAATGTCCTTTGAGGGACTTTTCTAATTTGGTAAGTTGTTTCGATATTGAGCTAAGATATATTGCTTAGGAGACTGTCCAACTTTATGTTTAAATTCTTTAATAAAATAAGAGATATTTTCATAACCTACCTCATAAGCTAATTGAGTGACACTAAGCTCTTTTTGAGCAAGTAAAGTAACTGCTTTGTCTAAACGTTTTTCTTTGAGCCATTTTTGTGGCGTATTATCATAATACGCCTTAAAATCCCTTCGGAAAGTGCTGAGACTTCTGCCTGTTAAATAGGCATAGTCTTCCACTTTTAAAGGTTTATCAAAGTTAGTTTCCATAAAGGATTTAATATTGCGCTTTTGTGGCAAAGTTAATCGAAACAGAAAACTGGCAAATTGTTGTTCCTCAGCAAGGGTATTCAATAAATAAAGTAATTCTAAAATCTTGACGTTTAATAAATTTTTATTGCGCAGTTGTTGATTTTGGTAGATATGTATCAGGGATTCTGCGAACATTTCTAACATGGGGACGATGCCAAATTTCAGGTGATTAGGCACTGCTTCTCTAGACACTTCTGTTACCTTTGTGGTCGATAAAAATTCTTGGATAAGGGCATCATCAAAATAGAATAATAGACTTTTGAAAGTACCATCCTTCGGCAATAAATCTGTGATATGATACATCCCTCTAGGAATGAATAACACTTCCCCTGCCTTGACCGTAAATAGTTCATGGTCATAAGTCTCAATCCGTTGCTGACCAGCCAAACAAATGGAAATGACATGATTAGAAATATAGCCTTCTTTTTGTAAAACGGGCGTGGTCAATTCTTTAGCTAAAATGCAGACATTACCATCTCTTAAAATAGTCGTTACTTGTGGATTGTCAAATAGTCGTTGTGGAATTAATATCATGACTTTTTAAGACAAAAATAAGGGGAGAAGGTTTTGGGAAATGATACTTTTCGGTCAGAAGTAACACAGATGATTATATAACACGGATATTTTATTCTTTCCAGAATGGAATAATACTTTTATTATTAAAAAATAAGGA
>CAZXYA010000980.1:0-2304 GCA_964644655.1 uncultured Saprospiraceae bacterium | reverse complement strand
CCACCGAATATCATCTTTTCATTGAGCGAAGTAAGCAACTTCAGGAAAGAATGTCTAACAATCAATGGTTGATACAGCAAGAACCTATCCCTGAAGGTGAAAGAATTGGTCCTTATGGCTTAAAATTGGCGCTTACATTATCAGAAAAAATAGAAAACGAAGCCGCTTTCTATGCTGCATATGAATGGTATAACTTTCGACATCAGGCTACTCAGAAACAAAATAGTATTATAGATGTAATCAAATATTCAACTAACTGGAAACAAACCTTTATCGTTAATTATTTGGATGCGTTATTACAAAAAAATGCGACCAATGAATTACCTAGAAGTAATAAGGATTGGGACAAGATAAGTCACTTGATAGAAAACAAAGGAAATAGGCAAGTCAAGTATATCAATAAATTATGGGGGGCTAAACAATATCAAGCTATCACCAGATTCAACCAAACACATGACGGTTTCTTTGCAAAGAATTTATACAACTATAGAAGAGGCAGTAAATATAAAAGTCGTCATTCTCTCAGATTTATTACGGATTACGACGCGAACTTGTTTACAACCATTTTTCCCATAGTACTTACCACTCCAACCGCATGTAGCCATCTATTTCAAGATAAAGTTGATTTTTTCGACATTGTTCTTTTTGATGAGGCAAGTCAATTACAACTTCCAGATACCTTTCCTGCTCTATTAAAAGGGAAACAATGCATTATTGCGGGGGATAAACATCAAATGCCACCCTCTAATCTTTTTCAAAAATCAATAATTGACGCAGAGAGAACCTTTAAGCCTTCGGATGAAAATATTGGCAGTAATTTAAAAGAAAACCTTTTATTAAAAAGTGAATCTTTATTGGACTTTGCCGAAACGATGAGGTTTGAGGAAGTAAATTTGGATTTCCACTATCGTTCTCAGCATCCCTACTTAATTGATTTTTCTAACCATGCTTTTTACGAAAAGCGCTTAATTCCACAACCGAAAGTAGAAGACTATAAACCTATTGTATTTGTGCATTTAGCAGATGCCATTTATGTAAATACCGTGAATGAGGTAGAGGCGGATATGGTACTGTCTATTTTGGAAAATAATATCCATCCATACCCTGATGGCACTTATCCAACTGTTGGAATAGCAACTATTAATGAAAGCCAACAAAAATTAATTGCCAAAAAGATAAATGATGCTAGAAACGATGACCCAGAGAGCGAATTCGCCCATAAACTGAATCAATTTGACATTAATCCTAAAGGAACACTTTTTGTAAAAAACTTAGAACGTCTGCAAGGGGATGAAAGAGACGTGTTAATTATCTCGACCAATTATGGGAAGAACGCAACAGGTGACTTCTCTAGAAACTTTAGCTTGTTAAATCGAGAAACTGGATACAGGCGTTTGAATGTACTAATAACGAGAGCCAAATGTAAAATCTATCTCTGTACTTCCATTCCCGAAAAAGAGTTTCTAAATTATAGAACGGAATTGAAAACTTATGGGAATAACAAAAGAGCTATCCTATATGCCTACTTAGCGTATGCCAAAGCAGTCAGTGAAGGGGACGATGATAGTAGACAATCTATTTTGAATGCTTTATTAGGATTGGAACAAACTGAGAATAGTGTGGATAGTAAGGATTCCACCTTTAAACAAGAAATTTATCAAAAATTAGTAGAAAAATATGGTACGGAAAAAGTAAAGATGAATGAACCTTATGCAGGTTATATTTTGGATATTTTATTCTATTCAAACCACAAAATAGTTATTGATTGTGACGGAACTATTAATCACAATAGCGAGGAAGCTTATTTATATGATTATCATCGAGAAAAAAAGCTGACTTCTTATGGTTTTACTTTTCATAGGATTTGGAGTACAAGGTGGTGGATAGATGACAAAGGCGAGTTTGACGCTTTATGTCGGTTTATAGATGAAACGGGTAAAAAACCAATAGTAACTACCCCAAATTTACATATGCAAGATACCTTTAGCAATGAGGTAGATTTGGATTAAAAAACCTCAAAGGAGAAAGATGAAATCTCCCCTAATTCTTTAAATATAATGCAGCCATTTTAACTTTATATACCACTTTCTAATTGTAGCCTATTTATTGTTTTTATTCAAACTATATTGGGAACTTTAAATACCATTAGGATAACTTGAAAACCAATCAGATAAAATATGCTTGCATTCCCTACCAATTTCCTTCCTCTGCCTATATTCATTGTTCCCTTATTTTAAATTATCTCTCTTTTAACAATATCATCGCCAAAAGAGGTATGTTATAAAAAAATAAATGTGTAAAAAA
>CAZXYA010000979.1:0-2313 GCA_964644655.1 uncultured Saprospiraceae bacterium | reverse complement strand
GACATTCTTTCCTGAAGTTGCTTACTTCGCTCAATGAAAAGATGATATTCGGTGGTAGTATGCTTTATTGAATCCTTAATAAAATCTAATTTATCAATTTCCTGTTGGATAATAGAATGAATATTTTTTTCTTTTTCAACAACCTTATTTTCTAATCCTTCCAGAAATTCAAGATTTTCTTTGATAGAAGGATTTAAAGGGAAACTACCGAAAAAATCTGATTGAATTAATTGCCCATATAACCATGCGAATAACTCCCGAAGACGGTCTTGGTCGGTAATCGTATTTACGTAACTTTTATTTAAAATTGCACTGAGCTGATAATACCATTTTTGAGTCTTTTTTCGGTCGAAAAAAGCATCATTAGCAGAATTTTTTTGAATGACTGCCTTCAATTCTCTAATACCGTCTTTGATTGGAATTTTATCCTTATTAAACTCTTCAAGCCGCAATTTAAAATATGTTTCTTTGTAGTTTTCTATTTCTTCAATCAGTAATTTTGATGCTTGTAGATAGTAATTAACGTCTGCCTTAATTTTAGTCTGAACATCATAAGGATTCGTACCAACTAGCTTTTCAGAATTCCAAAAACTATATGGTTGGGCAGAAAAAAAATTATCATAAACAGGCTGTGCATTATCCAAGAAGTAAAGATATTTGTTCAGTTCGCCATCTTCATATGTAAAAATAGCTGGAGGGAGCGGTCTCTTTCCCTTAATACCGCCTTCTCTTTTTTCTTTTACCAACAAACCTACAACTTCTGTCCAGTCTTGCTCACCCAATAAGGATTCACCTATTTTTTTATGTCTATCATTGATTGTATCAATTAGTTTCTGTAAACCTTCATTGTATTGCTCCAAAGCAATTTTGGTGGTCTTAACTCTAGGAGCATTCTTTAGATTATCAATTTTATTTCTAGCCTTTTTGATTGTTTCTTTTCTATCACTTTTGGTATCTTTTATCAATACACAAAGGTCCTCAAGATTCATTTTTGCAAGTCCTGATTCTAAAACTTCTAAAGCCGTCCGTTTCTCACACACAACAACTGTCCTCTTCCCATTTTCCAAAGCATTCACTAGAATGGCTCTCAAAGTCTGACTTTTACCTGTACCAGGAGGCCCTTGAATCAAAATATTTCTTTGCAATTTCATAGTGTTCAACACTCCTTGTTGAGAAGGGTCTGTCTCCACAGAGGATAAAGATTGGAAAGGCATATTTTCATAATCTCCTTCTTTAAAAACCAGCTTATCCGCTTTCAATAATTCCTCGTAGTCCTCGATAATACTTTGTTTTTGGGCTTCAAAAAGAGAGAATATTCCACCACTATAAATGCTAGCTTTTCGGTCTTCTATTTTCGCCAAGAACTCTTCTTTGGAAAGAATAGAATTACATTCCATCAAATCAAATGTTGCTATTTCTGTATGATAGTCACTTAGATTATCATTAAGCGTTTGTAGTATGGAACTACAATAGTTTTTTAGTAATTCTTGGGTTATTTCTTCCTGATTTAGAAAATTCTGAGTAATATCCTTAATGTCAATAGTTGAATCAGCAAATAAGTGATTTTGTAATACTTCATTAGGATAGACTAGGTCATCCTCTCTACAAATCACTTTCCACGAATTATTAGACCGCTTAACCCTCAATGACCAAAGTAATAGTGGTGCTACAATCAATTTTCTATCTTTCTTATCTCTTCTAACCAATAATGGATATCCAAAAGCAAGAGTATTTATACCTCTTTCCAATTCTATTCCAGTTGATTTGGTAATTAGGTTTTCAATGGTGCTAATAGCTTGGTTGGATAAAGCATCTGATGTATTAGGGATAGTGAAGGTAGGAGTCGTTCCATCTAATAACCAATTTAGGAATGCCTTTGCAAGATGCTTATCATTTCCCTTTAGTTCATCTAAATCTATTTTTTGTTTTCCTGTGGTAGGTGTAGCATCTAGATAGGCTGTTCCTCTATTACCCGTTTTCAGACGGTTTCGGAGCTGTTTTATAAATTCTTTGGTAATCTGCATGTTTGATTCGTTTTCAATGTCTAGTCTTAAATGTGCAGATTTTCTCTAGTATGTGGTAGTTAGAAAACGTAAGATAAAGATTATTGATGATTTAGAATTGTTTTGTTGAGATTTTTTGATGGACTGGCTAGTTGATGCTAAAATTGAGTGTCGGTTTAATGGTAGGCTCTTATCTTTATCTATTCTTATTGCAACCATTATCTACTATTCTTTTGAAAAATTCTTGTTGAGATTTTCTTCCATTTTGGGGATATCAATTTTTTAAAAGGTATCTAAATCTTTTGATACG
>CAZXYA010000978.1:0-2328 GCA_964644655.1 uncultured Saprospiraceae bacterium | reverse complement strand
AAGGTATCTTTGACAATTTTATCAAAAATCGCTTGCTGCACATTATCCTTTGCTTTTGGGTGAACCAAAAATAAAGCATCTTTCAAAGTCACCTCTCCAGCTCGATTATACTTAGCAAATTGGTATTCATCAAAATTATTGAAAGCTACCCCTAAGCCCTTTTGGATTTGCTTAGATAATTTATTTAGTTTTTTGGTGTATTTTCTATCATTCGCAAATTGGTAGTACGCCAATAATTCGGTGATTTCATCGGCACGTTTAACAATTCTTGCCACCGTATTTTTAACTAAACTATCTCCACTATGAATCTTCGCTAATTCTCCTACCAATACCACAGGAATTGAACGCAAATACATTTTTTCTCTGGTATAAATCGCTAATTTAGCCACAAAAGTTGGATCACATTTTCCAATCAATTGTTTGATTCTTTCTAAATGCTTTCCTTCTTTTTCATAAAATTTATTGGTTAAACTAGCAGTTACAACGGCTGTGTACAATTCTAATTCAGGTGTTAGTGTCCATGCTTTAGCACCTTGATAATTAGTGGTTGGTTTGGTTTTTCTTTTTAATAAATTAAATTTCATGATTGTTGGTATTTGGTTTCGGAAAGACAAGGATTTTCATTTGGTTTTTCATTATTAAAATGCTTTCAATGCCTTGCCTTTCCGACGAGTAATAATTGTAATTTGCTAAATAAAGTTCCAAGCGGTTTAAAAAAAATTATTTATTTTTTGCTTGTTCCGCTTTTTTTTCTTTTGATGACACAAAGTTGAGAAGGTAGTACGCAATATTTTTGCGCAGTAAAATATTTTATTAAAATTAATTTTCAAATAAAACAACTAACACTCATAATCTATTGATTATCAAAAATTTATCCTTAAATATAATTTTCAAAAAAAGAGAAGAAAATAAAAAGATATGTAAATACTCAACAGTTAAGCTGGTAACACTATCGACAGAAGCATTTATTGAACACTAAAAAATAGTTAATAAAAGAAAAACTAGGAAGGAATAATTTTAAGATAAAATAGTATGAAAAACACCTAATAATTCATCTAACTTTACGACATAATAGCAATACACAATTTATCATTCATATTTAGGGATGTTAAGAGAAATTATTTAGTATCATTTTTTTTCGGAATTTTCAAAATTTGTGTAAAAATTTAACATTTGAAATTTCTCTTAACACCCCTAATTCCTATTTCCTCATTTATCGCTCAACGAATTATCCGTTAATTAACTATTTTTATGCCCGTCAATCGCAACGCCCTAATCCGCTACAGAACCCTAGACAATTGCCTCCGCAACCGCTTCCGAAAATGGACTTTAAATGATTTAATTGATGCTTGTTCTGATACCCTTTATGAATATGAAGGGATAGATAAAGGCGTGAGTAAAAGGACGGTGCAGGCAGATATTCAACTTATGCGGTCGGATAAATTGGGCTATAATGCCCCGATTATTGTCGTCGATAGAAAATATTATACCTATGAAGACCCTGAGTATAGCATTACCAATATCCCATTGACTGACCAAGATTTAAATCGACTGACAGAAGTCGTAGAAATATTAAAGCAATTTAAAGGCTTTTCCCATTTCCAAGAATTAAGTGGGATGGTACAAAAATTAGAAGATAAGGTCTATACTTCCAAAAATAAACAAGAACGGATTATAGATTTTGAGAAAAATGAGGGGTTGCGAGGTTTAGATTATTTAGATACCATTTATCAAGCCATTCAAAAAAAACAAACGATAACCATTACTTACCAATCTTTTAAAGCCCGCCAAGCTAATGTCTTTACCTTTTTTCCTTATTTATTAAAAGAATACCGCAATCGCTGGTTTTTATTAGGCATTCGAGAAGATTATCCCCGACTGATGACTTTAGCTTTGGATAGAATACAAGCCATCCAATCTGCTAATTTTCCTTTTCGAGAAAATACCCAAGATTTAAGTAACTATTACCAAGATGTGATTGGGGTAACGGTTAGTGAAACTTTACCGCCACAAGAAATACAGCTATTTGTTTATCAAAGTAATGCGCCTTATGTATTGACCAAGCCCCTGCATCCCAGTCAAGAATTAATTGAAAAACGCGATAAAGGCATTGTCATTTCTATCAAGGTTCAAATCAATTTTGAGTTGGAACGAGAGATTTTAGGGTTTGGCGATTCTATGATTGTGTTGCAACCACAAGCTTTAAAGGATAGAATTTGGAATAAATTGCGGCGAGCTAATAAGCATTATGAGGAATAACTAGTGGTCTAGGAATTAAATAGTTCTTGACAGAAAACAGTCTAATATTTTTTGTAGTACAACAAAAAC
>CAZXYA010000977.1:0-2336 GCA_964644655.1 uncultured Saprospiraceae bacterium | reverse complement strand
ATGATTTTGGTGGATAGGTAGAATAGTCTTAGGATTGTTTAAAAAAGGGCTGATAGTTTTTACTATCAGCCCTTTTTGTATGGATCATGTCCCGTCTTAAAATAACAAGAAATTTGAGGGAAAGTATTTTCTGGGACTCAATTTTTTAGTTTTAATAGATTATGGTTATACAAACGCTTTTTCTAAAAAGGATTTGAGAGAAGATACATATGAATTTTGCAAATTATCTAGCTCCCAGTGATCTTTATTTGCATAATCTCTATTAGGATCTTTTACTAGATCTTTTCCAGTTTTTGTATTAGGAAGTAAGCACTCAAGGAAGGAATATATTTTTGATTTCTTTGCTGGAATAGTATAGTCTGTTCCAGATATATTGCTTATGCATGCCTCATAATTTTGCCAACAAGTAAATATCTCTTGATGAGATTTGTTTATTGTATTTTCTAAAAAAGTTTCCAAATCACCATCATCTTGATTGTTAGGAAACAAAAAAATATCCATAGATATACTATTTTTTTTAATCAAGTTAGTCCAATGCTTCATTCTTATTGCAAAACTACCTCCGTTTTCAACGTAGTCAGCGTCAAGAATGGCTAAGTTTATCCCACCATTGTCAGTGTTCTTTTTATAAAGTTGTTGATAATCTAAAAAATTTGTAATTCCCCCAATATCAATAACATCTTTTTTACTAATATCAATGTTGAAATGAATCTTAACAAAATCGATAATAAATTTTTGATCACCTGTTCCTTCAACTATTAATTTAAAATCATTCATTAGTCTCGAATTTCTGTTTTAGTTGAAAGTATAGATTCAAATTCTTTGAAAGAAAAAGTATAAGTTTTCGTTTTTGTTAACTCTTGATTTTTGATATCTGTAATTTGAATACATTTTATTTTGTCAAGTATTTTTTGATCTTCATATTTTTTTGAAGCTTTGATAAAACTTTCTAATGATTCATAACTATGAGTAGAGGCAAATAATTGTACATTATTTCTTAGACATGCTTTTATAATTATTAGCCAAAAATCCACAAGCTTTCCGTGATGAATTCCAATTGAAGCTTCATCTATCATAAGTCTACGGTTTTTACTTTGAGTGATTTCAAGTAATATTCTTGCAAGCCTAACAGTGCCATCACCTAAGTTTGTAATAGGTATATTATCATCTCTTTCAACAAGGTTTATTGATAACATTTCAGAATCATTTACCTTTGTTAACAAAACTTCTTCTAAGTTAGGAATTAATATTTTTAAATTTTCTTTAAAAGCTTTTCTTGCTGATTTACTTTTTTGAATTTTAGAATTATAAATATTAATCATGTCTTTTTTATATCCTCTATTCATAGGAATGAAAGGAATATATCGTTTATGGATCATTAATTCGTCTATTCCTAGCCAGTCAACTTCTTTTAGTTCACCGTTAATGTAGAACCTTATCCAGTCTTGTGGATTATAATTAGGGAGAAGAGGTGAATGGGAGTAATTTCTCTCTTCATCTGATAAATCTGAGTAATTAACCGATTCAATTTTGATTTCTATAGGAGAATCAGATTTTGTGCTTTTATATTCAATCACAAAAGGTTGATTGATATCTGATAGTATATACGATAGATAATTTTCTTCAGGAAAATTCAAAGATAGGATTTGTCCATTTTCAAATTCAGGAACTGGATGAATATGTAGTTCTCTGTAACATAATGTTTTGTGATAGTTTTTTAATAATTCTACTCGATCTTCAGAAAACAATAGAGATTCTAAGAAACTTGTCTTTCCTACATTATTTTTGCCAACTACTAAGTTGATTTGACCAATGTTCTCTACTTCAAGGCTTTTAAATCTTTTAAAATTGAAAATTTTAAAAGATGATAAATGGTTAACCTTCATGTTTTTATTCAAATATTGATTAGTAATTTTTCAGTAAGTAAAACAAATTTAATGAAAAATAACTAGCTGTGTTTTCTTTAATTTGCTAAAAACAATATTAACAGTAATAATAGACCTCATTTAATAAAGGAAGAGAAATCAAAAAAGGGCTAGGAATAAATCCCGAGCCCTTTTTAATACACATGGTTACAACATTGTGAAATATAATTCAGCAATACATTAGTGTAGTTTTCATAACGTCGAAATAGTAGTCGATGTTACAGTTTGTTTATTTTTATTAGAACAGAGAGCAGAGATGCGAGAAGAGAGACAGCTATCGTTTGCAAACAACGAAATTTCATTGTTTTTTAAACGAAACCTATCTTTTCTCTGCTCTCGCTTCTCTATTCTTCTAGATACTAACCGCTAATCCCTGAGCATTTAGTAAATCTTTATTAATAGTGCTCGCAA
>CAZXYA010000976.1:0-2338 GCA_964644655.1 uncultured Saprospiraceae bacterium | reverse complement strand
CCATAACCGATTATTGTCGACTGGTGAAACAGTGATGCCTATTTTACCAATTGGGCCTTCTGGCATCCCTGGGTTGGCTTGCAATTCTATCCAAGTATCACCTCCATCTAAAGATTTAAATAATTTACAATCTGGTCCACCGCCCCACATTTTCCATGCTTTTCGATAGACTTGCCAGGTGGTCGCATAAATTATTTTCGGGTCTTTTCTATCAATAATTAAATCTGCCCCTCCTGCTTTATCGCTTACATATAACACCTTTTTCCAAGTATTTCCGCCATCCATACTTCGGAAAACCCCTCTTTCTTCATTATCTCCATACGGATGTCCTAAGGCTGCTACATATACAATGTTTGGGTTGGTTGGATGTACTCGAACTCTTGAAATTGCTTGGGTTTCTGCTAAACCTAAATGTCGCCAAGTTTTGCCGCCGTCTTTGGTTTTATAAACGCCATCTCCTTGGGTGATACTCCCTCTTAATTGGGTTTCGCCCATGCCTATATATACAATGTCTGGATTGGTTTCTGCTACTGCTACTGCACCAACTGATGAACTGGTCACCTGCCCATCGGTTACTGGAAACCACTCTTGACCACCGTCTGTTGTTTTCCAAAGACCTCCACCTGTTGCGCCAAAATAATATTCATTCGGTCGCCCTGGACTGCCCATACAACCTAAGGAACGACCACCTCGATTGGGCCCAATATTTCGCCATTGGAGTTGATCATAGAATTTTTCGTCAACGGCAGGTTCTGATTTATTTTGCGTAAATCCAGTTTGGGTAAAATTGAAAAATAGGAAGAAAATAATGAGTAAAGGAAACAAGGAAATTGGCTTGTTCATAATTCGTTGGTTAATGATTAGAGAATTGGTAGTGAATGTAGGGTATTATTGGGAAAGTTTTCAATTTTTATAATAATTTTCAATTTCCACCTCTCCAAAACAGACATCAAAGCACTAAAATTAGCTTCAATAGTCTATCCACAAAGAAAAATAGGGCATCTACAAAGCGTTTTTTTTATAATCAACGAAATCTAATAGTTTTGACATATGATTTTTTTAACACCTTTATACCTTGAAAACTAATGAAGCATCAATCATTCTTCCTAATATTCAAGGTATTTTAAATGCATCATCAAATGAAAAGATTATCCATTTTTTGTAGTCTATTATTATTTGGATTACCAATATTAACTGCTCAAGCATCCGTTATTAAAACAAACACTACCGATAGTTTGTCTACTACTCAAGCTACTCCTACAGCAACAAGTGCCCAACCAAAAACTTCAACGGAAAAACTAGAGGCGATACCAATAACCTATATCTACAAATTAAAAAATCGAAAGCTAAAACAGAAATTCTGGTACAACCCAAGTCAAAATGTTCAGCCTGTCGATTATTATATCGCACAAGGTTGGGAGGTAGTGAAAATAAAAAAAATGAATGCCCCTCATTTGATAGAAAATCTCATCACTTGGGGAAAGGTAATCCTGCCAATGGTGGAGCCTTTGTATAACAAAACAGTAAAAAAGGAATAAAATTAAACGGATGTTCAAAGCAAAAAAATAGTGCTATCGAAAAACATTCGATAGCACTATTTTCACAATACTCAACTAAGATTGCCTAAAAAGACAAACGCTAAAAAATAAGAATAAAAGGAAAGAAAATGTTGATTATAAATCTTCGATTACTGCTGATAGACCTTTATCAATCAAAGCGTCTTTCTTTGGTCGAAGTTCTCGCTTAGGCGCTGTTTTGACGGTTGCTTTTCCTTTAAAGTGAATAATCATTGCCAATTGCTCTGCTTGTTGGCTAGAATATTTAAGGACGTCCATAAAACATTGAATCACCCAATCAAAGGTATTTTCATCGTCATTATAAACTACTAATAAGGAAGGCATACCGACTGCCACATCTTCAATTTCTTCTACTGCTACTTCTTCCAATTCTTCTACAGCGCTTGAATACTTAGTCATTGTTTGAGTATGTTATTAATTTTATTGTTATGGTTATATTGTTTTATTGTTGAATTAAGCTGATAACAATAAAACAATACAGTAATATAACCATTATTTACTTAATTCAAATTCGCTAAAGCTGCTTTTACTGCTTCAAAGTTAGGTAAATCTCCTGCACTATCTAATACTTCTGCATACTGTATCACTCCTTTTCCGTCAATCACGAAGGCAGACCGCTTAGAAACACCTTTCATGCCCAATACAAAATCCTTGTATAAAGAATCATATTTTTTAGAGACTCGCTTATTAAAATCTGATAATAAAGGGAAGTTTAAATTTTGCTCTCCTTTAAATTTATCCAAAGTAAATAAAGAATCTAC
>CAZXYA010000975.1:0-2370 GCA_964644655.1 uncultured Saprospiraceae bacterium | reverse complement strand
TAAAAGCTCAAAAAAATTTGTACGTTTATTTTTGTCCCACTACTAAGTCCCTTATAAGATTTTTTTTTTACAATCTGTTAACAATTAATTTTCGATTAATAGCTTTCCCTCCATTTTGAGGTTGTAGGCTCAACATATACAATCCACTAGCGACATTTCCTATTTCCATACGGACAAGAGAGGAATGAGTAGAGTCGATAGTTTCTGATTTCACAACTTGACCATATTGATTGACCAGTTTTAAATGTACGGCTATTCCCTCCCAATTTTTCATAGTAATGAAGCACTCATTTTGAAGTGGATTCGGAAATACTTCAATATGATCGTAACTCTTTTGGTAATCAATGAATTTAGTAGCTGAATAATCAAAGTCGCCATCGAAATAGAACTGCTTGAGGCGGTAATAATTAGTACCAACTACAGGATTCAAATCTACCTCCTCAAAAACTTCCATTTTGTCTTCATAAATATCATTTTCAATCTGCTTTATTTTTTCGAAATTTATGCCATCAACTGATTTTTCTAACTCAAAATAGGCAGTTTTATAAGAACTATTTGTTGCCCATTCTAAAACAACTTGCCGTTTGGCCTCATAAGCGACCAATTCTAATTGGTTACTTCGACTGCTATTAGGATTATTGAAAACAGTTATTCGTTCTTGGCGAAAACAATAAGGATTGGTTGTTTGAATAGTAATAATATGGTCTCCCGGACTCAAGTAGTTTACCACACAATCTTCCCCACAAAGTTGGATTGGAGACCAATTAGTTGACTGATTCGCCAATTCTATATTTGTACCTAATGGCACATTGCTTATCCTTAATCTATTACCTTCCACATTAAGTGTAATTTCATGACAATTTGTAGGAGTCGCTATGTCTTCGCAAGCATTTCCTATGTTGTTCCCATTACTGTCGGCTTGGTCGCTATTGGCTATCATTGGGCAATTATCATCCAAATCACAGATACCATCTCCGTCTATATCGCTACAAGAAGAGCTAGTATTACCTGTTAAAGTGACCCTATATTGCTGATAACAATAGGGATTAAAAGTTTGAGTAGTGAGGACATATTCCCCCTGACCCAAATTGCTTATGAGTTGTTCTGACCTACAATTGCCTTCACATACCAAATAAGGTGACCAATTGGTAGCCGCACTCGCGAGCTCAATTTTTGCATTAGTCGGTATATTGCTTAATTGTATCTGATTGCTTCTCCCAATTACGGTCAAACCTCGGCAATCACTATTATTAGTAGTTTCACAAGCATCTCCAATATTATTGCCATTGCTATCTGCTTGGTCTCTATTTGGTGTATTCCGACAATTATCCACTTCATCACAGATACTGTCTCCATCGGCATCATTACAAGCGTTACCTGTTGGCCTTACCCTGTATTGCTCATAACAATAAGGATTAAACGTTTGAATGGTGAAAAGGTATGCTTGTGCTGATAAATTAGCTATTATTTCTTCTGCGGAACAATTGTTTTCACAAACCAAACTAGGAATCCAACTTGGACCATTGGCAATTTCAATTTTTGCATTAGCAGGAATATTAGTTAATTTAATACTCAATCCTTCTGTAGACAGTTGAATCGATTTGCAATCTCTATTTTGGTTTTGATTTGTAGTAGTTATAGGGGGTGGGGGAGGTGAAAAATTACAGCCTCCCCAAACGTAATCTGCCCAAGTTTCTAATTGGGAATAATCTTTTATGAAAGTCGAGTACATTACTCCTTTTATGCCATTCGTGTTTTCTATATCTCTTAGCCAGTCTCTAGTATAAAAATTCTCTAAATCGTAATAGCCACATATAATTTGTTCATGCCCTCGATTAGCAAAAAAATTGGCAGAATTTACTCCGTCTCTAAACTGCCAATTGAAAACGGTCACATCTGAGGGAAGTCCTTCCCAGCTACCCTCCCAACTGCCATTGACCAAATAATAAGGAAGCACTTCATTACTTGCATTATGATATCTATCAAACATATCTGACCAAACCATCAATTTGGCATTGCCATCTATTCCTTTTGAGCGGTTGTAAATTTGCCGCATATTATAGGCTAAATTAGCTCCAGGCGAACCGAAATTAGGACTGTTATCCCAGCCATTCATTCGTATTTCATCATGCCCAAAATACCAACCCTGAAACATATTTTTTTGCTGCATCACCTCCCTAATTCTGGCGAGTTGATTAATCGCAATATCAATGGCACCAGGCTCGGTTAAAGAAATAGATAATTGTTGATTTTCCAGAACTGCTGTATGATAATAGCTGATATTGACTTTATCGCCAGCTCTTAAGTTAGAAGTAGCTGGAATTTTTATCCGTGGTTGGTTGTGCCAAATGGAAAAACCTCCTCTAAAAG
>CAZXYA010000974.1:0-2373 GCA_964644655.1 uncultured Saprospiraceae bacterium | reverse complement strand
CGATACTTTCAAAGTATCGCCCACCATTTAAGCTTATTTTACTAAATATGCCTACCAAACATTAGGTAGTTAAATTTTAGGGTGGTTTCAAAGTTATAAGTTATAAATACACTAATTCTCAAACAATAATGATCAATAAAATAACCAAAAATACAGTATTACAATTACTAGACTTGCAATTATTGTATGTGAACCGATTAGTGGAAAATATACCAAATGAAAAATTATACGAAAAACAATTGGAGGGATTCAATTCTGCTGGCTGGATACTTGGGCATATTTGCGTGGAAGCAGATGATTTGATTAATCAATTGGCGGATAAAAAAGCCTTTGAAAAATTGGATGAACATTGGATAAAGTGGTTTAGAAACACAACTGGTAAAATAGATGCTCTGTCCAATTTACCTAATAAGGAAGTATTACTAAATACGCTTGATAAGAGATATAGAATCTTAGGAGAAGCTTATATAAATTTGAGTAAGGCACAACGGGAAGGGAAGCATCCGAGTCGTTTATTAAGTGGGATATTCACCACTTTTGATGCTTGGTTTGCGCATCACTTAACTACTCATATTGCTATGCATTGTGGTAATATTGTAGTGTGGAAGAAAATTATAGGACTTAAAGTCAACGGGTTCTGATGCAAACAGCACTTGAAAATTGAAAATTATAAATTGAAAATTACGAATGATCGTTTCTGCAATAGTTGCCATTTCTAACAACCGAGTTATCGGCAGCGATAATGATATTCCTTGGTATTTACCAGCTGATTTAAAGTATTTTAAAAAAACCACTTTAAATCATCATATTATCATGGGGCGCAAGACTTTCCAATCTATTGGGCGGCCTTTGCCCAAGCGGACCAATGTGGTGCTGACCAGAGATATGTTCTTTATTGCGACCAATTGTTTGGTGGCGCATTCGCTAGACCATGCTTTAAATTTGGCGAAAGATAATGGGGAAGAAGAAGCCTTTATTATCGGCGGTGGACAAATTTATGATTTAGCCTTACCATTATTGGATAGACTATACCTTACAGAAGTGGATATTGATATTGCCGAAGATAAACCAGTTGTGAAATTCCCTGAATTGCCAGTAGGGGAGTGGAAAGAAATTTCATCAGAAGCACATCAACCCGATGAAAAGAATGAATATGGGTATGTTTTTAAGGTTTATGAACGGATAAAATAAGGTGATTGGAATTTATCAGATAAAAAAGAGAGCTTACTACCAAAAAAACCTTAATCCTACGAAAGGACTAAGGTTCTAGTATTAAATATAAATCTCAATAAAAAAAATCTAGGATTAAGCGTTGCGATTTTTAGTCGCAAGTAGTAGCTAATATGATTTACAAATGGGCCTATTCAATAATTTTTCATTGCGGTAAAGTTATTCACAACGCTTGTCCGTTATAATTTTTTATAGTGCTACAATTCCTTGGGTATTATTCGCAGGAAGGTCACCCGTTATTTCTTCTACTAGTGTTAAGCTAGTTCCATCAATTTGATAGACGCCAATTGTTCCAGCTAAACCATGTAGTTGGTAAAGGAACTGTCCATCATCAGAAATCCACATATCAATCCAACCTTGGGTTGTTCCGAAGGCTGCTGCTGGGTCTGTAGTGTTGCCTGTTGCACCAACGCCTTGTGCCGCTGTTTGATCTAATAATTCAACTACTCCGTCATTGAAACTATAAGAAGCCAAACCAGCTTCAATTGCATTAGACACAAAGAAGGCATTACCATCTGCGGTGAAATCTAACCAACAAGCTGTTCTTCCTGTATTATTTAATCCTGATGCGACATCCAAGCTAATTGGTGTTAAACCACCACCAGCTGTAATTTGCCAAGTGGAAACAGAACCATCTTGTAGTGCAGGGAAAGCAGGAGGTGTACCATCTGGTTGGAATTCTCTTGCCTCTGTGACGACTACATAATTATCGCCTACGATTTGGAAACCAATTGCAGAAGGAAGATTTCTACCATTATTTCTACCAGTTCCATCTGATCTAAGGGTAGAAGTAGCACCTGCTGTAATATCTTCGCTTAATGTACCATTGGCATTGACTCGGTAAACAACGATTTCGTTTTGGTCATCACTTGCTAATGCGGAAGAACCTGCGTTGATAGAAGCAACAACTAAGAAGTCTCCGTTTGGAGAAAATTGTACGGCAGAAGGTCTATTGGCTAAAGCTCTCCATGCGCCATCAATTGCTTGTAGCGTACCATCATCTAATAACCAGTAACCCATCAAACTACCTTGTTGAGCAGGTTCGCCTTGGTCCGCAAACTCTTCTCTAGTAATATTAGACACATAAACCAATCCATTCACGCCATCAGGACCTAAAGCCCCTGTGTGTGCAATACTATTTGG
>CAZXYA010000973.1:0-2376 GCA_964644655.1 uncultured Saprospiraceae bacterium | reverse complement strand
GTTCTTTGTATCACTTGAAAATTATTAATCATTAAAAAATTTCAAGATGAATTTTCACAAAGAAAAACTACTAACCTCAATTACTAGAAAACTGAACTTCCCTTCTACTTTGCTATTATTATTTGCATTGGCAATAAGTTCTTGTAAAACCGTTGACATTAGAACAGATTATGCTCTAAAGAACGATACATCTTCTGATGTAGAAAAAGGTAAAGAATTATTAAAGAATGCGTATTTAGAAATGGGTTATGATAAACTTGAGAAAACGACTAACTATGAAGTGGGGAGTCTATTCAAATGGAAATTCCCTTGGACAATTATGCCAATGAATGCATTGCCTGGCAATAAAGGAAAAAAACTCCGATTTAGGTTTAGTACAAATGATTTTACTGGGCAAGTGACTTATTTGGAAGGTCGTAAAAAAGGCAAAACCTATGGTTTGCAGTCTTGGAAGGATTATAGATTCAAGAAGAAAGAAGACTTGAAAACTAAAAAAAGCAAACGATATAATTGGGGTTTAGCCACCTATCATTATGTCATCGAAGCCCCAATGCGATTACTTGGTGCAGACATTATTCGCTATGCAGGAGAAACAGCGTTTAATGGAAAACAATATGATTTAGTTTATGCTACTTGGGGGCAAGATGCACCTCATAAAGAACATGACCAATGGCTTGTTTACATTAATAAGCAAACAGGAATGATAGACCTAACCGAAATAACTATTAATGATTTTTTCTTACCCATGCCTCCTGGTATGAAAGGTGCTACCATACAAACAGAGCGAAAACTTACTTCCAATGGTTCTTATTTACCAAGTTTTGTAACCATTCAATTGGGTAAACCTAAAAGCACAAAAAAATATGTTTATACTTTTGAGTTAAACGATTACAAATTTGATGCTTTTCCGCAAGAGGAATTATTCCCATTAAAGGAGGTTGAACAAGTTGGTGATGCAAAAATTAATTAACAAAAAAATAATCATCATGAATAGATTTATAAAAGGATTATCCTATACTTTCAATAGAAATTTAGGAAAGATGGATAGAATAATCAGGACTATTATAGCAGTTATTGTAATAAGTAGTTGGTATTTTGGTTTTGTTTCAGGGATAATAGGTACTACTCTCGCAATACTTGCATTGATGATTTTGGGTACTGTTGCAACTTCCAGATGTGGCGTAACTTATTGGCTCGATGCCAATACTATGAGCCAGAAAGAAAAAAAAGAATTTGATAAAAAAGGAATTTCTTACGAATAAAAAATCAATATGCTACAATCAAATAATTATCACGAATATGAGGATTTACAATTAATTGAACTCATAAAAAAAGGCAATAAAGATGCACTTGAAAAATTGATTGAGCGGCACTATCCGTATATATACAACGTAGCGTTAAAATTTTTCAATAATTTGCAAGATGCAGAAGATGCGGCACAAGAAGTAACCATCAAATTGATTACCAAAATAGATAGTTACAATTCACAAAAATCTAAATTGCGAACTTGGCTGTATCGGATTGTGTTCAATCATTTTTTAAATGCTAAAAAAAGTGGTCCCGAAAAAGTGGTCACCAATGGTTTTACTACTTTTTTCGACATTATTGAAAATATACCTGACGGTGAATTGACAGATTTTGAAGCACAAAAGAAAGAAGAATTATTTGAAGAAACTAAGGTTGCTTGTATGTCTGGTATGCTCATGTGCTTGAACAGAGAACAACGGTTAACGTATATAATTGGCGACTTATTCAATATAGACCATAATCTTGCTGCTGACATTTTTAATATTACACCTGCTAACTTTAGAAAGCGACTTTCAAGAGGAAGAAAAGACTTATACAAGTGGATGACTAATAAATGTGGATTAGTCAACAAAAATAATCCATGTCGCTGTCCGAAAAAAACAAAAGGTTTTATCGAAGGTGGTTTTGTAAATCCTGATACGCTGAAATGGAATACTAATTTTAAGGAACGTATTTACGAAATATCAGAAAATCAAGTTGATAATATGCTAAATGAAAGTGACCTTATTTATCACAAACTCTTTAAGGAACATCCTTTTAAAGAAACAAAAAATAAAAGCGAAATGATTTTAAATGAGATTTTGAATAATAAAAAATTTTCAGAAACTTTCGATTTAAATTGAAAGAAATACTGATGCTACTAAATTGCGAGGTATAGGGATTGGGTAAAAAGGGTATAAATAAACTTAAATCAAATAGGTAGTCGAAATTTTTTTTATTGTTTTATTGCTGAATTGTTACCGTAACACGCTATAATACAACAATATAGCAATTTTGGTTTTCTTTACCGCTTACTAGTGGACATTAGATACTTGATGCTAGATTCTTGATAGGCAAAAATAAATAGTC
>CAZXYA010000972.1:0-2376 GCA_964644655.1 uncultured Saprospiraceae bacterium | reverse complement strand
ATTTGCCCAATGCTTTAGTGATAACGACTGTCCTTGTAATCGCAGATGTGGTGTACATGTAGAAGTTACTCAGGGAGAATTTATTTTCTTCAACGATCTTTGTGAGTTTAGTTAAACTCAGATTAAATCACTTTTTTTTAGAAAAGTGATTATCGTTATTATTCAAACTCAATTTTTAACACTAAAAACCATTTCTCATGCTAAAGAAAACACTACACTTAAAAGGTGTAAAGACACTTACCAAAAGGGAACAAAAAGGAATCTCTGGAGGTTTCTGGGGAGGATGTCAACCTCAATTTATTGAGTGTTCCAGTGACAATGATTGTCCTTTTTGCAGTTCAGGTTGTGGGATAACGTTTGAAGTAAACGGACAGGTATTTATTGAAAATTTCTGTAGATTTTAATAATTAAAAAATAGGCTGTCCCTACCATAGACAGCCTATTTTTGTTTTTTATCC
Organism: uncultured Saprospiraceae bacterium; assembly: GCA_964644655.1. GTDB lineage: Bacteria > Bacteroidota > Bacteroidia > Chitinophagales > Saprospiraceae > JAFMDF01. The sequence continues at coordinate 1,918 of CAZXYA010000972.1, read as the reverse complement.
AATTTAACGTCAGTTCGATATAAGAATTAGGTAAGAAAAAATCTTTTTCCTCAGTATACGGCAGAACGAAGTTCTGAGCGAGTTGGTGCGAAGGCCAATACCGTTAAGAATTTTTGAAGCCTTGGAAAAAATTTAGGTAAAGATTTGTGATTTTTCGCTAAAAGCGAAAAAATACCTTGGAAAAAGTGTCTTTTCTTTTGGTTCATTTTCTTTGGACAAGCAAAGAAAATGAACATAATAAACTTATAATTAGTGATTTAATTATTTGTTGAAACGAATTTAAGTGATTTGCTCTAAAGAAATTACGTCGAACTCACGTTAATTTAATAGTTCTGCTAATTTTATATTCAGATTCTTTCCGCGTAAATTTCGTCCAACTATTATTCCATTTTGATCAATCAAAAAACTATCAGGTATTGCATCAACTCCATAGATTAGTGAGGCTTCACTTTCCTTTCCTTTCAAATCACTTAGATGCTCCCATGTTAACCCGCCCTTTTCAATTTCTTTTAACCAATTTCTTTTATTTTGATCTAATGAAACTGCAAATATTTCAAAACCTTTTGGCTTAAATTCCTGATATGTTTTGACTAGATTAGGGTTTTCCTCTATACAGGGGGCGCACCAAGAAGCCCAAAATTCTAGAAGAATAACTTTTTCTTTGATGTCTGATAGTTTTTTCAACTGACCATTTTGATTTGACATTTCAAAATCTACAAATTGATCTCCAATTTGAGGATCTTTATTCAATTCAATATATTTAGAGATTTTGCGTCCGTATTCAGAATTTTTATTATCTAATGAAAGTAGATCAAATAATTCTTGCGTTTTTGCTTTCCCCCAATATTTAGCATAAAACTGTAGGTTATTAGAACTGACGAAAGAATCTGGACATTCTTTTATAAAATCTTGATAAATATCAATTTCTTTTCTTTCAAGAAGCTCAATTTGCTTACCCATAGAAATTCTCTCCTCTGCAGTCATTTTATCAAAATATGATCCTAATGAATCTTCTAATATCCCCATTTTTACTTCGTTTTCCTTTAATCGATTTGAGAGCATTTCGTCCTCAAATTGACTTTTGGAGCCTGTGATTCTTGCAAGTCTAAAATTCCCTTTCTCAGCTTCGAAATTAATGTTACTATTTTCTAACCAGAATGACGTACCATCGTTAGAATTTTTAATTCGTAATACGACATTTGTTGGGTTTTCTACTTTTCCTGAAAGATGAAACCTCCCTTTAAAAACTATAGCAGAATCAATATGCTTTTTATTTTTATAAATATAGACAACACTGTTATCGGGAATGCTTTTTAAAATTCCACTAATTTCATATCCCGCTTTTTCTTTTTGACAGGAAAATAATAGTATAAAAGCAAAGAACGTTAATGTGATTTTTTCCATAATATAAATTTTTGTGTGTATAAACATTCTATATATAGTGCTTATCATATATATATTTTTTAGTTAAAAATATAAATCCAAAGTTTTTGGTAAACAATTTGTATGCCGTTTTGTGATAAATAACCCTCAGGGTAAGCCCACAAGGTATTTAGTAGAAGATAGTTTTTGATTAGATGAAAACCGATGGTTTTCATACTTTTCTCTAAAACCCGAGGCAAGTTTCAGGGAATTAAACCCAAAGTGATTAAATGAATTTCTCTTTTCTGACAAGATGAAACTGCGTAAATCCCGTTAAAGCACCTTATTTATATAGATTTTATAATTCCAGAAATAAATTATTGAAAATCAATTTATTATAAAATAAAAAAGTGCATTAAATTTATAAAATTGCGTTTATTAACGTATTAATTATGAGTACATCGTGATTAACTTGAAAATATAATATCACGTTGTTAAACTTTAAATTAAATGATTATGTTAAAAAAAATGAATTTAAAAGGAGCTAAAGTCCTAA
>CAZXYA010000971.1:0-2377 GCA_964644655.1 uncultured Saprospiraceae bacterium | reverse complement strand
TAACTATTTTCTTAGCCTGACGGCTATGGATGCAATCTTCAAGAATCGGGGAATTTTGAGACTTATTGGGAATTGTTAGAGGGGCGATAAATGATAATTCCTTGATTTAAAGGCTTAACATATTGAATAGAATTAGTATAACCAAATAATTCAAGATGAGTATTTTCAGAAATAAACATACCATTCCAACTCTTATTATTATTTTAGCTTCTATAGTTTCACTTTGGCTTATAATAAAGGTAGTTGGTAATTGGCCTTGGGAAAATAGTTCAGAAATAGATTGGTCTAAGGGTTCACAATTTGGAGATTTGATAGGAGGTATATTATCGTTCTTAAGTATTGTATTACTATACTTTACTATCCGAAATCAATTATACTCTTATGAAAGGTCTCAATTCGAATCAAGATTTTTTCAATTATTATCTTTTCATCGAGAAAATATAGCAAATTTTAGCTATAAACCGCCTACTAGTAAAAGTGGAGAAATAGTAGAAGGTGAAAAAGTAATGCTTCATATATTTCGTGAAATCCAAAAGGCAAATACTGATATAAATAATTATTATAGTAGAAGAGGTTTTCCTAGTATAAATAATTATCTTGAAGAAAATAAACCTCTCAAAGACTTTTATAATAGAATTAAAAAGGAAAGGCCAAATGTCCCACACAATAATCTACTAATATTGGATATAGCCTATTTAATTGTTTATTATGGACTAAGCGATGAAAGTCAAAATCCTCTAGAAATTGCTATCAATAAAAAATATAATTATAATGATTTCAAACCATTAATTAACCACTTGAAAAGCAAATCTGCAAAATGGGATGCAGAAGAACGAAAGAGTAATTATAATACTATAATAGGAAAAGGTTATAATTACAAATATTATGGAGGTCATCAAATTAGATTAGGTCATTATTTTAGGCATCTGTATCAATTAGTACATTTTGTAAATAAACAGACATTTTTATCATATCAAGAAAAATATGATTACGTAAAAACATTAAGAGCACAACTCTCTACTTATGAGCAAGGTGTTTTGTGGTATAATTCATTATCAAGTCTTGGGTATAAATGGGAATATCAAGCTGATTCAATAAAAGGAAAATTTAAGGAGAATAGTAAATTTCGTTCCTCATTGAATAATGAATTAATTACAAAATATAATCTTGTAAAGAATTTGCCTCAAGGGATTATTAAGACATTTGGTGTTCAAATGTTTTATAATGATGTAAAATTTGAATCATTTGAAAGTCAAAAACCTAGGAAAAAAGAATATATAAAAAATGTGTACAAATAAATTTTCTATAAGCACTAAAATTTATAGCTCCTAAAACTAAAAATCACACAAATAAATAAAATATCAAATATGAATTTCGTACTAAAAGAAGGCCAAATAATAATACCCTATATCCAAAAATAGAAAAACAACAACTATGAGTAATCTACCAACAGAAAATAATTTTTACAAAGCGATAATCGAACTCTTAAAAGTAGCTAGACAAGAAGCAGTACAGTCCGTCAATAGGAGAATGGTAATTGCCTATTTTGAAGTAGGCAAAATGATAGTAGAAAAAGAACAGGAAGGAAAACATCGAGCAAAGTATGGAACTAATTTACTGGGAAAGCTTTCCAGCGCATTAACAAAAGAGTTTGGCAGGGGTTTCTCAAGGCGAAATCTTGAACAAATGAGAAAACTTTATATTATTTATTCAAAAACGCAGAAACCTTCTGCGAAATTGCAACCCCTTGATTTTCAGTTAAGTTGGTCTCACTATTTGACATTGGTAAGAATTGAGAATGAAGCTGAAAGGCGATTTTATGAAATTGAGGCGATAAAGAATAAGTGGGGTGTTAATGAATTAAAAAGACAGTACAATTCAGCATTATATACTAGATTAACACTAAGTAGAGATAAGGATAAAGTAAAAGAATTATCCGAAAAAGGATTGATACTAGAAAAGCCTAAAGATGCCATTAAAGACCCCTATATTTTAGAGTTTTGGGATTACCTGAACATCCATCTTATTCTGAGAGCGAATTGGAACAGGAATTAATCAATAAACTAGAATATTTTTTACTAGAATTGGGTACTGGATTTACTTTTGTGGCTCGCCAAAAAAGGATTTCTTTTGATGATAAGCATTTTAGGATTGACCTAGTTTTTTACAATCGTATTCTAAGGTGTTTTGTGCTTTTTGATTTAAAAATTGGAGAATTGAAACATCAAGATATTGGACAGATGCAAATGTATGTTCATTATTATGATAGAGAAATAAAGTTACCAGAAGAAAATAAAACTATAGGCGTTATTTTATGTCAAAACAAAAGTGAAGCGGTCGTTGAATACACTTTACCAGAAGGAAATGAGCAAATATT
>CAZXYA010000970.1:0-2395 GCA_964644655.1 uncultured Saprospiraceae bacterium | reverse complement strand
AGAACTTTTCTAGTATTTCTCGTATAGTATGTCTTTTAGTTTTGATATTTTATTTCGTTATTTTTTATTTTTATTTATTTTAATTTTGTTCAACGGTTTGGCTAAACGCAGGTGGGGCGCATAGCCCCACTTGCTGTTTTAGCTTTTGTTGGGTATCGTTTTCTCTTTCTAATTTTGTACCACCGGAGGGAATCGAACCCCCAAGTCCTTAGGCTGCTTACGTACTAGTATATCAATGTTCGCAACACTCGGACACAGGACTTTGAATCCTGCGTGTCTACCTAGTTCCACCACGGTAGCTTAAATAAGTTCTTTCCACCAAAACATATCAATATTAATTCCTTTTGATATTTTTTGGTTGTTAAGATAAAAGGTTTCGAGTTCTTTAAATTCTTTTTCTTTTTGATTAAGCTTTTTTAAATATATTAGTATCAAGGGCATTGTTTGTTTGGAAACTCTTTTCCCTTGATTAGAAATAAAATTCATAAGTTTAGTATGCCAATAATTTGGGTTACTTCGTATAGAGTTGGAAGTAACATTCTTAGCAATCCCATAATTTAGGAGAAAATATAAAACACTACTATTTTCTCCTAAATTTTTAAACTTTGTTTTTTTTAACACAGAACTTGCTTCTTCAAAGTCTTGAATATGTAATAATATTCTAGTTTTCCAAAGGTAAGCATTGAGGTATGAAGGATTATATTCTAAACACTTATCAATTAATACCTTAGCTTCAGAAAAATCTCCTTTCCATAACTTACAAATACAAAGGCACAGATATGCGAAAGGATTAGGCGTTGAACGGATTATTGGGTAACAAATTTTCTCAGATTCTTCAATTCTTCCTTGAATCCTGTATAAATTTGCAAGCCTAACTTTTCCATAATTACTATCTGGTATAAATTTATTTCCTTTGGTATATTTTAATTCCTTAGTTGCTAAATAGTATTTTTCAGCTTTATCAAAATTACCTTTCTTAGATTCACTATCCCCTAGGAAAATCAATTTTTTAAATTCTCTATTTAGTCTTTTATAATCTTTGCTTCTCTTCTTTATTTCATTCCTTTTGCCAAGAGTGAAATAAATCTCATTTCCAAACTCAAGTTTATCTTCCGCAGAAGAAATAGTTTTTTCGTCAATAGTGGATTGCCCCCAATTAATTCTATTAATTAAAACTTCACTTTTAAAAATGTGTTTTGCTACATCGCCTATACTGGAAGAATTTTGGAAGAATTTGAGTTCATTATTTGGTGTCCAAACACCTAAAGAGTTGTTATATTTTTTGTGTACAAAGTCTTTGACCCCTTCCTTTCTAAATAATTTTGACTGTTCGGCACCAACTTTTAATCTAAAATATCGCAGTAGTAAAGGAGAGGCAATAACTCTATCAAAACCCATTTGTTTTAATAGTGCAAAATTTGAAGTATCTATTTTATTGTTTACACTCTGTTCAAATCCTTTTAATGTTTTTCCAACAGTAAGCAACCCTATCCATAATTTTAAAAGTTTTTCGTTTATCTGAGAAGAAAAATTATCATATATAACGTTCAATAAACTTACGATGTACTTATCTTGGAGAATCAACTCAATTGATAAATTTTTGTGGTAAATAAAGAAATTAAGTAAGTTTTGTGCAAGTAATGGAAAGCCTGAACTGTATTGAATTAGAGCTTTTAAAATAATTGGGTGTAATTCAATTTGAGTAATCTGATTAAGTAATGTTTCTGTTTCATTAGAATTAAACGGTGTAATAAACTGTGACGAATATGGATTTGATAATTTCTTAGGAACAATGCAAAGAGAGGCATTAGGAAATAATATTTTTTCGCCTTCATCTAACTCGTAGTCATCTAAACCAATAATATGATTTTGCCCAATTGATTTTTTGTATTTTTCTGTTTTAAATATGTGGTTATAGTCTTGCTTTGAAAAATTTTGATTAGGTATAAATAATACCATTTTTCCTTCCAAAACTGACATCTCCTTCATTAATTGCATCAAATAAGTTGATTTACCTACTTGGGGTAGTCCTAAAAAATTCACTTCACTTAACCTGTTTAAACTACCTGCAATCTTATTTGCTGTTTCTTTGAAATTATCTCTTTGAATATATTTTTTTGAAGTATCAATTGGAATCCATGAATGGTCTTTATGAAATTGCCAAGCAATTATCTTATTAGATTTAACACTTGCTGCTACAGGTGCAACCTTTATATCTTCATCCTCTAACAAATTGAGAATCGCATTATTAATTTTATTATGAGTTAAAGATGAGGATTCATCTGAATTTATTCCTTTTCTAAAATTTTCGTTGTATTTAGTAAATCTACTTTTTATTATTGAAGTTGTTTAAAATATATTTTGTTAAATTTTCAAAATAATAAAAAAAAAGTTG
>CAZXYA010000969.1:0-2396 GCA_964644655.1 uncultured Saprospiraceae bacterium | reverse complement strand
GCCCGTGCCAGAGACTCTAAATCAAACTGGTACATAAATAAGGGGCTGGACACGTGCAAGTACAGTTTATGGCAATCGTATTTACGGATGGAGTCAGAAAAATTGCATTGAGGCAAGCCGCTAGACTAAGAGCGAATGAAAAGGTAATAAAAAATCAGTTGAAGTGGTTGATTGTGGATTAGCTTTTGCTTCTGGTCTCTTAGGTGCTGATTTTGTTCCTACAGATATTGAAAGTACATCAGATTTAGCAACACTTTGTAATGCTATCGGACAATTGGTAAGCTTTGGCACTAAAGCAATTGGGGGCTGATATTTAGGTCAATAGGTCGTATTTTTTGCCTATTGTTTTTAATTCTTTGAAGGAGTTTAGGCGTTGTTTAAATAAATGAGAAAATGTTATGAAAAAAAACAGACCAGGAATTACGAAAAATCTAAGCTCTACAGCATTATCGCCGTAAAATCCTTTTAGACCAAGAAGTAGGAAGATTAGCCCTGTTAAAATAGTGGTTCCATTAATATACAAGTTCGATTTTTGGGCCTTTGATATGATTTTTGATAATCTATCTGGCGTCTTCAACGCTTTGCTTAAGTAATCACGATTGCCATATTGGGCCGTTAATTGTTTAATATCTTCAATATATTCTTCATTCACTGGAATTTACCCTTATTAGACCATTATACATTATTTTACATTTGTTAAAATTTTATATTTAAAAATTACGCACAAGATAATCAGTATAAGGAAATTAAGTAGAGGCTGGTGAGTCTTAAGGACGAAACCGATGGCTCTGAAACGCATCTGTCAGTGACCGCGAGTCATCCCTTCCATCATGCCGAAAATGGCTGGGTACATGCGTCATTATTGGAAGTAGGGGATAAGCTAACAGAGGATGATGGTGGTACGCTCACTGTGACCGAAGTCACCTTCAACAAAAACGCTCCCGTCAACCTAACCTATAATCTCGAAGTTGCTGACTTCCATACCTACTTCGTCGGTGAAGATGGCGTGCTGGTGCATAATGGTTTCGGTAGTTATATTATAGGAGATGGAAAGAATTGGTATATTGGGAAAGGTGATGTTGATAGAATGGGAAAAAGTATTAGGAGGCTTTTCCCTAATGGAGTTTCTCACTCAGAGCATTTTCCTGCTACATGTGACAAAAGTAGTTTCAGGGACGAACATGTTTTGATGATGAAGTTCACAAAAAATGCCCATCCAAGTGATGTTAAGAACCTTTTCAATAAAATTATGTCTCCTGGAGCAAAATTTTAATTATGGTAATGAGCTTGATAGACCCTAGGGATAAGATGAGATTTAAAGAATCTCACTATATGTCAGATTGGTTAGTGTTTACCCCTAGTGCAAAATATATTGACCGAGATTTAAGCCTATTGAATAAATATAAGCACCTTAAAATTGCTGTCACAATTCTTCTTAAAGGTGAATATTCTCCCGATGGATTTAATGCAGATGATATAGATACAATAAAAAAGTTTTCTCAATTTCGCGGTTTGAGAATTTGCAGTCATTTTTTGGATATATCCTATCTCGAAACCCTTACTCAGCTTGAATATCTTCGAATAGGTGGCTTAGTAAATCATGATCTTTCAACCAATGCCCATATTGACTTAGATTTAACGAAATTGACAAAGCTTGAATTCCTAACCTTACCCATTCTTAGACATAAAAAGGAAACCTATAAATTTGAGAATTGCGTTTCGCTAAAATATCTTTTTTTGCCGTCATTGAACGTAGATGACTCATTGTCATTAAAAAGTATTAGACATCTTAAAAATTTGAAAATTTTGTCAATGCACAGAGTGAAACTTAAATCTCTGGAGGGCATAGGTGCATTAAGTGGTTTAGAATATCTTGAAATAGATTACACAAAAAACCTAGCTGATATATCCGATTTGTCTAAATGTTCTTCATTGATAGGGTTGGAATTTCAAAATTGTCCAAATTTAAAAAATGTATCAGTGTTAGGTGAATTGAAAAAATTTAGAATATTACAATTATGGAATTGCCAAAATATTGAAAGCTTAAAATGCCTCAATCATTCTGATATCGAGTATTTAAACTTTTATAGTTCAAATATTCGAGATGGAGATTTATCTTTCCTTGATAATTTACCAAGTTCAAAAACACTAAGATTTCAGAATAAGAGGCATTATAACAGAAAATCTAAAGAGTTTGACGCAATACCTTTAACATCGACATTTGGATCTCAAGCTTGGGATTATTATAAAGGTAAGTTTACTTAACCTCTATCGAAGACGCCTATGATTATCACGCCGATCATCTGGGCTCTATCCGCTACCTCACCGACGCGGCGGGTAATATCGTCAATAGCTATGATTATGACAGCTATGGCCGCCCGCTCTTTGGCATCACC
>CAZXYA010000968.1:0-2412 GCA_964644655.1 uncultured Saprospiraceae bacterium | reverse complement strand
CTTAGAAAGAAAATCCAATTCTAGCATAATAATAAGCACCACCAAAACCCATTTGAACAGAATCCCAGAAACCACCAGAATCCGTGTTATCACTAGCAATCTGCTGTGTTGGATAAACGTTAAATAAATTATTAGAACCTAAGGTAAAGTTGATATTCTTATTAAGCTTTGCCGTTAAAGTCAAATCAGTCGTAAACTTAGATTCATAATTAACTCTAGTCGCATTATCAAAAGATAAATAACTTACTTCACCGAAACGAGTTAAAGCTACACTTGCATTAAATTTAGGCGAAGTATAAGTAGCGTTCAAAGCAAACTTACTAGTAGGGGCTGCATCTTCTAATAAAGATTGTTCTCTAGGACCGAAGAAAGTTTCTTGGTCTAAATTACCATTACTGATATTTGTTACCTCTAAGTCATTTAAGTTTCCAGCGAGGGTGAAAGATAAATTACTCTGGTTGACAAGATCTATTTTATAAGATAAAACAACATCTAAACCTAAAGATTCTGTATCAGCTGCATTCGCAAAAAACTGAGCACCTTCTACACCAATTCCTAAGAAACCAGCATCAAAGAATCCTGAGATAACGATACGATCATCAATGTCAATATAGTAACCATCTACGGTTGCAGAGAAATTCCCTTCTCTAAAAGTTAATCCAGCACTCGCATTAAAAGACTCTTCTTCTTTTAATGCTTCAATACCGAATCCTTGCGTTACAGGGCTATTATTAGCAGATAATAAAGTCTCTGTTAATACGCCATCTTGGAAACCTGTAAATCTTAAGTTGTAAAATAACTGAGCTAAAGACGGTGCTCTAAATCCTGTAGAAAGTGCAGCTCTTAAAGAAATACTTTGGCTAGCTTTAATTCTAGAAGCTATTTTCCAGTTTAGAGTACTACCAAAATCTGTGTAGTTTTCATATCGCAAGGCAGCACTTACTAAAAATGCTTTAGAGACATCAAATTCCGTATCTGCATATAAAGCAAAATTAGATCGACTTCTATCTACTTCATTCGCAGGGGAGTACCCAGGGAAACCTTGAGAACCAGCAGCGAATCCAGTAAGTTCTTGACTGTCTAAAACAACTTCATCACCATTCACATCAAAGGAAGCATAAGATCCTACCTCTCCTGCAAAGATTTCAAAGTTATCTGTTCGATATTCCATACCGAAAGCTAAATTGAAACCTGTTTCACCAGAAGATTCAAAGTATCTAGAGAAATCTAAACTGGTTGTATTCTGTGTTAAGGTATGACCACCTGCATCAAAATCTGTAGGAGAAGCATCTCCTAATGTTGCATTATTGGTGCCCATGATGAAATAGTGAAAATCGTTACTACCAATAGTATTATTGAAATCAACTGCCCATCCATCAGCAATAGTTGTTCGAATACCTGCTGATAAAGAGTTGTCTTCAATAATAGAAGTAATTCTAGGTGTAAATCCTTGTGGGTAAATACTAGGCACTGCTCTGTCATCTCCTTGATTTCTGGTAAAAGCGAAAGCATCTGTATCTCTATAATTTCTACCACCAAATAAGTAAAATTCTGTATTATCACTAATAGGTACTGCAGAATTTACAAAGAATGAAAAACCGCTAATTGCAGCTTCTCCCATACCTCTACGGAAAGTAGCTCCAGGTCTTAAGGTTCTATCTCTATTAATGAATTCAGTAGTAATATTGGCAAAACCACCTTTTTCTCCTAAGTCAAATCCATAGTTAGCCCCCACTTTATAAGTGATACCATCCAATGTAGGATCATCACTTCTTGTCTGTGTACCATCTTGTTCTAAGTCTAAGAAATTACCAGAAGTATTAGGTGTTCCTGCCTCAAAATCACCAGGAGCAATTGGATTATACCCCCCGGCAGTCACAGAGCCAGTTAATTTATTTGTCCCTTTTCTCATGACTACATTGATAACCCCTGCAATGGCATCGGAACCATATTGTGCAGCTGCACCATCTCTTAGAATTTCTATTCTTTCTATAGCAGAAGCAGGAATTGCATTAAAATCCGTTCCCGTATTTCCTCGTCCTCTAGTTCCAAAAATGTTGACTAAAGAAGATTGGTGTCTTCTCTTACCATTGATTAATACCAAGGTTTGATCAGGTCCTAAACCTCTCAAAGAAGCTGGATCAATATGTTCTGCGCCATCTGAACCAGATTGCTTAGTTGCGTTGAAAGAAGGTGCTAGGTATTGTAAAATACGATTTAACTCGATATTACCATTTTTTGCAGCGACTTCTTGGATGTCAATGATATCTACCGCAACAGGTGTATCTGTAGATGTACGACGGTAACTTCTTGTACCTACTACTTGTACTGCTCCTAAATTAACTCCTTCGGATAGGGCAACATTCAGAACACTTTGTCCATCCAGATTAACCTCTGCATCTGAATATCCTG
>CAZXYA010000967.1:0-2424 GCA_964644655.1 uncultured Saprospiraceae bacterium | reverse complement strand
CTTGACTTTACTATTTTTATTTCCCTCAAGCAACGGCTTGAGTTAGTATAAACCACAGATGTTTAATTTTATCTGAATAATTATTCATAAGCGGTTTTCCCTTGGATGTTGAAAATTTGGTTTTACTTAATATTTTTATTCTGACAGCAGCTAAGACATCCGAAAAAGTTACCTGTCTTTTTTTGTACCATGCAGTAGCATTTGGGACTATTGAATCCTGTTGATTCATTGAATTTGCCAAGAGACAAACGATGGAAAACAGAGCCATTAGACAAGGTGTTGATCTTTCAATTGCTAAGTCAGACCACTGGCGTTGAGTTTCTACTCCGAGGTGTCGTCTAACTTCAGCAAAAGTTACTTCCACTCGCCATCTTCTGACAAAATACGAGACGACTTTTTCGTCTTCTAAATCAAAATCGGTACAGCCTAGTAAAACGGGTTCCAAAATTTCCTCAGGATCTTTAATAAGTACCCATTTGATTTTAACTAAGGTCTTATTGGACTTACGCCAAATGGCAACACCGGATGTGATCATCATTTCTTTTGATGTGTGTCCGTACCAGTCAGAGAAAATGACCTTTGTCCATTTGATGCGTTTATCCGTCAGCCGTTTGGTCATATTAAGTAAGCGTTTTCCTACTGGAGGCTTTGGGCCACGTTTGCTTTTAGGGTATTCTTTAGGAGGCAATTCATACAAACGAGCGTTAAATTTCATTCGAGCAATCATGCCTATACCTAGTTCTTGTGCTCGAATAAATAGCTCGAAAGTGGCAAAAGAGCCATCACCAGTTAGATACACAGCACGTTGTAAATCAGTACACTTACGGCTTATCCATATTAAAATTTGGTCAGTCCAATCAGTCAACTTTTTTACCCGGTTGCCTTGATTGGTATAAAAACGTTCTGAAGGACATAGTACTGTCAAAACAGGAAGTGCCCAATATGCACCTTTTTCTAACCACGGTAAATGAGTAGTCACCATCAAGGACAACCAACGCAAACCACTGCATTTGACAAAGTGACTTTTAGAAGAACGAACAGGATCACGATAGATACCGCGTTTGCTAATCTTTGAACCCCAACGACGTTCAATCGTATCATCTAATCCAAAAACTATTGGCTCTCCCTTTGGAATAAAGGCTTTAACCAATAGACCAAGAAGAACACCCCCAAGTTTTTTGGCTGACCACTTGTCCTGGCTAAGAACTCGGTGATACTTGGGAAAGTTTTTTTCCCAATGTAAACCAACACTACGAAGTAGGTTGCAAACAGTTCTACTCCCTGGGCATATAATAGCACCTGTTAATAATATGACCACTTTTGGCCAAACATCTTTGCGAAATGCAAAGGAAAAATGCGATATTGTATCTTGAAATCCTGAAGGTAATTTTATCATCTTTAGAGGGTTGAGATACTCTAAAGTAAAAAAGCTTTCGGGATTTCTATTTTTTATAAAGTAGTAAAGTCAAGCTTAGATTATATCACTAATTTCTCTTGTTCTACCTACAACATAATCTACAACTATTAAAGTTTTTTTGAGTGGTCTAAATTTCCCCCAATTAAAATGGTTAGTACTTCGGGATAAAAAACCTACATCCCAACCTTTTTCTATATATTCATCACAGAGCTCCAAAGCAAGTCTGCTTTTCCCACTTCCAGCTGGACCAGAAATTATCCACCATAAGAATTTTTCTTCATATTGAAGAAAGTTAGTAAGTGCGTTTAGTTCAATTTTCCTCCCCACCATTTTTGTTGACCTTGCAGAAAACGATAACCATGACAGTTTCTGATCTTGCTTGGGTAGGTAAAGTAGAGGAATACTCGTAGAATAATCAGTAAAAATAGTTGTAGACCGAATTACATAGCTGTGTATATTTTTCAGTTTTGTCTCATCTTGGATATTTACGATATCTTGCATAATATCATTGAAGTCTATGATATCATCTTGCCAATCAAATTTTATTCCTGGGCAGGTTATATTTATTTTATATGTTTTCTGTTTAGGTTTCAAGGTGAAAAATTTTAAGCTTTTAATAGTCTTATGCATTTTCATTCGCTTCAAACAGTCTAGAGTTTTTGTGATTTTTTTTGACCCTTTTTCAGATGTTACTTGAATACCTAAGCCTAATTCATTATCGATTAAATCTATGCATGGAAAATTTGCAGATTTTTGATTAGCATTAATTAATTTGAATTCAAAAAGAAAATTGAGTAATCCCCTAGCAAATTCTTCTGCATGGATATTTGGATCTGTTAGATTTGCTGAACGTCCAATTGATATGTAAGATTCAATGAAGGCAAGTCCTTGACGTATCTCCCCAATTTGTTTTCCTCGATTCAAATTAGTTCTTTTTGGGGATGGTGGGCTTCGTAAAAATGCACCCTCAGAAGCATTGAGAGCATTGGCAAATGAATATTCATTCC
>CAZXYA010000966.1:0-2428 GCA_964644655.1 uncultured Saprospiraceae bacterium | reverse complement strand
GTATTTTAAATTAAAAGCTCAAAAAAATTTGTACGTTTATTTTTGTCCCACTACTTATGCTTAATCTGTGTTCCTTATTTTGAGATAGTCAGAAATGTGATGTGGAAAAAATAGACTTAACATCTAGCTCGTCAAATCCGTTGCTAATTTAATCCGTTGCTAAAAAAATGTAGTAAGTGACGATGCAGAAATAAATTGAGCCATACTACTTGTTTTTATTTCCCAAGACCTAGTTTCAATTAAAATAAAGTATGCAAACTTATCAGAAAATACTCCTTTTTTTGGCTTTGATTATCTGCCTAAGTTACGCCTGTGATAGGCAAGAACAAGACCTTATCATTGAAGAAACGGAAGCGGAATATGAGTTATTAGTCAGCTATGGAACGCAGGCAGATGCTTATAGGCGGAGACACCTGGTAGACTATTTTCAAATGGTCGCTTTGGGTACAGAATATGGCAATGGTATCCCTTTGGTTAAAAAGTGGGTCAAACCGATGCAAATTTATGTGAGTGGTACGCCTGATACCACCTTATTGACAGAACTAAATAGCATCATTGAAGAATTAAATGCTTTGTTTACAGATGGATTTTACATAGAACAAGTGACAGATTCATTGGCAGCCAATTATCACATTTTTTTTGGTGATGCTGCTCTTTACAAAAGGCAATATCCTGAGGTCGTTCCTTATCTAAAAGAGAACCGTGGCTTATTTACTATTCATACTAATGCCAATTTTAATATCACTTCGGGGCATATGTTCGTCGATATTACCGATGTTATTCCATTGAGATATCAAAAGCATATTCTACGAGAAGAATTGACGCAGTCTCTAGGGTTAGCGAATGATATAAAATATTATCCAAATAGTATTTTTTATGAGAAATGGACAGATGTCCAAACGTATAGTGATTTTGATAAAGAAACGATTCGGCTATTATATCATCCAAAAATGATTGCTAAAGTTGGTAGCTCTGTAGTCAGCTCTATATTGGAGGCTATTTTGGGGGTGTAGGAAATATCTTCAAATACCTTGATAAACTTTAAAAAATAGGTGTAATTGGGATTTGCCCCTACAAAAATAACAGATATGTCGTCCCTAAAGGCAGGGGTGATAATCCCATTGGGACGACATAACTTGTCCTCGATTCATCGGGATGTGAAAAATATTGGAGACAAATCCCAATTATGCCCTTAAAAATTCGGCTCAACAAAGAATATGAACAACCTATATTTAAAATATTTTCTATTTGCCTCTTTATTAATAGCAAGTTGTCAGAATGACCAAGCCGTTAATGGTAAGGAGAATAAGTCGACTTCTACGGCTTTGTTTGTAGAAAAGAATGGCACAGATACCAACCTTACTTTTTCCAATGACTTAAACCCAGATACGACTAATAATATCTTGGAATACCTTTATTATTATAACGGAGGAGGCGTAGCTATTGGCGATATAAATAACGATGGTTTAGAGGATGTCCTACTGACAGCAAACGAAGCTGCGGATAAATTATATTTAAATAAAGGGGACCTTAAATTTGAAGACATCACGGAAAAAAGTGGAGTAGTAGCAATGACCAATTGGTCTACAGGCGTAAGTATGGACGATGTAAATGGAGATGGTTTATTGGATATTTATATATGTAAAGTCGCACCATTATCAGCAGAATCGACTCATAATCTGTTGTATATCAATAACGGAGATGCCACTTTTACGGAATCCGCTCAAAAATATGGGTTAGATTTTTCTGGCTATGCTACCCAAGCAGCCTTTTTTGATTATGATTTGGATGGAGATTTAGATGTGTATTTATTAAATCATTCTATTCATTCTATTAGAAGTTATGGCAAAATTTCAAAACGTAAAGAAAAGGCAGAACTTTCGGGAGACCGATTATTTGAAAATAAATTAAATGAAGCAGACGGTCGTTTTGTAGATGTTACAGAATCGGCAGGCATTTATAGTAGTGCTTTGGGCTATGGATTAGCCATTATCACCAATGACCTAAATAATGACGGATTACCAGATATTTATGTAGGGAATGATTTTCACGAAAATGATTACATCTACCTAAATAACGGAGACAAAACCTTCACCGAATCTATGGCATCTTTGTTGAATCATAGTACCAAATTTACGATGGGCGTAGATGTAGCAGATATGAATAATGATGGGCTGATGGATATTTTTACCACAGACATGCTACCTTATGAGGAAGCGGTTGCATTAAAATCAGGCGGCGAAGACTCCGACCAAGTATTCAATATTAGAAGCGAATTAGGTTTTGAAGACCAATATGCCCGCAACCATTTTCAATTGCAGCAACCAGGGCAAACCTTTTCGGATATTGCGTTGATGACCAATACTTATGCGACGGATTGGAGTTGGTCGGTGCTTTTGCAAGATTTTGATAATAATGGATTAGCAGA
>CAZXYA010000965.1:0-2434 GCA_964644655.1 uncultured Saprospiraceae bacterium | reverse complement strand
TGCTTATGATGGAAACGGAGCGGTAATAGCAGAAATTTTACCATCCGATAATGCGTCTATCAATTGGAGTGTACACTTAGCTAATAAGAAATCTGCTTGGTATGAATTTGATTCAGCATTTAAATGTTCAACAAAATAAAGTGGGATATTCTATTGATTGGCTAGCCTCCGAAAAAAATAAAACTACCTCATTCATTCAAACCAAATGGATCATAGATGCCACAGGTCGATCGTCAAAAGTAGCCAGATTATTAGGTATCTCCAAAACAAAATATAATAAACAAGTACAGCAAATTTTTAAATCTAACGAAAAATCTAGAACCTACTTTTATAATCAAGAAACTCGATATAGAGAAGAGCAATATTGGCAACAGACGCTTTTGGTTAAAAATTAATTCTTAATGTCGCTATTTCTTTTTTTGCAAAGGAATGAAATTTGGTCATTTTTTAAACGAAATACATCTCTATTCTCGGCTCTCGTTTCTCTGTTATTCTAAACGTCCAGTAGTATAATTAAGGGATTCTTTTTAAAAATAAAATCCTGACACACAATTAGTTAAACACTACTTTTTGTGTAAAAAAAAAGACAAGTACTGTTTTTTGTATAAAATAAATATAGTGATTAATAATAGGTTTGTTTTGTTATCAGAATGCATGTAATGCATAACACATTTTTAAACAACTTCTATGCTTTATTAAAACAAAACAAAATGAAAAATACTAAATTAATTGCAAGCTGTTGTATCTTAGTTGTAAGCTTTTGTTTATGGCAATGTAGCAATACCTTGAAATCACCAAATACAGATATACTATTAAGTGAGCCTTTAAATACTACATCTGGACTTGGTTCAAGTGACTTACCATTTCCTTTTTTATCAATACGTCCTAGCTACCCGAGAGATTTCCTGAATAGTGAAGTAACGCCACAAGGCATTGCAAATAATTTTAGTTGGAACGATTTTATTGCTATATGTTGGCCAACGTCTACAGATTCAACAAAAAGAGGAATTCCTGATTTATCGAATGTAATTGGTGGCTTAGCTATTCCGGGATTTGGTAATAACAAAGCAGACGCGGGTCCAGTAGTATGGGAAACTTTTAAACCTACCAATGATGTATTTTTAAAGCCTTACGCTGTTCCGAATCCTTCCTTTGATGCAGCTCCAGCTGCATCAGAAAAATGTAAAGATGGTAGAGTAATCTCTCAAAAAGCTAAAGTATCTGAAACAGTTAGTGATGTTACTCAAGCAAAGTCTCATAAACCATTGTTTGACCAAAATGGGAACTATGTTATGTATGAGATTTTGTATAATCGTTCTGCTTTTGACTATGTGATCAAAAATGAATTATACAATTCAAAGAATCAAAATAATATAGACTTTCCAATGGGAAGTCCTGAGACAGAAGAAGTAGGTGCTATGCGGGTAAAGGCAGCTTGGATGAAATTTAATTGGGACGAACCTTGGAAGAAAAAATATTTCTATACGAGTCTTGGACAAGTGATTGATCCCGTAACGGAGATTTGTGATACCGCCACTTTAGCTTTAGTTGGCTTACATATTGTTCATAAAATAGAGAGTAAAAAACAATGGGTATGGTCCACGTTCGAACATATGTATAATTGTCCAGATGCATCAGGTTGGCCAGAACTGCCTCAAGATTGGAAAAAATATTCCTTTTTTGATCCTTCCAAGCCCGGACCATATAATGCTAAACCAAATTCTGTAGCTATCATTAATCAAACTCCTGTACAAGTACAAAGAGTTACCCCTATCCCAAAAGAGACGAAAGTAATCAATAAAGCATACCAAAATTTAATGCGATCCTATTCTGATGATAATGTATGGCAATACTATATGCTTGTAGATACACAATGGCCTAATAAAGAAGTCGGAGAGACAGTTAATTATAAGCCAACACCTGATAAATTAGCCAATACAGTCATGGAAACTTACATACAGGAAACTAGTACTTGTATGGGTTGTCATTCAGGTGGAAAAGATTTTGGTTTTCAACTTTATTCTGCTCAGACACCGAAAACTGGGGGGCATTTTCCTGCCACCCCACAGCCAAAATTATTTTCTTCTAAAAAGGATATTCAGATAGAAGAACAGTTGCCAACCACTGAAATAAATTCTATAGATAATTATATTTCTACAAATACCAAGAAGTAATAATAGGACAAAGCAGGCTGACCGAGAATTCATGGACTTACAAAATTTGTAAATTTGGGAAGTCTTATTTAGTTAAAAACCAAGACTTTGTAAATCTTGGAGATTTCCCAAGTCGGTCAAGGTTTAAATTTTCGCTTAGCCTGAGAGGCATTAGAAATAATGGAAGTAACCGCAGCCGTTATTTGATTTTCAACCCATTCCTAAGTAACGACGAAAGAATAAATCCGTCATTTTGACGAGGTTATTTTGCTCTCAGTTTT
>CAZXYA010000964.1:0-2475 GCA_964644655.1 uncultured Saprospiraceae bacterium | reverse complement strand
ACATCTTCTGGTTGACCTAATCTTTTTAGCATAATATTATTCGCCCAAGATTTAAAAACCTCTGGTTTTGTAGATTTAATTCCTATATGGAAATCGGTATCAATAGTACCAGGAGATACGGCATTTACTCTAATCCCATATTCTGCTAAATCTTTAGCTAAAGCTCTTGTAATGGTATGAACTGCTGCTTTGGAAGTCCCGTAAATTCCAGCTCCAGGTCCTCCTGCATTCCAACCTGCATTTGAGGTATAATTAATGATGGTCGGATTATCTCCCTTTTTAAGGAAAGGGATTGCTGCTCTAGAAGCAAAAAACACAGAATCCAAGTTTAATGCCATTACGAATCTGTAAAATTCAGTAGTCATTACTTCAAATCTAGACCGTCCACCTAATCCACCTGCATTGTTTACAAGCACATCAATTCTTCCATACTTTTCACCAATTTTGGTGATGTTTTCCGTTACCGCATCTTCTTTGGTAACATCAAAACCGTAGTATTCAGCCGTAATTCCTTCTGCCTGCAATTCTTTCACTCTTTGCGCTCCTTCATCATGTTTGATACCGTTTATTACTACAGTAAATCCATCTTTACCTAATCTTTTTGCTACTGCCAAACCAATACCAGCAGTTGCACCAGTTACTATCGCTACTTTTTTACTCATAATTATTTATTTTGTAATAAATCTAAATTCTATTTTAAGTTAATGTTTCTATTAATTTTTTTTAATAAATTCGCCAATAGGCTTATCCAACTCTAGGTTTTAATGGTTCAATTTTTGGACATAATAACCAAACGGCAGCCAAGGCTGTTAAAGCTAGTCCTGCGCCAATCACAAAGACTGGATAATAGTTACCACCTGATGTAAGCCAAGGAACAAGAGCCGTTAATCCAGCAGCGCCCAATTTAGCAGCCGTTCCTGCAAACCCTGATAATGTTCCAACTGATTTCTTTCCAAAGAAATCACTTGGTAAGGTTTGAACATTCCCAATAGCAGTTTGAAAACCAAACAAGATAACCGCCATTATTAATACAGCTACTATTGGACTACCAGGTTTAGACAAAGCCAATAAAGCTGGTAACATTATTAAACATCCAAGCGTTATCACTAGCTTTCGAGTTTTATCCACACTCCAGCCTATTTTGATACGGTTCTGTGCTAATAATCCACCAAACCAAGCTCCTAACATGGCGCCAGCATAAGGTATCCATCCATTATCAGCTATTTGTTGTGTATCCATGCCATAAACCTCAAATAGATAGATTGGAATCCAAGCAACAAATAGCCACCAGATAGGGTCAATAGCAGCCGAAGCAATAATCACCCCCCAACTTTCTTTGCGAGACAACATTTCAACTGTTGTTGGATTATATCCTTCATCATATTCACCATCTCCGTCCAAATCTTGATTTTGTTGGCCACTTAAAATATATTGTCGCTCCTCTTCTGTTAGCCAAGGATGGTCTTTAGGTGGTGATTTCACCAACACAAACCAAGGAATTAGCCATAGTAAGCCTAATAAACCAACCGTTATGAAAATAT
The DNA here is from genome assembly GCA_964644655.1 of uncultured Saprospiraceae bacterium. Lineage (GTDB taxonomy): Bacteria > Bacteroidota > Bacteroidia > Chitinophagales > Saprospiraceae > JAFMDF01. The sequence goes on along the minus strand of CAZXYA010000964.1, from coordinate 934 downwards.
ATTGCCAACTTAGATAAACTGCCAAGAAACCAATTATTGGTAAAGAAACAAGTCCACCAATAGACGCACCAGAATTAAATAGCCCTTGCGCAAATGCCCTTTCTTTTGTTGGAAACCATTCCGCATTTCCTTTTGCTGCACCCGGCCAGTTTCCAGCTTCTGCGACTCCTAAAAGAGCCCGAAAAATACTAAAACTAACTACCCCTTTTGCAAATGCATGCAGTGCTGTAGCAATAGACCAGACTCCAATAGATAAGGCAAAACCTAATCGAGTACCAATCCAGTCAAATATTTTCCCAAAGATGGATTGCCCAAAGGCATAAGAAAATATGAATATCACCGTAATCCATCCATAAATCTCTTTTCGTTCATCAGCGGTCTTATCTGGATAAAGATCCTGTGCTATATCTGGCCAAAGCACTCCTAGTGCTTGACGGTCAATATAATTGATAACTGCGGCTAAGGCGATTAACCCAACAACCCACCATCGTAATCCTTTTAGTTGCATTTTGTTTCGTTTTTCGTATTGTTGTGGCTCAAGCATTCCCGAAAATCGGGGTTATAAACTTGCTGCTTGAGAAAATCTTAAATCATATATCTTACATCATAAATCATAAATCTATCTGTTTGCCTCTGGCAGATTTATGAATTTTCATTTATGATTTGCCCTGAACCATTCCCCCCTGTCTAACAGCTATTTTCCTCATGCCTCTTTATCTCCAAAATAGGATACCTCACCACCACTTAAGAAATCTTCTCTTACAGGACTAAAAGTATCAATTAACATCCCTTCTTCCAAACAAACTGCACTATGCAATAAATTAGGTTCAATATAGACCCCATCTCCTGCTTCTACAATTTTCTTTTCTCCATTAATTTCAAATTCAAATTTACCTGAAACACAATAGGTAGCTTGCGTGTGAAAATGTTGATG
>CAZXYA010000963.1:1362-2478 GCA_964644655.1 uncultured Saprospiraceae bacterium | reverse complement strand
TCAAAATTTGGACTATCGGACGTTTAAATTAAATACGCAATCTTTTGTCAATGAATCTTTGGATGAATACTTGACGGATATAGTTTATGATTGTAAATGGAAAGGTAATTTTTCAATTAAGATTTCCTTTTTATTGGAACATAAAAGTTATCCAGATAAACTGACACCTTTACAACTTTTGCGCTATCTGACCGAAGCTTACACTCGTTTGCTGAATGATAAAGATAAAAGAAACAACCTACATTAATCATCCCCATAGTTATTTACCATGATAAGGCGAAATGGCAAAGAAGGACATTTGCAGATTTATTAGTTATACCCGATAAGCGTTTTCGACAATACTTACCTGATTTTAATTTTGAGCTATTAGATTTATCGACAATTACAGATGATAGTTTATTCAATATTAGCCTTGGGTACTATTTGCGAAGTACTTTATTGGTTTTTAAGCATAAGCAGAATAAACCATTTGTAGAACAATTTACCGAAGAAATCTTTATATTTGTAGAACAGCAGTTGAATGAACAACAGAAAGCAGCATTTTCAAAAGCATTATTACATTATATTTTTCAAGTTTTTAAATTCAAGAATCAGGAGTTTAAGGCTTTTATTAAAAAAATACCAAAAATGACAGGTGTAGTCTCAGGAAGTTTGTACGACCGACTAGTCAAAGAAAAAATGGCAGAGGGAATGGACAAAGAAAGGGCAGAAACAGTTACAGAGGAAATATTAGATAAATTAGCGGGGGAAATGACAAAGGGGATGATAGAGGCAGCCAAGAGGAAGAGGGAAATCATTAGAGGAGAATACAAGTTCCTTGTGCGTACAATAAGAAAAATGACTAGTAAAAAATTTGATGCTGTTACTATCGCTGAATTATTGGAAAAATCCGTTGAAGAAATTCAAAAAATTCAAAAAGAACTAAAAAAGGAATCTAAAATAATTGCCACTTTAAAGAAAAAGCAAACTATCCCAGCAATTGCAAAAAAACTAAAAGTTTCCAAATGGCTAGTAGAAACCATTCATGAAATAAATCAAAAGAAAAAGTAATTATTTGGTTGATAATTTTTATCTGATTTCCTACTAGAATTATCGAAAAAAGTAACAATCCTTCCA
>CAZXYA010000963.1:0-1262 GCA_964644655.1 uncultured Saprospiraceae bacterium | reverse complement strand
AAAACAGCTTCCATTACCGACCAATTTACCCATCAAAAATTACCCAATCATTTTGAAAGGGATACCCACATTCACGTCCAAGGCTTAGAAATTCACAAAGTCCATGTTTTAGCAGGCGAAACTGCGGAAAAAGACATTATTGTGGTGGAATATAAAGACAGCCCCAATCTTAGTTTTTATGATGCAGAAGGGAAATTAGTGGATATTGACCATTATTTGCCTGATGAATATAAATCGGCAGATATGTCTGGGGCAGATGCGGTGATTAGCAATTTGCGAGGCTTAAATATTAATAAGGCAAAAAGTGATAGAGATTTTAAAGAATTGCTAGAAGCGACCCTTATTGCAGGGCAAAATGATTTAACCAATGGCTTAAAAATCAAATTTGGTTTTGAAGCGACCAAAGGGGCGACCAAAGCATTTTTAAATCAATATGACATTCATACTTCCATAGAAATTGCTACTCAAATCACCCAATATTTCAATACGTTTTATCAATTTTTAGAAGACTATATTTTAATTCAACAAAAACTGCAATTGGGCTATATTCACATTACCCCCAAGGATAATTTGATTATTACGCCCTTGAATAAAAGGAATGGCATTGCAGTTATTTTAGAAACCAAGGATGCCCAAAATCATTTATTGCCACCTAATAAATGGACCATTACCCGTACCCATGATGTGGCTACTTTTGAACAAGCTTTGGTCTTTCGTTCGGAGGACATCAAATCCTTTTTTGATACAACGGGTGATACAGAAGTCAGAACAACCGACCGTTATAAATTATACCATACGCTAGGTGAAATCGCCATCGATAGTTTATTAGACAATACTGATAATTTGCTAAAAGTCTCTTTAGTGAATGATTGTTTCCAAGTGCTGCATTCGGATAGTAATATTATTGTTGCCTTGAGCAATGAGCAAGAAATGACCATTATTAATACGCATCGGTCAATAGTGCCACATAAATGGCCCAAAAAAGTGGTCTTACCAGAGGTAATACAATGGATGCGGGTAGATGAAAATTTATGTACTGCTTTTGTGCAAAATTTAAGTGGTGAAGTCCTTGTTTTAGATATTACCAATGACCACCCAACAGAAATCACTCGTTTTGGGACTTATGCGCCTGGTTACGATTTAGACCAATCGGGCGATTTATTGGTTAAAGAATTGAGTGAGAATAAATTAGTGAAAATAGATACCAATGTCATAGATTTAGAAATTCCTTATGAGCAACGAAATTTGGCAACGGTTTTAGG
>CAZXYA010000962.1:0-2493 GCA_964644655.1 uncultured Saprospiraceae bacterium | reverse complement strand
AATAAGCCCTAAGGTGCAGCGCACCGACCACATTTTACACTTTTTTACAAAGGTAATCGGTACGCTGTACCTTAAAAAAGTAGCTAAAAACTAGATACAAAGGTGGTCGGTCCGATAGCTATCGGGATGCACCTCAATCTATCATTTTCAAATCGATATCTTTTTGCGGTTAATAGTATGACAAAATATGAGCGTTGAAAATCAAAGAGTTAGCGAAATTAAAAATTTATCATTCAGTATTAGGTCTAATAAACATTATCTGAATTAGGTCCTAAATATTGATTCCAACATTTCTCTTTCGGCATCCGAATATCTAATTCTAATCGTTTAACACGCAAACCCAAAAATTCATAGATTACTCGTACATTTTCGTTTACGATATACACTAAGTCTATTCTTTCATCCCCATCCAAATCGCCCACATAAGGAGTTGAACTAATATTTTTTCCTGCAATCAAGGTTTGTGTTAATTGATAGGCGGTATCTACTTCAAAGAGGTGTAGTGAAGTGAGGGTATAAAGGGTATTATTTCGCCGACAATCATAATCATTGATTGGCAATAATACTTCATCTATCTGGTCATTATCAATATCTAAGGAAATAGAACTGGCAAAACCCGCACAACCGATATTATATTTGGCGATAATTTCACCATTACGCCCATCTAAGAAAAATTGTTCTGAACTTGTATTTTTTGGCCATTTTCCTTTCGCTCCATTTATAAAAATATCAGGAATATTGTCCCCATTATAATTACCAACACTTGGTTGGGCATTCAATTCTACGTTATCCACATTAGTTTTCCACAACTGTTGGTAACTTTTACCATCAAATGCTGCTATTACTCCACCGTGGTCGAGTGCAATAATATCTTTAGTCCCATCTCCCGTAATATCCGTTACGACAGGCGGTGCAATAAAACCATGTTGATTATTGATTTCCATTAATTTCTTCGCTTTGGAAATATCATTGTTTAGCAATGCTTTTTCATTTGTCACATATAATGCCCCAGTAATCGTTTCTCCACCTGTTCCAAAGAGAATTTCCTTAGTACCGTCTTGGTCAAAATCATAATAGGTAGGGGCTAAATAAGTTTCTTTTCCATCGGGCATAGTATCTATTGCCAAGATGTCTCCATTTACGCCATCCATAATCATTAAAGTGCCGGGATGACGGTTGAGCGAATCGCCTGGGGCTGCTCGAACATTACCGCCATTCACAACTAATAAATCTTGAATGCCATCTTCAGAATAATCGTCTACTAATACTGGATTATAGAAATTAAATCTAGCTAAACCCAAGCTATTATATTCATTAGATTGCAATTCATATTTCCATATTAAATCCCCTGTCGCACCATTCAAGGCATATAGTTGTTTGTCTCTGCCAACCATAAAAACATCATCAATCCCGTCTTTAGAAATATCCAAAAATACCGCACCACCATAAATTTGGTCGATGCAAGGATAAGTCCATAAAGTATCTCCGCTGGCACCATTAATGGCAATAATTCCATATTTGGAAGCTTGAAATTCATTTCTGCCTGCACCAACAACAATGTCTAAAATACCGTCTTGATTTAAGTCGGTTGCTTTTGGAGAGGAATTAGATCCAATGACGGGAATCGCCATTTCCCAACGGTCAGGCTTTTCTGGTTGGCAAGCAAAGAGGGTCATTAGTAGAAAAAAAAGTAGCTGTATTTTAGTCATAGTTTTATCATCCTATCAAATCTCAAAGCTAATTATTTTTTTAGCATTTTTTGTATCAAATATAAGTATCTCGTAGCGTTTATTAGTAGCGAATTCATTTGATATGTTAAAAATTATTGTTAACTAACTTAACTCCTTCTGTGATAATATACCGCTGATTCCCCTCCAAATTATAAAAACGTTCTATTTTCCTAGGCATTATCGTCCAATCAACTAGCACCGAATCTATTTTGTTAGCAGTCCCTATCCCAATTTCCAATTGCAAACTATTATTCCCAAAACTACCACCCGTATTGACGACTCGATGAATTTGTTGGGCGCCTATGTGTAAAGTCACTTTTGAACCAACTGCCGTTCGATTGGCTGTTTGTCCTATCAATTCTAGTATCACCCAATTATGGTTATTGCCTTCGTTTTCATAAAGCATATTATGAAAAACATCGCCTTGCATCGCCCCTCCCACTACATGGTAAATATCTTCATCTCCATCGTTATCAACATCCCCAAAGGAGACCCCATGTCCTTTTTGAATTTGTCCAAACTTTCGATCAAAAGTTACGTCTTGAAATTGTTGCCCCGCTTGATTTAAAAAAACTCGGTTCGGCATCACGGAGGTTAAATTAAACTCGCCTGTTCCCAAAAATAAATCTAAAAATCCATCCCCATTTAAGTCACCTACATTAAAGCCCATCGTGTATAATTCCTTGTCTAAGCCAATTTGTTCGGTAATGGGTTCAAAGCGTTTTCCATCGATATTTTTGTATAAAATAGGTTTTGAGCGATT
>CAZXYA010000961.1:0-2517 GCA_964644655.1 uncultured Saprospiraceae bacterium | reverse complement strand
ATTCGCAATAGCTTGTATTACAATACTTAAAGTTAAACCTAAAGCCAACATCGCCCCAAATCCTTTACTACTTACCGTTACTAATCTGGCTACTCTAAACAATAGTAGTAAATATAAACTTAACACTATAAATCCACCTATCAAACCATATTCTTCACAAATAATCGCAAAAACACAGTCGGATTGTGCAGATGGCAAATAATTTCTAGCAATACTATTACCTGGCCCAATGCCAAATAATCCGCCAGCAGCAATTGCCATTTTTGAATTTTGGATTTGCCAACCACCATCCTCATTCATCATAAATTCACTAAACCGCTTAGTCCAAGTATCTGAGCGAATAAAATCAGGAAAAAATTGACTTAAAATAAACATAGCCGCAAAAAGCACAATCCCACACATAATCAATAAAACAATATATTTTAAATCAACTCGACCTATAAACATCATCAACATGGAAGTCGTGAATATCAATCCCGCTGTAGAAAGGTCCGCTGGCAAAATCAGCCCACAAACAATAATTACAGGTACAATGATTGGTAAAAAAGCACTATTAAAGTCTTTAATATATTCACTGATAGATAATGCTTTGGCCAAATACATAATCAATGCAATTTCGGCAAAATCAGATGTTTGAAATGTCAAGCCAGTAAATGGCACTTCTACCCAGCGCCTGGCGTCGTTTATGTTAGCACCCAAAATTAAAGTATAAGCCAGTAGTGGAATAGATACTAAAAGTAGCGTTGCCGCCATTTTTGAATATCTTTTTGGGTGTAATAAATAGCAGATATAAGCTAATATAAACCCTAATCCTAAGATTCCTACCTGTTTCAGTAAGAAAAAAGTAGTATCACCATTGCGATTTCTAAAGGCTAACGTACCTGTGGCAGAATAGCTTATTACAATTGAAAATAAAGCTAATAAGGCAAATATCATCCAGATGACTCGGTCACCTCTTAATTCTGCATATATTCTACTGCTCACAGTTTTTGTAATTTTGAATGAATAAATGCTGTCTGTTTAGTGACAGATAAAATTTTGAAAAATGATAAATATCTAATAAAGGTATTTTACCAAATCAAAATCATTCATTTATTTTTCATTATACCTTAAGTGATGGTGAAAAAATAACTTACTTTTTCACGGTTACTAAGTATAAATTCTAGGGGTAACTATTACTAATAAACAGATATAATCCGTTAAATAATAGTAAGACCAAATTTTTAAATTTCAAGTGATGGAATCGTAACTAAATTGCTCTAGGGGGGAAATAGCAATCAGGAAGGAATGTGTCAAGTATAGACGAATAGCAGTAAAATGCTTTGGATGTGTTAGGCAATAACACAAAACATATTTAACTTCAAATCGAAACCTTCCTTAGAATACTTATAAGTACGTATGTGTTGATGAATTCGGTGAAATTTTTAGTCAAAAATTTTTCAATAGTTTTTCTTTAAAAATACTTTACTAACCGTAGCTATTAAATAATTTTTAAGGATGAACAGACCCCGTTTGTGAACCACAAAACGGGCGAGATACTATTGAAAAAAGATGGCTTAAAATTGCCGAATTAATTAGCATAAGAGTACTTTACCCTAGTTGTCATCTTGGCTGATAAATTTATCAACCTAAAAAATTCAGTTGAAACCTCCAGAAAATCTATTTTAAATCGTTCCTCAAATAGTAAGCGCTTTCGTACTAGTATTTGTTTTACTTTTCCAAAATAATCACCAAAATCAAATCTTTTATTCGATGTTGGTCATGAGATTTTCCGTAAGTAAGGGATTACCTAATTTTTTTAAGAGTCAACTACAAGAGCATTTTTTTCTTTACTCGGAATGGTTTTCTACTAACTATTAGTCCGTGTGGTAAGTTGAAAATTGAATGGTTCTCTTATAGTTTTCCCATAGTCTATTTGTTGTGTATTTAAGTATATATATAATATATATTAAAAATTATACCATATTTTACTTTTATCGTAGTTTTAATGTAATAATTGTCAAGACGGCCAATAAAACAGCGATAATCCAGAATCTAGCTACAATTTTTGCCTCATGCATTCCTTTTTTTTGATAATGGTGATGCAATGGAGACATTAAAAAAATACGTTTACCCTCGCCATATTTTTTCTTTGTGTATTTAAAATAAGACACCTGTAACATCACTGATAGTATTTCTACTAAAAAAACACCGCATAAAATAGGTATCAATAATTCTTTTCTTATCAGAACAGCCAAAGTAGCGATAACACCTCCTAGCATTAAACTCCCTGTATCACCCATAAAAACTCTTGCAGGATAAGCATTATGCCAAAGAAAGCCAATACATCCTCCCAAGAAACAAGCACAGAAAATCACCAATTCTTCACTGTTTGGTATATAAAGAATATTTAAATACTCAGCAATGATGGTATTACTAGAAACATAGGCTAAAACACCTAGTGTGCCACCGATAATAGCGGAAACTCCTGTTGCTAGTCCATCTAGTCCGTCCGTCAAATTGGCGCCATTTGATACT
>CAZXYA010000960.1:0-2517 GCA_964644655.1 uncultured Saprospiraceae bacterium | reverse complement strand
CCCTAACTCCGCTAAGTTACGTAATGTTGAGGAATAAATTTATATAAATACTTGCAAATGAATGAGTTAATAAATAAACTACCTGTTACGTAATCAAATTTACGTAACATGCCTAATGTCAAAAACACATCCAGAATGGGCCTTAGCCCATAGAAAACCAGGAACAGAGCTTAGAAAAATAAAAGGTCATTATTATCTTTACGCCGTTAGTAGTAAATGGGATAAGATAACTCAACGGACAAAAAAAATTACAGGAAAGATCATTGGTAAAATTACTCCTGAAGGAAAATTAGTGCTATCTAAACGAAGAGAAAATAAAGCACAGAGAGTAGAAAAAAGATTCGATGAAATAACATCTTCCATAAGTGTAAAAGAATATGGGATCTATTTTTTTATGACTTATTATATGAAAGATATAATAGGAAAATTAAAAAAACATTTTCCAAAAGAATGGAAATATATTGTTTGTATAGCTTATTGCAGAATAGTTAAGCAGCTACCAATAAATAGAATGCCAATGAATTTTCATTATTCTTATTTCTCTGAACAATATTCAGATATAAAATTTACAGAGAAAAATATATCATTGGTATTACGAGACATTGGCAGGGACCGTCAAAGAGTTGTAGAATTTCTAAATTGGAAGATACCAAGAGGAGAACATGTATTAGTAGACATGACGGATTTACCATCAAAAAGTAAAAATAAAACTTTTTCAAGTGTAGGCCATAATAATAAATCCAATTATACTGGTCAAATAAATTTGCTATACATATTTGGTAATCAATCACTTAAACCAATATTCTATCGATTAACACCAGGTAATATAAGAGAATTAAGTTCTTTCGTATTAACGATGAAAGAAAGTAAACTCAAGAATAGTATCCTAATTGTAGATAAAGGATTTTATTCAAAAAAGAATATCGATTTTCTGGAAGAGCATAAATTAAGATACATTTGTCCAATAAAAAGAAACTCTACTTCCATAAAAGAAGAATACGTAATTGAGTTGTTTGAAAAAGAAAAAGCGGAGTATTTCATGTATCAAAATAAAGTGATATGGTATGTTAAAAAAAGATACAAAGAAAAAGATCTTTACTTATTTCTAAATGAAGAAATGAAAATTAAAGAAGAGAAAGATTATTTAACTAGGATATCAAATAAACCCGCGAGTTACAATTTGGAGAAATTTCATAAAAAGAAAAATCGATTTGGTACTTTAACATTATTAACAAAGTTAACACGAAAGAGTGGAGAACAAATATACAAAATCTATAAATCAAGAAATCAAATAGAAATGATGTTTGATGGCTTGAAAGGTGTCTTAGAAGCAGATAAAACATATATGCAAAATGAAGAAACTCTCCAGGGTTGGATGTTTACTAATCACATTGCTTTATTAGTTCATCATCGCCTATATAGGCTCTTATTAGAATCAGAAAAAATAAAAAAATATTCTGTTAAATCTATTATTGATCATTTATGTTTGATTCGCAAAGCTAAAATGAATAATAAATGGATTGATACTGAGATAGTTACATCAACTAAGAAACTGCTTCAAGATATGAAAATACCTGTTACGTAACTTTTAGCGGAGTTAGGGTTTAAATATACCTACTACCGGTAGGAATTGTTGTAGAAATTTGCTTCTAAAAAACGTTCACTTAACTTTTGTCACTAATACGGCAGTAAACTTTAAATAATATTTCTACCTTGTTATTAATTCTAACTGTCCGAATAAATAAATAATACTGAAGGAGTTAAAAATTTGGAATAAGAAAGAACAAATCTTTTTTTGATAGGTTTATTATATCCCTTTTAAAAGGAATTTCTTACCATAATTATAGAAATCATTCTGCATTTCTCATTTTTTACATCGCTATTCACACCATATAATTGGAATACATTGGACATTATTGCAACATCTTCCTTGAAGTATAGCAATAACTTTATCTTTATTTCTTAATTTTGATGCCAATTTTATAAGAAAAACTAAAAAATGAATACAAAACTTATCCTTCAATCTTTTTTTATTGTTCTTACACTCCTAATTAGCAATTCGCTATTAGCCCAATTAACATTCCAAGTTAATACTCCTGCAAATATTCAGGGAAGCTATGGAATTGTACCCGCAGAATTTGGTGCGGACTTTCCTACCCTTTGCAATGGAATACCAGCTATTTCTGGAGAAATGATCATTGTAGATGATGGAATTGATACCATTGGAACCACTACCGACGCATGTGATCCTATTCTAAATGATTTGACTGGAAAAATAGCATTGATAGATCGCGGTATTTGCGAATTTGGTACGAAGTGCTTAGCTGCTGAAAATGCAGGTGCCATTGCTGTTGTTGTTTGTAATGATGACGATACTCCTTCCATTCCAATGATTCCAGGAATAGATGGTGGTAGTGTAACGATACCTGCTATGATGATGGATATGGTTGATTGTGCCACCATTCGGACAGAAATTCCAGTTGTAGAAGCTGCTATCATTTTTCAAACAGATAACGA
>CAZXYA010000959.1:0-2518 GCA_964644655.1 uncultured Saprospiraceae bacterium | reverse complement strand
GGGGATTGATAGTTATTTTTAAGGATTTGGGATTTGACCAAACGCCGTCAGCGTTGGCGGCTTTTACTTTGAAGGTATAATTTCCAGCAGGAAGATTGGGAAATCTAGCGGTTCTTTCTGTCCCTGCATCGACCCAGTTTTCGTTGATGCCTTCTAGTTGGTATTGGTACTGTTGTTTGGGAGCATCGTCGAAATTGATGCCTATAAAATCTATAGATAAGTCATTTTGGAAGTGAGATAGGGAAAATTCATTTTTTGATTTTTTTAGGGCTTTTGGTTGATTTGGCAATATAGACTTGCCGGAGGCTTTGATGTCTGAGATAATCAAAGTTGGCGTAATTTGACTTTTTTTGATTTTTTTAGGGTCAAAAGAAAGGATTCCTCTGGTAGTAAGCACTCTAATAATACCACTTTTCGTTTTGACAAGAGATTTTGATTGTCTATTTGAAGGGCTAAAATCTTCTAGTACTCTATAATTAATGAACTGTTCAGTAGCTTGGTCAAATTTTGCGACTCCATTAGGTGTATAAACCCATACCTCATCTTCATCATCAATAATTAAATCAACTACCATATCATGTTCTAAGCCGTTTTCAATAGAATAAAGCATCATTGTATCTTTCGCTACTTCTATTTTTATTAATCCTGAACCATTGGCTGCCCAAATATTTCCTTTTTTATCTTGAGCAATTTGCAACGTATAGCTATTGATGATAGTACTATATAAAGTATCTATTTGACCGTTTTCATAAGTTAAATGTAGCAAAGGACCGAAGCCATTTGTCATCAGCATCCATACACCTTTATTATTGTCTTTGGTTATTTTTCCAACATATTCATTTCTACTTTCATTAAATGTTTCTTGAATAAACGTCAATTGTTTGTTTGTAGAGTCAATTAAATAAGCAGGTCCATAATCAACCCAAGTCCATAGATTATTTTGATTGTCTTGGATTAGGCCAGAGATAATGGGATAGTCTTGCTTAAAATCTTCATTTAATTTTATAATTTTTGTTTGCTTATTACTCTTTAAATCCACTTGGTACAATTTTGTATGTCCACCCACCCAAAGTTTATTATGCTCATCTTCCAATAAGGGAAATAACATAAACTCTTTCTCTTTACCAATTTTTTTAAATTGACTTACGCTATTTTCTTTGGGAATATATTTTAACAATCCTTGATACGGTGTAACTCCCAACCAAATATTTTCTTGGCTATCTTCGAAGATTTGCCCTAATTCTGAACGGTTAGGCAATTCTACTTCATTATAAAGATTAATGAAATCTAATGGGCTATCCTCTAGCTGTAATTTAAATAAGTAAATTAGCTTTGAGCCAATCCATAAGTTATTTTTCTTATCAATTTTTAGTCCTTTTATATCTCCATGATAAGTATCAAAGGATGTATTCCAAAGGTTTAAATATTGAATATTTGGCTGGTTTAAGGAATCATCTATCTCATAAAACGGGGGCTGTAATTTAAACAGTCCTGTGTTTGTCGTTCCTAGCCATAAATTTCCATTAGCATCGTTCTCTATATTTCTAATTCTAGCTCCAATTGGTAACCCATGTTTTATTTGTTTCAAAGTATTATTAGCACTATCATAAACATACAAGAAATCTTTGATAACATTATTTTCAAAAATTGCTGTTGATAGATAAATCAAACCAGATAGGCCTCGGCAAATTCCTAGAAATGGATAGCCTGTAAATCCATCTTTAATTTTTTTAAATTTTAAATTTCCTTCTTTTTCATACATTTTGAATAATCCCTTATCTGTAATAAACAAAGGGTCTCCAGAATGATCTAAAAATGGAATTATTGTTTTAATACTGTCCTCACTTATCTCTTCTGGAAAAAAAAGCTGCGTGGTAAAACTAGTGTCTGAAGTGGAAATTCGGGTAAGCCCATTATAGCTTCCTACCCATAGATAACCCTGTTTATCAACTTCTAAGCTAGTTATAAACCCATTTGTCGTTAAAATAGTAGGAATACTATCATTTAAATTTCTAATTCTTTGAAACGATTCTGTTTTTGGATTAAATCTTAATAAACCTGAAGAGGTGGCAGTCCAAATATATCCTTCTTTATCTTCTGCTAATAAACTTAAATAATTAGGATGCCCTCCTAATAATTGGTCTTTTTGGAGTTTGTATTTTTTAAATTCATAGCCATCATATTTTAATAAATAATCCACATTAGCAAACCACATATAGCCTTTACTATCTTCTAATATGCCCGCTATTTCTGGCTTCATTACGCCTTCTCTATCTGCATATTTTTCAATTCTATGGCCCGCTTCATAGAACACTTTTGCTTGGTTATATTGCCCTATCAATACCTGATTTACAAAAAATATAAAATAACTAATGACCAATAATTTTCTCATTCTATTTAATATTTTAAAGTCCAGCAGCGCCCCAAAGAGCGCTGCTGCCCAAATCGAATTCGTATAAAATCTTCGCTCATCCCCAAAATAGGGTGAATTAAGAAAAAAGTACGATCTTTGAAATAA
>CAZXYA010000958.1:0-2525 GCA_964644655.1 uncultured Saprospiraceae bacterium | reverse complement strand
TTTCTTCGTAAGGATTAAATAATAAGCCTTTCAATCCTCCCAAGACATTCAACTAAGGGAGGAGACTTATTACTTTTCCATTACTTCGGTTATTAAATAGTTAGTAGGGTTTATGGATGCATTATAAAAGATGTTTATATGATTTTCTTCAATCGTTCTCTAAGATGGAAGAGTGGCTTATTTTCTCTTGTTAATTGTTTATTGTAAGTTTTACCACTACCTAAAAAGCCGTCACTACTGATTCCTTTACTGCGTTTGATTTTTGCCCCATTGTATAAAATAACAGCATTACTCAATTTTTCTTTATCAAAAACTTCGTTGGCTCCTTCTAACATAGCCGTTGTAGTCATCCCTTCACGGACAACAAAAACGGTATCTGTTATATATTCATTGAGGATAAAAGCATCTGCCACCAAACCAATAGAAGGGGTATCAACAATAACAATGTCGTACATATCAATTAATCTGAAGAATAGCCGATTGATACTGGCATCTGATAATAATTCGTGTGGATTGGTTGACGGTGTTCCGCTTGTAATATAATGCAGAAAGGGTTCTTTTTGATATTTATTTATCACCCCAGATAATAAGTATTTTCCATTGACAAAATCTGTAATTCCATCTTCATTTCCAGTATGATTGAGGACTTCTTTTAGCTTTGGGTTTCTCAAATTCATATCTAAAATAATCGTCTTTTGCTTAGTTTTTGCATAGCAAAGTGCAAGATTTGCAGCAACAGTGGTTTTTCCTTCGCCGCCCATGCTCGATGTAACTAAAATGACCTGTTTGTGATTACTTTTAGGCATTTGCAAATTGGTTCTAACCAACCTAAATCTTTCTGCAATCGCTGAATCTGTATGGGTAGCAACAACCAATTGATTGCGGCTGCGAATCCGATTGATGACCCCAATAATTGGCGTATCGGTTAGTGATTTTATAGCTTTAATCCCATCAATTTTATGTTGGGTTAGGTTTTTTAGGACACTAAACAAAAATGGAATAATGAGTCCAATAATCAATCCTCCCATATACACCAACGATTTTACAGGAGAAATCGGCTGTTGTTTGTATCTTGGTGCATCAATGATTCTGGAATTGGGCATGGTAGTAATAAGCGACAAGGCCGTTTCTTCTCTTTTTTGTAATAAAAAGGAATACAATTGCTCTTTTACATCGTACTGTCTTCGAATGACTAAAAGCCCACGTTCTTGTATCGGCACACGTTCCAATTTTCCTGTTAAATTTTTATTTAAGCCTTCAACTTTCTTTAGTTTCTTTTGTGCTTCTCTAGTTAATTGATAAATATTTTTTTTAATTAAAGCTTGCAAACTCACTAATTTTTCTTGGTTGACAACTGCCAAAGGATTAGAAGGCTGTGCAGTTCGCAATAGTTGTTGTCGTGTTAAAATTAAATCGTTATAATTATTAATCGCTGTGCTTAAAGTAAAGTTATCAATGCCCATATTATCTGGAATTAGCTCAAATTTATTGGGCGTATTCATCAAATCTAGCATGGATTTCATTACTCCTAATTGAAGGGATATTTCATTTTCGGTTTCGGTATATTTGCTAATATCATGCATTACAATATCGATATTTGCATTTGCTTCACTACTAATTTTGTTGGCTTTTTTATAGTTTTCAATATTCCGTTCTATAGTGGTTATTTCTTGTCTTACATTATCTAAACGATTGTCAATAAATGCTAGAGAATTTTCGGTAAGGGCGTTTTGTTCTTCGACCGTTTTTGTATTATAAATTTCAATCAGTCGATTTAAAATAGCGATTCCTCGTGCGGGAATAGCATCTTTTAGTCTTAACTTAATAATCGTACTTTCTAGGTCCGCAAAATCTATCTTTAATTTTTTGGAATAATCATTGATAACTGCATTGGGGGATTTGAAAAGAACATGCATTGTAGCATTGGGAAGCGGTAGGCTGCTAGTATTCATAGCAAATTGGAAACTGCCATACTCATTTATAAACTCCTCTTCAAAATTATAAGTACCTATTAAGTCTTTTCTTTTTCTCAATTCAAACTGTTTATAATTTAAAGGCTTAATAGTGAAATTCAAATTTTTCCCTTTTATATAATTTTCGGAATTCGTCACTAAAGGTGATAAGTTGAAATCCATTACTATTATCGGAAAATCTTTGTAATAGGGGATGCTTTTAATGCCTTGTTTATATTCAAACCCAACATCTAAATTTAATTCTGTTATGATTTGCTCCATTAAGGAGTATGATTTTAGCACTTGAATTTCATTGGCTACATTTTCAGATAAGCCAACTAATCGCAAATTTTTTCTTAATACCTCCTCCGAGCTGTTATCATTACTCTTGTCCACTTGAATTAATAGGGTACTGTTTATCTCATAAATTGGCGTAATGGATTTTAAAAAATAACGAGCTAAAAAAAGAAAGAGAAGGGCAGAAATGACGTATAAATACCAATACTTTAGAAAAAACTTATAAATAAGTTCCATGATATTTAAACTTTGGTCATTTCGAACTCTTATATCCCG
>CAZXYA010000957.1:0-2529 GCA_964644655.1 uncultured Saprospiraceae bacterium | reverse complement strand
GGGGATTGATAGTTATTTTTAAGGATTTGGGATTTGACCAAACGCCGTCAGCGTTAGCGGCTTTTACTTTGAAGGTATAGCTGCCGGGAGGGAGATTGGAGAAACGGGCAGTACGGTCTGTGTCTACATTTTGCCAGTCTTTTTGGAAGCCTTCTAATTGATACTGATATTGATTTTTTGTAGTATTTTTATGATTAATGCCCACATAATCAATGGATAAGTCATTTTGAAAATAGGTTAGTTGAAGAAAGCCTAATTGAAAAACGCTATTCTTGTCGTCCAACTCCAATTGTTCATTTCCAATCAAAACTTCTTGAATATTAACAGTAGGCGGCGTTTGATTGAGCGATAAACTATCAGGATGAAAGGAATAAAATCCATCTTCTCCAATAATTCTAAAAGTCCCATTATTATTCTTTATTACTAACCCTGTTCCTTGAATTACATCTACATGATTCAATTGGTTAAAATTTTTAATGGTATTATTAACCATGTCCAATCTACTAATTCCCTTAACAGTAAATATCCATAAATAATTACCCTCGGCTAGCATTTCAGCAATCGAATTATTTATCAATCCATCTTCTTCATTGTAAAAATTCAATGTTTTATTGCCAAATCCTAAATGTCTTAATCCTGACCAACTACCAAGCCAAACGCCCGTTTTTTCATCTTCATAAATTCCTAAGGCTCCAATGCCAACTTTCCTTAAAGTATCTAATCCTTGTGGTCTTATCTGATATTTTACAAATGGATAATCACTACTTCTAAAATTATATAACCACAAAGAATTATTAGTTCCTTTAGTGGCTATCCAATGATAAGGTAGTTTATAAACCAGCTCCAAGTTATTTTTGTTAACGACAAAACTCTCTCCATTATATCCTAATAATGCCAATAAATTATTATCAAAATCAAAGGCTTTATAAATAAATTCTTGGTTCTTAATATAATCTAATGGAATTTTTACCGCTTTGTCTGATTCAGGATAATACTTAATTAAACTTCCAGTTGGTCCGCCAAATAGTACACTACCATCAGAATATTCCAATAAAGGCCATAAAGTTTTGATGGGTATGCCTTTAAAGTTCTTGTAAAAATGTGTTAATTGATCCTTCTTTGTATCATATTTTGCTATGCCATTATTACCAGTCGAAATCCAGATATTATTTTCAGCGTCCTCTAAAATACCTCCCATAGAATTATCGCCAAATTTGTAATTGGGAAAATTCAAAAAGCTAGTAAATTTCAATGGCTCTTCTTTTGCCCCAATTTTATACAAAAAATTGGCCCCTGAACTTACCCAAATATTACCTGATGCATCCTCTGAAATAGAAAAGACATTTTTTACAGGAGTACTTCTTTTCTCATTATAAAGAAAATATTGCGTTAAATTCGGTTCTTCTTTTGCTGAATTGTCATGAAAAGGTTGTTCTAATACATATAAACCATTTTCTTGTGTCCCTATCCAAAGCTTGTTCTGCTTATCCTTACATAAGCCATCAATTCGTATAGTGGAAGCTAAACCTGTTTTTATTTCTCTAAAAACTCCTGTATTTTTATTCAATAACCCTATAAAATAATGCTCCTTTTTATGGACTAATCTGTAGCCTAATAATAATAGATGGTCTGCATCGTATTCGATTATTTTCTTAAGGTTGTCCCAATTTCGACTTTTTTTGCTATTTGAACCACCTTGAATTAATTCAAAACTTAATCCTTGTTCTTGGTAAATAATTTTAAAAAATAAACCATGACTAGTTCCCCCCCAATAGTTCCCTTGGCTATCTTTAAACGGGATGACCAAACTTCTTGGAGAAATAGGTAATGGAAAAACCGTTTTATTTAGTTTTAAAGCTGCCTGTAAACTTTCAAGTGAAAAATGATTAATTAGAGTGCTGTCTTTTTGAATAATTTGAAATAATCCGTGTTGCCCCCCTGCTAAAATGTCATTCTCTTCTCCTTTTATTAGTTGATTGAAGGAGTTCCTATTACTGGAATCATTGGGGAGTAATATATGTTTTTCAAATTTTTCTGAAATTGGGTCAAATTTCCACATTATCGCTCGATAATAGGTTACCCAAATATTTCCTGCTTCATCTTGAATCAAATTAGAAAAACTTGAAGAACCACTATTTATATCTATAAATTTTTTGGGTAAAGAATAATACTTAAATTCATATCCATCATATCGGATTAAATATAATTTAGAAATTGCCCAGATATAACCATTCTGACCTTGAATAGTCATTCGAAAAACAGGTAAGGTCAATCCATCCTCAAACCCATATTGATGTACCATTCGACCATTTTCCATAAAGGTTCTTGATTGTCCATTTAAGCCATTTCCTTGAAATAGTATAAATCCCAATATCACCATCCAAAATAAACTACGCTGATGGCAGAGCCCCCTCAACTGCCTGATGTTTTTTCTCATATCAAAATTTTATTGTTATTTAAACCTACTTCATCACCATCTCCTCCACCCCACTCCAATCTTCTGTAACCCCACCTACAATATATTCCACC
>CAZXYA010000956.1:0-2530 GCA_964644655.1 uncultured Saprospiraceae bacterium | reverse complement strand
CACCTTGTAGTAGTTGTGGATTAGCTAAGGTTGTCTCCAGAATTTTTTTAGAACCTGTATTACTAATGGCCTGTTCATACATGACAAATGTTCGTGCTCCGTTTGGATCTTTTACACGGGTTAACTGGGCTATGGTATCGTCTGCATTACCAAGATTGTTGTGCTGTACACTATAATTATCAGCCATCTTCTGCAGTTTACGTTGTGTAACACTTTCTGGCCTATTATCTTCAAATTGAAAGGTAGGTTCTTGCCCAGTCTGTGTCAGCGATTCAGTTTTAGAAGCAGATGAACTCTTATTTTTAGATGTTTTATGAGTATGAGTATTCATTTTCCTTTTTTAATTTTAGCCTATTATATCTGATCATTTTGCACAAACAGATTTTCCTTTATGATATTTATATCACTGTATTATAAACGTATATATCCTATAAGATAAGTTTTTTATTTTTTATAGGAATCCAGATTTCTTCTTCAGAAGTTGGATCGTTGTTTTTATATTGATCTCCTAAAACCTCAAAATGAGGTCTATTATCAATTTGATATGCCGAATTTGGTAACCATTGTGAGAAAATATATTGAAAGATAGAATTATCAGCACTAGAACCCCTATAATCAAAAATAGCATATAACCCTTCTTGCAATGTAAATATTTCCATCCCATCTGGAATACTATTAAAATCGTTTACTTCTACAGTTGCCCACTTTTTAAATTCGGTATTAGGATTAAATGCTTTAAAATAGGATGATGGATACACTTGCATAGAAATTTTGTCTTGAGACACTCTGTTTTTAATCTCTTTGATTTTTGGCGCAAACTGTCCCCATAGTTGTTCTGTTTTGTTTTGAGAGACACTCATTTTTATAGAATGCCCAACGAGCTTTTTTTCTTCTAATCTTTCAATTCTAGGAATCATATATTCTTGCTATTGCTTTTATTTAATTGACTCTTTGCATAATAGGGTTACTAGAGTTTAGTTCTAGTAAATCCCATAAATTACCATATAAATCCTTGAATACGGCAACAGTTCCGTACTCTGCTTTTTTTGGTTCTCTTACAAATTGTATTCCTTTTGAAGTCATTTCTTTATAGTCTCTCCAAAAATCGTCAGTGTTTAAGAATAGAAATACTCGTCCACCGGCTTGATTTCCTATGAACTTTTCTTGTTCTGACTTGGATGCTCTTGCAAGTAAAATTGTTGTTCCTATAGAATTAGGAGGAGCAATTACAACCCATCTTTTATCTTGTTCAGGTTGATAAGTATCTTCAATCAATTCGAAATTCAATTTCTCAGTATAGAATTCGATGGCCTCGTCATAATCTTTTACAACTAATGCTATATGTACTATTGATTGTTTCATTTTATATTCGTTTTCAAAAGAACTACAACAGCTATACTTTGTTATAGATAATTTTATGATTTATTGTTTATTTTTTCAGTTGCATTTCCTTCTTTAGTAAAAATGACGGCATCATAAATTTCTAATGGATTGTAACTTAATAAGAATTGTTCAAGATACCCACCTATATCCTTGAACAGGTGAGTTTTATTAATATTCTCATTTAAGGCAGAATTGTCATGAACTTTATCCAAATCAAGGTAATATTGAGAAAAGGGGGACTTGTTCATTATTCTTGAAAAGCTATCCTTGATTTTTTTGATATTATATATACCAGAAGAATTTTCCCGAGTTTTTATAGCTCTTACAGAACCTATTCCAAATTCAAAACCTAATACAAAATAATCTTCTTGATATTCTTTATTTAAATATGTTCCTAAAGTTTTAAAAAATTTAGTTGGTATTTTTTGCGCGTGCCTGCTATGACTAATTATGGCTAGTGGATAGTTTTTTGTTTGATCAACAACCGATTTTATATTTTGCATCATATAATAATCTCTTTGATCGTTTTGTGTTCCTGAATTTTTAGCCTCAACTTTTTGAATAAGTACGTTTATTCCCAAATTAAGACTTAACCAATCTTTTTTAGAAAAATGTTCAGTATTTTCAAATTCTTTTTTTAATGATTTTAAATCGTTTAGTATACGTTCTCGAGACGTTTTGTCAATCGTTTTTACATAATTTGTATAATGATTATTTGCAAGCTCGGTTAGCATACTTTTATAAGTTACATGCAGTTTAGAGTCAAATGATTCTAGGATGTCCAAAACTACTCTTG
Source organism: uncultured Saprospiraceae bacterium (assembly GCA_964644655.1). Lineage (GTDB taxonomy): Bacteria > Bacteroidota > Bacteroidia > Chitinophagales > Saprospiraceae > JAFMDF01. The sequence goes on along the minus strand of CAZXYA010000956.1, from coordinate 351 downwards.
CACTTTGCTGATTAAATTGCATATCGTAACCAAATAGAGTAACTCTATGCTTACTATTTATAGTATTGTACTGTTTGAGCCATTCTATAAAATTGATAAATTCTTGATTGTGATATGGCAGGCTTAAAAAAGAAACATACTCATCTAAATTGACAGTTATATCATTTATATACTGATTAAAGAAAAATACATCCCCAAAATCTTCTTCTAGTCCAATAAACCTAACATTATGATTTTCTATCATTTTTTTAATTATAGAATATCGTATAGTAGAAAATTCTTTTGTTCCATGAGTACTTTCTGCAAAGGCAATTATTGTTTTTTTTGAAAGTAATTCAGAAATAATATTGA
>CAZXYA010000955.1:0-2537 GCA_964644655.1 uncultured Saprospiraceae bacterium | reverse complement strand
GCAATCATGACAATCAAGAAAAAACGTACTGTTCCTTTTCCTTGCATGATAAAATACTTTTTTAAAAGTTTGAAAAGTTAAAAGCGGATAACTTTTCGGTTAAAAAAAATGTTAGAAAAATACTATAAAATAAATTACATAAAATAAACTACTGCTAAAAAGCGGATAGTTTATTTTATATAGGAAATAATCAATTGACTAAAAGTGCGCAAAGATACGTTTTTTACCGTAATAGACCAATTTTGTTGCACTAGGAAACAAGAGAGCATTATTAATAAAATCAAATAGCTTTTCTTTTACTATCTATTCCATTAATAATCAAGCCAATTTACCATAAATTGGATGTGTTTTTTTATAGTTAATAAAGGTAGGTGTTGAGAATCAGTTATTTAGTAACTGGTAGAAAATTTTCAATTTCTAATTTTCAAACGGAGCAATGTTTAAATTCTAAAATTTTTCGTCCCCTCTGAGCAAAAAGTAATTGGTTTGATTTTAGGATTTTCAGGATTGAACAGAAAGAAAAAAATTAGAATCGAATCGACAATTTTATGGTATTTGTCATAGAATTAAACTTCCCTTAAAAATTAAGGGAAACGTAAGCCCTTTGAAAATTGAATATTTTAAATTGAGAATTATTTAAGTTTCGGAACTAAAGTTATTATTTTGCTTGTTCCTGCTTTAAATTTTTCTACAAGAGGACTTAATTTAGGGATGAATCCCCATCATTCCCCTATCTTTGTGCTTTCACTACAAAATGGCTTCCTAAATAATGAGCAAAACGGCTACTGATAATCCACTCACGCAAGAAATTCTGACCCAAAATATATGGAAATTAATGGCAAAATTCTCTTTGCCAGCAATTATAGCCATGTCTATAAATAGTGTCAATACTTTTGTAGATGCGCTGTTTATTGGGCAATACGTAGGTCAAGATGCATTAGCAGCAGTTTCTTTAGCTTTCCCTTTAACCATGATTACCAATGGGATTTCTGCGATGATTGGTATTGGGGCATCTTCTTTATTAAGTATAGCGATAGGGGCAGATCAAGCCGAAATACAAAAAAAAATGTTTGGTTTAGTGACGGTTTTGACGGTTTTATGTTCTGCGATACTTACAGCTATTGGTCTTTATTTTGCAGAAGAACTAATTGGTTTGATGGGAGGGTCAGGCGAGATTCAAACGATGGGTGCTTTTTATTATCGAATTTTAATGTGGGGGGCTATTTTTAGAATATTTGGGGTAGTTCTAAATATGTTGATTCGAGCGGAAGGTAAGATTAAAGAGGCTATGATTTTTTCTATTGTTGCCACTTTATTAAACATTGTTTTGAATCCATTATTTATAGCTTATTATGAATGGGGCATCGCTGGTGCAGCTTGGGCAACTAATGTTTCCATGCTATTATTTACAATCGTAGGTTTATGGTATTTTATAAAAGGTAAAGCTAATTATGCTATTGATTTTAGCTATTGGGGCTTGGATAGAAAGATGCTAAAGCCGATTCTAAGTGTAGGTGTGTCAGCGATGATGTTACAAATTATGTTCGTTATTCAACAAGTTTTTGTCTTTCGATCTATTGTATATTATGGTTCGGATGACCCCAATGAAGTTTATAATGCCAATTATCATATTGCCGTCATTGGCGCAAATTATCGAATAATGATTTTGATGTTAATGCCCATTTTCGGATTTTCCCAGGCCATGGCACCTGTGGTTGGCATTAATTATGGCGCAAAAATTTATGATCGAGTTAAATCTTCTTTTTCCATTTTTACCAAAGCAGGTACGGTATCGCTGATTTTGCTATGGGTATTGGAAATGATGTATCCAGAAGTCATTCTGAGTTGGATGTTACCCGATGCCACTTTAAGACCACAAGATATTTTGAATTTTAGAATTCAAATGGCAACTTACCCTGTTTTTCCCTTCTTCTTTATGGGAACTACTATGTTCCAGTCTATAGGTAATGCAAAGTTGGCTGGTTATATGTTAGTGGCTAGAGAATTGGCATTATTCGTTCCGCTGGTTTTATTATTACCTTATACTTATGGTATTGATGGGATTTACCATGCCATAGCGCCAACTAATTTAATTGTATTTATAGTAGCTTTTTTTCTGATACGAAGAGAATTTAGAAAATGGGCAGAGCCTACTCATGGAGTAACGATGAACTAAAAATGATAAACGATAGAAATAGCTAAAGCAAACTAAATGGTAGAAAAAGTTGGTTGACTATATTTTAGTGGTGAATAGTTACAATTTAATAGAGTGTCTGGTTAAAAATTGATATTATTAATATAAATAATTACCAATTTTTTATCTGATTATCTAAAGTTCTGTAAAGCCAACCCTGTTTAATCCTGTATCATCTTGTCATCTAGTAGAAAGATAAGAAGCAAGTCCGATATTTAATAAGCTAAAAAAACTAGATACGTGCAGCATTAACAAAATTTGTTAATCCTATAAATTCTTGTTTTTCTATAACTCTATCGGACTCCTTCTCCAACATAACCTCGGTCAGATTGGGACGTCATAT
>CAZXYA010000954.1:0-2546 GCA_964644655.1 uncultured Saprospiraceae bacterium | reverse complement strand
TAATTCTTGTAATAATTGAACAGATTTTCCTCTGGAACGATATTTTAATAAGTACATAATTCAATTTTCAATTTAATTTTTTTGTTATTACTGGGCATTACATCGGAATCCTCTACCCTACTAAAATGAACATTACCGCCCTTCGCTGCTTCGCTGCTTCGCTGCTCGGGCGTACGAGGGAGATTGAGGGTGAAACGAATTCATCATTTTCTACTTATTTTTTCGCAATCTCAATACGAATATTTTCAATGGCTTGACTGCCATTTTTATCGGTCCCACAAATAGCTCCATTTTTAGCCATTTGCCATTCGTTATTTTTTCTAATCTTAGCATGATAAATCACCTCATATTGATCGGCTAAATCTCCTTCTAAACGAATAGCATAGCCAATTAACTTTCGGCGTCTATCCGTAGTTCCGCTTACTTCGCCTGCTTTTGTCCAAGGTGTCGCTCCTTTATTATTAATGATTGTTTTATAAGCCAAGGTAAGATTGGGATGAAAAGGAGTTAAGTTTAAATCTATAGACAATAAACGGCATTTCGGATTTACAGCTTTGGTCAAGGTTCCTTCTGCAATTGGTACATCGGCTTCTCTATTAAATTGCGCTACTCCATTCACGCTATAGTCCAAAGCTTCTTCCGTTTCCTTAGCACTCAAGGCATTTTCCACCGCTCTGGCCGCATTGATTTTACCATAACCATAAAAAGGACTATGTCCATTCGCATCATAATCCCCAAATTCTACATCAATTGGGTCACAAGAATTTTTAATAATGGCTTTGACTTCCTCCCAAGTTAAATCCTTATTAGCGCTAAGCATTAATGCAGTTACTCCTGCCACTCCAGGACAAGAAGAAGAGGTCCCACCAAAACTATTGGTATAACTTCCGGCTGCATCCCCATTCGCTACATTGCCTTCGTTGTATCCTTCTCTCCCTTGTCGGTCGGTTGTCCAAATACCGGGGGTTAATGGTTGAGGTCTAGGAACAGGAACATGTCTTGAGTCCACATCACTACTTGGAAAGCAGCACCAAACGGATTGACCATAATCGCTGTAATAACTCCGTATCCCTCTATCATTAGAAGCCGCCACCGCTATCACTTTAGGGTAACTCGCATATCCATCCAAATCACAACTTTCGTTACCGTTTCCTGCTGCCCAAACAATGATACAGCCTTTTCCGTCCCGACCATTATTGATCGCATAATCTATCGCCAAACGAGTACTATCTGGAAGTTGAAATTCTTGAAAATGTCGCGGATCTTGACTATCCCACCAAGGACCATCCATCGGTCCCCAGCTACAAGAAATAATATCTGCTCCATTATCCGTTGCCCACCAAAAAGCTTTAGCTTCTGCCAAGGACCCTAAGCCTCCCGAACGAATAGGCATCAACATTGCTTCGGGTGCCACTCCTGATGCTTTACTTCTTCCTGCTGCACAAGCTACTCCTGCACAGGCAGTACCATGATTTTCTCCTCGTCGTTTTGGGTTTCCATCTTGTTCATCTATAACTGTATCATAAGGAGAAACAATTTTTCCGACAAATTCTTCATGCGTTTCATCCACTCCATCATCTACTACCGCAATAGTCACGCCTTCCCCGCGACTAATCCCCCAAGCCAATTCTGCATCTACATGTTGGTTAATCAATTGCCCGTTTTGTTCCAAAGGACGCAAATGCCATTGATTTGGAAAGATACTTCGATGCTTTTTCTGTCGGACTAATTCTGGATGACAATATTCAACTGCTTTATTGCTCAATAAACTTTCCGCTAGTTCAAAAATTTTCATCCCCGTACCTGATTCTGCACATACAAAGTAAGCACATTTCGCAAAGCCCAATTTTTCTTTAATTCGCAAGGTTACTCCATCAATGATTGACTTACATTCCGATTCCCTTGTTCCCTCCTTAAATTTAACAAAGAAATTTTCTGTATAGACAACTGGTTCTCCAGATTTAGCATCCTTTAAAACACGTCCTGCAAAACGAATTTCCTTTTCTTCATTAAAATTTTTTCTCACTTGGTTCCGCACTTTCATTCCACCACCTAAACTTCTACTCTTTTTATCAATGCATTTAAATACCGTCACATTAGCCTCTGGAAAACTGACGACAGGCATCATCTTAGACAGTAAACGCTTAGAAGTACTAGACAAGGTTAAATCTTTGACATCCGTCGCTCTTTTCGTTCTGACGACCACTAAATCACTTGCCTCCGTCAATTGCAAAGCGCGTCCTTTTTTGCCTCCGTATTGGTATTGATACATAATTAACTGTTTTAAGAGTTTTAGAAAAATATAACCTACGCATTTGAGCTTGTTCTTTTTAGCCTATGCTGCGTTGCAAAAATACTCATTACCCGTATGGGTAACTGCGTTTTTTGCGCCTTGCCTGAACTAAAAATAACTGCGTCAATTTACGTAGTTTATTTATTTCTAAACCCCTAAGGTGAATGGGAATTAATATAACGATGTTCATTGGTTAGATTATTGTTGCTGGTTACTGGTTACTGGTTACTGGTTACTGGTTACTGGTTACTGG
>CAZXYA010000953.1:0-2570 GCA_964644655.1 uncultured Saprospiraceae bacterium | reverse complement strand
CAGAACTCAATGAAGACAAGTTAAGTAATGAGAAAGCGGCAATGGCCAAATACTGGACGACAGAGATGGCTAGTAGAGTCATCGACCAATGCTTACAATTGCACGGTGGAGCAGGGTATATGTGGGAATATCCAATTGCTAAAGCGTATGCTAACCAGCGTATTATGCGAATCTTAGGTGGCACGAATGAAATCATGCGAGAAATTATTGGACGCTCTATGGGGTTATAAAAATTGTTTTTTGGATTGTGGTAAAATTTAAGTACTGGATTCTGATGAAAATTAGTTAACTGTTTAGCATGTCTAACAATGTAATTTATTTTACCATTTAATATAAGTTCATTTAAGGTTCAGTATAAAACCAACTATATGAACTTAAATAACTATATGGTAGAAAAAATGCTAGTGTTAATTTTGGTGGTAAATGGTTACAATTAGTTAATTTAAACAATAATAGGTAAGATGACGAAATAAATGGTTTGACTGTTAAATGATTGTGTAACAATACATCACATTAACCATCATAATTTATCCCGATTTTTTCAGGACAATTTAACCATTAAACCATCTTACAATTTAACAATCAATTTTAAAAAATGAATATTAAAGACAAAGTAGCCATCGTCACAGGTGGAGCATCTGGATTAGGAGAGGCAACTGCTAGAAACATTGTTGCCAATGGCGGCAAAGTCCTCATCATGGATTTGAACATGGAGAGAGGGAAAGCAATAGTAGCAGAATTAGGAAAGGATAAAGTTATTTTTGATAAGACGGATGTTACTAGCGAAAGTCAAGTCAAAGAAGCCATTGCTAGAGCTATCCGAGAATTTGGGACCATTAATATCTGTGTGAATTGTGCAGGTATTGGTGTCGCTCAAAAAACAGTTTCAAAAAAGGGAGCACATGATTTAGCTTCTTTTGAAAAAGTAATCAAAATTAATTTGATTGGGTCTTTCAATGTTTTGCGCTTATGTGCAGAACAAATGCAAAAGAATGAACCCAATGAAAGTGGAGAAAGAGGGGTGATTGTTAACACCGCTAGTGTAGCTGCTTTCGATGGTCAAATTGGTCAAGTTGCTTATTCTGCATCTAAAGGAGGTATTGTTGGTATGACTTTACCGATTGCTAGAGATTTGGCAAGATCGGGAATTCGTTGTTTGACGATTGCACCAGGTTTATTTATGACGCCTTTATTCCAAGGTGCACCTGCGGAGGTTATCGAATCTTTAGAGAAACAAGTGCCTTTCCCACCAAGACTAGGGAAACCTTCAGAATATGCGCACATGGTACAGTCTATTATTGAAAACGCTATGTTGAATGGGGAGGTAATACGCTTGGATGGTGCTATTCGTATGTCTCCAAGATAGTGGTGCTGATTTGATTGTTCTATCGTAGCTCAAGCTTCTAGCTTGAGAATTTTATCGTTCTATTATTCTACTCAAGCAAGATGCTTGAGCTACGTTCACCCTAGATTGGAAAAACAACATAATTCACAAATTCATGGCTAATAACCAATCCGACATCCTCCTTTATACTCTACAAGATGGCGTAGCCCTCATCACCTTAAACAGACCCAAAGCCTATAATGCTTTATCTGCCGCTTTGACCAAAGCAATAATAGATACGCTAAAGAAAGTAAGTGTAGATGATGCCGTAAAAGTCATTGTGTTAACGGGTAATGGTAAAGCGTTTACCGCAGGGGTAGATTTAAAGGAGTTAGAGACAAGTTCTAACAGATTTGCTGAAACGGATGACTTAAATGAAGTTATTAAAAATCTAAATAAACCATTAATCGGTGCCATTAACGGCTATGCTATGACCGGTGGTTTAGAATTAGCACTATGTTGTGATATGCTATATGCTTCTGAAAATGCCATTTTTGCAGATACACACACAAAAGTTGGTGTGATTCCTGGATGGGGCATGACGCAGCGATTGCCGCGATTAATAGGTGTTGCACGAGCAAAAGAAATGTCATTGGCAGGGCAAAAGATAGATGCTGAAACAGCTTTGTCTTGGGGACTGGTGAATAGGGTATTTCCTGCTGAGGAATTGCTACCTGCAGCACTAAGGCTCGCTAGGGAAATAGCTGGAAATAATCAGACTATCGTCCAAGGGGTCTATCATCTAATTGATCATGGTATCAATCTTACTTTGGATGAAGCTATGGATTATGAAAATGCCGCTGCCCATAAGCATAATGATACTTTAAATGTGAGTGGTATGTCAGATAAGTTGAGTCAACTTAGGGGCAAAAAATAAAAATGGAGATTAAAGAAATCACTAAATTAGCGTCTAGTTCGTCAAAACCATTGCTAGTTCTTTTTTAGCTACGGATTAAGTTAGCTACGGATTTTTTCCCTTTTTTACTTGACGCTCAATATAGGCAATCAGATAATAAATTTATATTAGCTAAAATAATAATGTAATGTTGATCTTTAATAATCCGTTGGGAAGCAAATCCGTTGGGCAGAAAAATATTCCCCAACGGATTTATTTCCCAACGGATTGTTATCACTTTTTCACCTGACGTTCAATATAGAGCGTCAGATAAAAAAGTGATAATTATCC
>CAZXYA010000952.1:0-2578 GCA_964644655.1 uncultured Saprospiraceae bacterium | reverse complement strand
TTATCCGCTATATCTACTTTTGTTTTCCATTTGCGTAATAATTTTTTGGCGACTAATTGGTTGATTTTATTGTCTTCCACCAGTAATACCTTAGCACCAGTTAAACCAGTTTTATCTATTTTCTGGGAAATAGGCGTATGATGATAAACCTGTTCTTCAAAAAGAAGGTCAAAAGAAAATATGGCCCCTTTTCCAAGTTCGCTATTTACCGAAATTTGGCTATTTTGCCGATTCAATATACTCTTTACAATAGATAAGCCGATTCCTGTTCCACTATAATTTCTACTCAGCGAATTATCTAATTGGGTAAATCTTTCAAAGATGATGATATGATTAGACGGAGCGATACCAATACCCGTGTCTTTTATCTCAAAAAGAATATTTACTTTATTATCTTTTATTTGCTTGAGTTTTACAAAAAGGGATACTTCTCCTTCAGGGGTAAATTTAATGGCATTTTGTAATAGATTGTTTAAAATTTGTGCTAACCTTCCTGCATCTCCAATCAGTTTGGATGGTATATGTTTATCTATTCGTAAATCAATAAATAACGGTTCATGCTTCAATTGTTGAATATGTCCATTCATAATTTGTTTTAGCAATTGAACTAAATCAAAATACTCTTTTTTAATAGGGAATTTCCCCTTTTCTATTAAACTAAAATCTAGAATATTATTGATTAAGTTTAACAAAAGATTGGAAGAATATAGCATGGTATCAATGTCCTCCTTTTGGTCTAATCTTGGATCGTTATCTAATAAATTATACCCTAGTGCGATGACTGAGTTTAAAGGAGTTCTCAATTCATGACTGACTGCTGCCATAAAACTATCTTTGGCTTTATTATGTCTAATAGCTTCGTCTTTAGCAGCTTTTAATACCTTTTTCTCTTCTAATAATTTAGTAATATTTCTTGCCACACAAAAGGAATTCACATAATTCCCTTTATCATCATAAACGAATTTGGTCGTTTGTCCAATCCAAATAATTTCTCCTGTTTTTGTTTGGACTCTAAATTGGGTGTAAATTTCTTTTTTCCCTGCTTGTAGTTCCTCAAATATTAATTTTCGATGGGCTAATTTGTCTTCTTGAATCACAAAATAATCAAAAGTTTTTTTATAAATTTCTTCTTTTGTATATCCTGTTAAAATGATGCCCGCATTATTGATAAAAGAAAATTTTCCAGCTAAGTTAATTTCATAAATAATATCTCCTACTGTTTCTAAGATGGAATGATAATATTGCTTTTGAGTAGCTAAAGTATGGTTAAGTTCTTCTTGATCGGCTAATAACTTTTTGGTAACGGCAATAGCTTTTTGTTTATCAGCAACAAATTGTTTTGCTATTAGATAAACAAAAAGTAAAGGAATGCCTATCCTATGCGGGATACTCCACAATCTTTCTGCCTGATTTAGTCTAGAGAAAGGGGTAATTAGATTGGCATGATTGGCATAAGTTATGAAACTAACCATTGCCAAGGTCAAAACCAAATAGAAGAGTGCCCATTTTTTATTCAAAGTAAAGCTCGCAGACAAAATGATAACTATATACCAAAGAAAAATAGCTAAGCCCTCTGGACGGGCAGTAACTATATGTAGAAAGGCAACATATATAAAGGCAGTCAATAATAGAACAATAGAGGCAGAAGTAGTATTCTTTTTTTTCCTAAACAAAAACGGTGTTAAGACAATAGTTAATATGACGCCGACTAAAGGTAAAATCGCAATATAAGATATTCGTAGAACGGTTGGAAAAAGGAGTAGGGTAAATAATAGGAAAAAGAAACAAAATTTTAATAAAAATCTAGCTTTTAAATACTCCTCATAATGATTGTCTTTCATAAAAACTTCTCCTAAAAAGAAATCATAAGCCTTTTGAGTATAGGTGTTAAAATTGTGTAGTATATAACGTCTCATAAAAAGTATAATTTTGATGTTGGGGTACTGAGGTCTTTACCAAAACAAAAATTAGATATTTTATTCTTTGTGGTTCTCTTTACATGCTATGGAACAGCTATTAAAATAGTGAATTGTAATAAGAGTATGTCTGAATTTTATCGTCCTGAGAACCACAAACTGTTGATTATCAGTTAAATGATTTTTCAGACCTACTCTACAATAAAACCAATGAAAATGGTATATATTCTACTTAAGCGTCAAAACAATCTTATTGAGAAAAGATTTAGCCAACCTTTAAAAGTGGGGGAATGAGAATGAATACTTTTCATTTTGCATTTTTATTCCTACATGACTTTGGTAAGCATTAGGAAGTAAATGCTAAAAACACTACTATTTTATCTATATATAAGATAGCTAATTGCTATTCAATATTATTAACCTAACAGGTAGACTACTAAAGATTTTTTTTGATGATAACAGATACAGGGAAGTTAATTGGTGATAGATAAGATAAGTACAACTCTTATGCCAAGAATTGAAAAATAGTTATAGTTATTTAGGTCTATTGTTGAAGGAATAATGTTAGGGGGGTAAGGTATAAAAAATAGGAAAGAACCGATAATCGGGGATTGTTTAATAAACTGTGTCAAAAATTAAAAAATAAATTCAAGAACCAAAAA
>CAZXYA010000951.1:0-2583 GCA_964644655.1 uncultured Saprospiraceae bacterium | reverse complement strand
GGCGAAAGTATTTCATAATAAGCTATTTTTTTTGTTTTGGAACTTCGCTTTAAGGTAGGTATTAAATGCTGTAAAAAAGATAGATTTAGACTTTATTGAAAATATTTTCAACGAGGGGTAAGATTCTTTCAATGAATGGCAAGTGCCAACAATCAATCCTATTGTGGATAAAAATCAGGCAACTCCAACTCAGGAAAAGTATTACGCTTTCCCCATTATCCTTCAAGGCATAAACTCGTACACTTCCATTAATAATAAATCCAATTTTATCAATAGGCTTGAAGGGAGGCTTAAAAAGGTCTCCTTTTTGAAATTTTTTTATTTGGAAAATGTCAAGAATGGCAGGAATTTCTTCCATTCTAGGATTTTTGATATAAGATTCAATATAGGTTGCCAATTGTTGTTTCACTTTCTTGTAGTTTAAATTTATGATTCTTAGACATGATTTGAGTGTGTTACAAATTAGTGAAATACAGATATGAAAAGGAAAGTTGAATTGAATTTTGAGGGGAGATTGTAGAATGATTTCAAATCATTCTATCGGCAAGCACCTATTTTGTTATTTCAGATATCGTAAGTATACCCCTAATGCGGTGGGTGTTCCTCCGTCAATTTCGTTAGCTCTCTCAAATTAATTAATTCTTCTCTATTCAATTTAAGTGTCTCCACACTAGCTCGCCCAACAGCCGTAATACCAATCATGGATAGAGCATTTGCTGACCATTCAAAGTTTTCTGACCATTCATCTTTACGAGGATTAAAAAGGGAAACTTTACTTCCAGTAATGGGGTCATGACCTTCGATTTTTATATACTTAATATTGTTACAACCACCACAAGCAAAAGCTAAATTAATTAAAATAGTCAACCCACCTAAAACAACTGGAATAATATGTTCAATATGAAAGGATTGAGGGCTATACTTATGCAAAGATTTACAATACTCGCAGCGACCCTTAGCACGCTGAATAACTTGTTCTTTGATAGCTACTGAAATATAAGGTCTAGACATGAATAACTGGAGGTGTTTGAATTTCTAATTTTTTCATAACGTCATCTACAGACATTTTCCACAATTGGGCTAAGGCGATTAAATACTTTAACCGTTCAATGTTTTTAGCTTCTACTTGTGGTATCAATTTCAGTAGTTCTTGATGTTCTGCTTCTGTAAGCGTTTCTTGAACGTTTTTTATACTTAAATCATGGTAGCGATTTTGAATGTCAGCGGGTAAACCTTCATTGATTTTTAGTAATAAAGTAGATTCTTCTTCTGATAAAACTTTGATATTTTTCGCAGCGACAGCCTTTTTTGCAATTTTTTTTTGCTCTTCCAAAACAGATTGGTAAGCAGGTAGTAATTGTGCTAGTTTTGTTTCTAATTCTTTTACAAAGAATTCATTATCAATATTTAATATATGTTGAATAATCGAAATTTTTCTAGCTTCAATATCCATTTTTTTACTTTTTAGTTTATACCGAAGATTAGTTTTTTAATCTTCTTACTGCAAAATAACAAGTATTTTGGGATTATGCATTCTTTTAAAAAAAATCTTCTGCTTGTTCCGTCAAACGAGGAAAGAACAACAAATAGGGAATCCATCCATTTGCAATAGCGGGAAAACGGATAAAAGGGAGTGGCACTTCCCTTTTTTTCGTTATTTCACTCGTATTTTCGCCTTTTGCCATTAGCCTAAGTAGTTACTAATCATTTAACAATTTATTTCGCCTCATACCAAATCGGAGAAGACCAAGCCCGTTCCTGTATCGTAGCAGGCACATCCGAAGGCGGCGCAACACCCAAGGTCTTAGCATCATAAGTCGTCCACCTAGGCGTTGGAATTTCCAACACTCGTAAATAATAAAAAGCCGATTGAGTAGCATCAAATTCAGGGTCGGCCCAAATAGTTTTAAAACTAACGGCACCAATGTCATTCGTATAATTGGCATTGGGTATATCAACCGTATTACCAATCGCTGGTAATTTTCCATTACTATCGACTACCCTATCTCCTGCCCAAACGACTTCATAAATTTTTTCTTGCGGCTTTCCATCTTTATCCAAATAACCTTTAATCATTTGCACTCTGTCTAAATTGGCACCCTCGGAATCTTTAATAGCCTCGATGATAAAGGTCGGCGACTGACTCCTGACCCCTGACTCCTGACTCCTCAAATCACTCCCCATTGGGACACCAGTACGATAGGCTTCTACCACCCACTCCTCCCCTACCAGAGAATCTACTTCTATATCCCATCCAGCAAAAAAGCGCAGTTTAATTCTAGGGCCCGAAGTCGCAAAAGTTTCTTTTCGTTCCAAAGCCTCATAAATCGCTGCTCTTGTATTTTCTTTGGCCCAAACGCCCGCTAAGCCTGCTGCACTTTTTAGTTTGGGCGATAAGTTTCCATAAGGAATCTCCGCCAACCGACTTTCTGGTGTGGGGTCATTCAAACCAATTTTTCCAAAATAATTATTCTCGTCCGTTACACCAGCCGAATTATGGCCATCCGTACTACCAATAAATCCAAATTTGAACGGATTGGTGCCTAATGATTTTTCATAAGCTAATCCACTTTTTAGAGCATC
>CAZXYA010000950.1:0-2588 GCA_964644655.1 uncultured Saprospiraceae bacterium | reverse complement strand
GCTTTAGTTTTTCTTTTTGGGCTTTGGAATAGGGGTTTACTTTTAGGAGTTTTTTTGTGTATTTGACCATGTTTTTATAGAGTGCTTTTTGATAGCCAATCACTTTTTTACGTTGAATATAAGCACGCATACTTTCTAATAAGGATTCTAAGACTTTAATTTCATCCAATTGATAATAAATTTTTAACAGCATAATCTTAGCGTTCAAATTGATTAAAATATCATCATGTTCATATTGATTTAACAAATTCATAGCATTATTATATTCTCCTTTTTCAAAATGAAAGCTTGATAAAGAGAAATTAAAATAGCTTTCTTGATATTCTTTTTTTAATAAATCTTTAAATTTAAAGATAGCTTCTTCTACTTCACTATATAGTTTTAATTTTAATCCAAGAGAAATAAAATTTTTATAGATAAAACGATTTAAAATGCCATTTTCTATAAGGATATTTTGTTCGATTCCATGCTTATGTAGGTCCCATGCTTCTTGAAAAAAGGCTAAATCTCCACTATTTAATTTTTTAATACAATAGTTAATGGCTATTAAATAAATACCTCGAATATCAGATTCAGAAAAAATATTATGGAATTCAAATAAATCCTGCTTCAATTTTTGATAATTCTTATCATTAGAATCATTTATTAATATTTGATATAAATGATAATAAACAGCTATTATAGGAATTTTGAGTAAGTCATTTTCTTTGATGTGTTTAAGAATACTATTTACCAAATCAGATTTGTTAGTTGTATCATATATAGCTTGATGTGTAAGAATGATGCAAGAGTGTTTAAGTTTTTCAACAATAAAAAAGATGTCTAAGGAATTTTTTACTTCTTGTAGATTTCCTGAAGTTAATCTTTTAGATTCACTAAGAAAATCATAGTAATCTTTTTTTAACTGGTAATTATATTTGAAAAAAGATTCACTTTGAATAAGGTTTTCTTGGTTTTGTTTTTGAGCATCTTTATTTGACTTTATAAAATACTTTTCTAGTTTTCTTTTCTTTAGGTTTTTAGTCAATAATAATTTTACGAGAATAGTATCATTATTTAATTCATTGAGAATTAAGTAGGATTCTAAACATTTATTCAAAAAATGAATAACCTGACGCATTTTTGCATCATTAAATTTTTCATTAGGATAAATTTTATGAAAAATGAATACTTTATCTAAAAGAGCATCATTAAATAAATTACTGGATTCAACAAGGTAATCATATAGCCTGATTACATCTGCTCTTTGATTATGAAAAGGAGATTGAATCCATTTTTTAAATTCTCGAAGTTCTTTTTTATTAAAAGTCCTTAAAACCTGTATTAGTCGGCTTTTTAGCATTTTCTATTTTTTTATCAACAAAATTGATGTTTAGTAAGTTTTTTATTATTTGTAACAATAAGTTTAAATAGTTGATTATTAGTTTTTTATGTTTTAAATAAATCTGATTAAGGTGAAATTATTATACGATATTTTATTTTTTTTGTTCAACAAATAGTATTTTTTGTCTTTGTTTTTAGTTTGTTTTGCGTGCATATTTGTAATGTGGAAGAAATACTAAAAATCATATTTAGTTTATTTTCACGTTTATAAGATAAACAAGGCATTAAATTTTTGACCAAAAATCACAACCCATGAAAAGATTATTACGCCTATTTATTCCATTTATTTTACTAACTATTTTCACCATTTTTAGTACCACCCTTTTTGCACAAGGCTGGGAAAATACCTATGGTAATCCAGCAGATGACCAAGCATTTTCTGTAATTCAGACCCTAGATGGAGGGTATGCCTTATTAGGTTTCTCAGAATCTAGCAATGAATTTGGATCTAATGTGGTTTTAGTCAAAACAGACGAGAATGGTGTTCAACAGTGGAAAAAATCCTATGGGGAATTTGGAGATGATAAAGGCTTTGATATAGCACAAGATGCAGCAGGAAATTATTTGATAATTGGTCAAACAAATGGTTTTTCGGATAGAAAAGAAGATGTGTTCTTAGTCAAAGTTGATAGTGAGGGAAGGGAAATATGGCAAAAATCCTATGGTGGTCCTTTTAATGATAGAGGCTTTGGACTTGCCTTGGCTGAAAATGGCGATTATATTTTAACAGGTCGGACAGAATTAGAAGAGGACGGAAGTACTAATGTTTATTTAGTGCGAACTGATAATGATGGCAATGTATTATGGGAGCAAAACTTTGGAGGGGACGATTTAGATGTAGGTGAATCGGTGATTGAAACGAACGATGGGGATATTGTTATTGTTGGGTCTAATCAATCGTCTGCTATTCCAAATCCTTTGAGTCCAAATGGTACGAGTTCTGATGTTTATTTTATTAAAACAGATGCTTCTGGAGCAGTATTAATTGAAAAAACTTATGGTAATGTTGAAGAAGATGCTGCTTATGATGTGGTAGAGACTGCCGAAGGCAATTTTGTATTAACAGGTATAACGAATGCTAGAAGAGACCTTTACCTATTAAGTTTAGATAATACAGGGACAGAAATTTGGTCAAAGAGCTATGGCGGGGTTTTTGATGAAATAGGATATGCGATTTCCATTGCCGCTGATGGTGGATTTATCAT
>CAZXYA010000949.1:0-2595 GCA_964644655.1 uncultured Saprospiraceae bacterium | reverse complement strand
CCAATATGAACAACAGGATGTTGTTGTGTCCAATCCCAATGGTCTTGCACCCAAAGTCCATCAAATAATTCTTTTTGTCCTTGGTATAATGCTTTTAAAGTAGAAAGGGTCAAAGATTTACCAAAACGTCGAGGGCGAGAAAGAAAGAAAAATTTACCACTTTCGGTTAACCGAAAAATAGCTTCCGTTTTATCTACATAGAGAAAGTTATTTTCTCGAATGTCTCTAAAATGCTGAATGCCAATTGGTAATTTCTGCTTCATGTTTCAAAAATAAGGTTTTTTCAATCCTCTACAAAATACATATCCAAATCTCCTTTCCCTTTCGCATTTTGTCTTCATTCATCCGTGGGCAAAAATAAACCCACGGATGAATGAAGACAACGGATTTAGATGTAGAATTACTGTTGTTCTGTTATTGCAGGAGGGTTTTCATGGTAAATTAGTTATCTAAATACTTCAACAAAAGCCCATTATCATCATGCGGAAAAAAGGCATCAAATTCCCAATAATATTTTTCAGGTCCATACCCAACAAAAGACTTATACCTAGTTTCAGGACCAATATTTAATGCTTGGTCTCGCAGTTCTATAAGTTGATTACTTTTGACATATTCAAACCAAGGAATTAACTCGTTAATAATAAATCCGACATTGACTGCTTTTTGTTCAGTAAAATCGTGCATGCCTCTTTTTTCATCGACAATTGCCATAAATCCAGTCGTAGAAGCCTGATAAATTTTGGTCCAACCTTGGTCGGCAACCATTTCTAGTCCAAGTATATCTTGGTAATAATATTGCATCGCCAATACATCTTTATTATACAACCAAGTGATGGTCGAATGAATTTTTAAATTTTCGGGTTTGCTACTGTTTGGATTGGATGGAATAGCAGTAGGCTTGTTTTTGTTTAAAATAGGAATGAATTTTTCGTTTTCGGAATGTTGGTTAAAACGTTCAAATTCTAGTAAATATCCTTCTGGGTCGATAGCCACAAACCCGTCATGCGCAGCCCCTTCCTTATATTTATATTTTATGGGTACTCTTTGGTTGTCTAAATAGTCATACCATGCTTTTAATTGCTCTGTTAATAAAGCCAAGGCAACCGTTTTAGGTTCTTCGGCGGTGTGCATGCCTTTTGTAGCATCGACTAGAATAAGATAGGAATCCGTAGTCATTCTTAAGATTAAAGCCATGCCATAATCCGCTACCAACTCCATTCCTAAAATGTCGGTATAAAATTCGCCAGCTGCTTTTAAATCTTTATAATACAGAAACAAATTAGTGGCCTTAATACCAAAATCTGCCATCGTTCGGAAATCGGTATTTTGAGCTAATAACTGATTGATTTTTTTAGGACTATAACTCAATAACCTCCCGAATCTTCGGGAAATATCTATGCTTGCTTTTTTATCATAAGTCCCTGCTTTTTCAAGCTTTGCCTTATCTGCCTTTAGCTGTAAATAAGCATCTTTCGTATTTCCTTTATACAATACTAAGACCTCTTTATCCTTAGCAACATCAGCAGGAAAGAGATTAGTGACGATTAAGTCAGCTTCTCTATAAACAGCTACGTCATATTTGGCTGCTACTTTTTCAGCCTCCACTATAAATTCATCCATATCTTTAGGAGACATGGGAGAACTTAAGGCAAGTTGCTTTACGTCTGCTGCAACCATCTCACTAAAACTGGCAATTACTCCAAGTTCATAATCATAATGATTCATTTTGTTATTACTGTTTGGGGTATCCGATTGGCAGCCGAAGAAAAGCGCAAAAAAAATAAGGCTTGATATATATTTCATGCTATTGATTGATTCATTTTGAAAGAACAAATAAAAAGTAAATTGAGCAATTTTTAGCATTATCTAGTTATTTTTCTAAAGTATAAGGAATTCGGAATAAATAAATTTACCAATAGGTCTCGCTGCCTACGGCAGCTCGACAAAGAGGTTTTTAGGGGGCATAAAATTTGATTTTCCATTGGAAAATCAAATTTTATGCCCCCTAAAAACCCTCTAGCGAGGCGGCGAAGCCGCCGAGCAAATGATAAGTTTAATATTTCAACTTTCCTAAGAAGCATATCTTCTAAAAAATACCTTATCATTGTATCCATGAAATTTCCTACGGTCAATTTTAAAGAAGCCAACCAAAACTTGATTTTGATAATAGCTATTGGCGTAGCGTTGGGAGTAGCCAATTATGCTTTAGGAGTTTGGCCTACGCTTGGGCAAAGCCTTGTCCAACAAGTAAGCATTAGCTTAGTGATTGGTTACACTTTGATTTTGATAGCGGCTAATAGTTTGGAATGGTTTACGGATAGCACGTCTGATTTTAAAAAATATATTTTACTGATTGTACTTTTTGGGTTGGTCGGTATAGTAGGGTCAGAAATAGATGGAATAGTTAGAACTTACGCTTTTCAACAAGCTACTTATACCTTTTTACAACTGAATGGATTGCATCTATTATTTGACTGGTCTTTTGCCTGCTTTATTTTCCTAGAAAAATGAAGATAGTAGAATGAGTTTTTATTTCAATCAAATTTTATTTTTAAATATAGAAACTTTTTAAATTTGTTTCCGTTTTCTAAACTA
>CAZXYA010000948.1:0-2614 GCA_964644655.1 uncultured Saprospiraceae bacterium | reverse complement strand
GTGAAGGAATCAAAAAAACTATATCAGATAATAAGAAGGTGTTCTATGATAAAGCTCCTGAAGAGATGAGCATTGATGATTTTGTAATTTTTGTTAATAGCTTTTTCAAGAATTACGATAGTGTTCACATCGAAAAAATTAGCGACTTCTTAGAAAGAAATGATATAGAGGAATTATGAGGGTAGTAAAGGATTACACACTAAAATATATTCAGAAAATCGGTGCTTTTGATATTTACGAAAGGCATTCAGTTTCTAATGTAAAATACTTAGTAGTTAATCCTATTAAAAAACAGCTTTTTGGTGTTCGATTAAGCTTTAAATTTCTACATTCTAATGATAGGAAAAACATTAGATTCTTCCTATTAGATTCTTTACCAGATGCGCAGAAATTAGCAAAGCAATTAACACCAGAAAAAAATCGAAAACGGCGGTAAAACGGCGTTTCAAATCAAAAAATAGAAAATCCATGATTGGAAAAGACCAACAACCAAGCATCGGCAAGGAAACCCAATTCACAACCGATAAACAACCGACCAACAGGCGTAAACCTAGTATAATTACCGCCGCTAAAAAAATGATGTTTTCTGAAGACGCTATAAAGCTGAAGGGCGTAACAGAAATTACTGATAAAGGTGTTCCTACGGGAAAAAAAGTTAATGTTCAAATAAAGATTGATAACGAGCAGGGTTACGCTCTATTGCTCTTAAAAAAGGCTAGAGGCTCAGACCATTTATTGAAATTTCTCATTGAGCAAATTGACGGCAAGGCTACGGCAGAGGTAGTGCATAAGGTAGACCTAGAAGATTTCGATGTAGATGCTTTAAATGAAAACCAAAAAGAGGTGTTTATCCATCTTTTAAATATCGGCATGGGTAAAATCGAAAACGATGATAAACTAAAAAGGAGTTTGTAATAAAAATGATAGATGGCAGAGGTAAAGGAAATCGGGGAACATTCACCAGACCAGTATTTTCAAAATTGGACGGCAAGAAATTTGCCCAGCTGTAAAAATTATTGGATTAGTGATGTTGACGCAATATTAAGAGATAGACGGGGCAACATAGCTATAGTAGAAATAAAGCGGTATCAATCGAGCATAACCACTAGTCAAAGCATAACTTATCAAATACTAGACTATGCTCTCAAATCAATCAATAAAACCTTAGTACCTGTTTCCATCCACGGCGGCGCTATGCAAATACCTGTCAAATATAAAGGGTTCTACTTGGTCCAATTTGAAAAAACTTCTTTTGAAGATGGAAAGGTCTTTTTGAATTACAGAGAATCAAGCGAAAAAGAAATCATAGAATTATTTTCTTTTCTTACTTAGTGTATTATCAATGTGTTTATTTTCATGCTCGAAGGTGTCCAGTTGATTTTGGATGCCTTTTTTTATTCAGTCAAAATAAAGTTGATTCTGATTTTATAGTTATCTATACTATTATTTCCTACCATGAAGCTGGTATTTTTTATCGTTTTCTTTTCTTTTGTCTAAATATCTTCTTATTTAATCGTTAAATAGTTGGCATATTGACAACTATTATTAATCTTTGTTGTATCTATGAAAGTAAATTTAATAAAAATAAGGTCTGTGCAGGAGTATATCAAAAATAATCCTGAGTCTCAAAAGCCAATGGACAACTTCCTCCAACTAATAAAAAAGGCAAACTGGAATACCATTGAAGATATGCAAGTTTACTTTAAAAACTGTAGCATTGTCTGTAGCGGAGAAAGAGTAGTTTTTAGGATAGGAGGTAAAAAATATCGAATGATTTGTGGATTTCAGATTAAAACTAATAGAAAAAGATTTAATCTTTATATCAAATTTATAGGAACTCATGCAAAGTACTCTAAGTTAAATAAAGCCAAAAAAGGTGAAATAGGAATATGTGAAGTAAGTGATTATTAAAATAACCATCATCAAAAATTTAAGATATGAATCCATTAACAATAATTAAAACCGACGAACAATATTTTCAGTATTGTGATGAATTGGAGCAACTAGAGTCCGTAGATGATAATAGTGAGGTGATTGAAGAAAGAATAGAACATCTTCTTTTATTGATAAATGATTGGGATGAAAAGCATTCTGAACTGGCTGAATTGGACTCTGTCCAGTTTCTAAAATTATTAATGAAGAATAGGAAAGTAAAGAGTATAGATATACAGAAAAGCACTGGGATAGACAAAACTACTCTATCTCATATACTGAATTATAGACGAGGATTTTCTAAAAATAATATCCGATTACTAGCCGAATATTTTAAAGTTAATCAAGATACATTTAATAGAATATATGAATTGAAGAATATATCTAAGAAAAAGAAAAGTGCTTCAAAAAATATAGCTAAGGGCAATAATAATAAAAAAGGGAAATTGGCTTACTCCTAATTTTCTATTCTACATATTATATAAATTCAAAGCATTCCATTTTCGTAAATAATGGAATGCTTTGTTGTTTTAGGTGATGTTTTTCACCTAAAACAGCCCAATTGACAGCCCAATTAGTACAAATAAAAAAGCAACTACCTGATAATCAAGTAATTGCTTTTATTTATTGAGGTCGGAAGCGGATTTGAACCGCTGTACGAGGTTTTGCAGACCACTGCCTA
>CAZXYA010000947.1:0-2615 GCA_964644655.1 uncultured Saprospiraceae bacterium | reverse complement strand
CAAACCGTGCCACTCAAGATGAGTTCAGGTAAGGGTTTAAAAGTAGGATAAATTTTGATTTTATCTACCTTTTTTACGCAAAGATTCACCATTAAGGATGATTTTATGTGCGCTATGCACCAACCTATCCAAAATAGCATCAGCAACGGTACTTTCCCCAATAACCTCATGCCAATTTTTGATAGGTAATTGAGTGGTGATGATGGTGGCATATTTTTGGTGTCTATCCTCGATTATTTCCATTAATGCCATACGAGCATTAGCATCCATTGGTTTAAGCCCAAAATCATCTAAAATTAGTACCTGCTGTTTTTCTATCCGCTTGAGTATTTTCTGATAAGAACCATCTGCTTTAGCCTTTTTCAGATTGCTAAAAAGCTTGTAAGTGTTGGCATAAAAAGTCTTATACCCCATCAAGCAGGCTTGATGTCCAATAGCAGAAGCAATAAAACTTTTACCCACACCCGTAGGTCCAACAACGATAATATTCTGGGCTTTATTTATAAAATCCCCTGTTGCTAATCGTAGGATTAAGTCTTTGTCTAATCCTCTTGGATGAGTATAGTCTACCTCATTTATATTAGCGGTGTATCTAAAACGAGCGGACTTGATAAGCCTAGCCAAACGTCTATTATGACGGTCGTTCCACTCGGCTTCCACTAGATGAGCCATTAACTCGTCATGTGTATATTCCTTTAAATTAGCCGTTTTGACTAAACCGTCAAAAGCGGCATACATGCCCAAAAGTCGCATTGAACGTAGCTTGTCTAATGTTGCAGTATTCATTTCTTATATGATTTGATTAAAAAAAAATTGCTATTCTTAACTAACCCGAACACTTAAAGCACTCCCATCCCCTCCCGCATTTTAGCTATAATAATCTCCACCTCTAATATTATCATGTGTGGGCATTTGAGGCGCTACTGTTTCGGTATCTTCTTCTATTTGGTCCATTTTTAAGGTTAAGATTCTGTCGATAGTTCGATAGGAATATTTCTCATATTGCAATCCTCTAGCACAAGCTTTTTCCAACCGTTCAGGTGTGTATTTCTTGGCTAAACTTAAGATGCCCATACAAGATTTATAGGCTTGTTCTGGATAGGATTTCTTTCCTAAAACCTTTTCGATATAAGCTCCTGTAGACTTTCCTATTTTGTATCCCCAGCGAGTAAATCGTTTTGGATTCCAATCCATTACGAACTGGTGATGGTTGGGCATATGGTCTTTTACAGTGGTGTACCCCCATTGCTGTCCAGAGTACTTGTGGATAGCAATTCGCTCATAATTATGGTAAATCTCTACTGTTTTAGTGTTGTAATGTAGTTGAACATGTTTTCCTACATAGCTGTAAGGAACGCTGTAATAATGTTGATTCAACCATACATGGCAGTTCTTTTGGACTTTTCCTCGTTTGGATTCTTTTAGTTCAAAACGATGAGGAGGCAGGGGATTTAATAAATTTTTCTCTTGACTGATAAAGCGTTCTGCTCTTGATTCTGTCTGTTTGTAAAAAGGTTGATTATTATACTTCTTCAACCATATTCCTATTTGTTCATTCAATTCTGCCAAAGAGAAAAAAGTCTGTTTACTTAAATGAAAAAAGATACGTTGATACACTAATTTTACAGCTCCTTCTACTAAGGCTTTATCTTGTGGTTTGGCTGCTCTAGTCGGATAAACGACTGTGTTATAGTGTACAGCTAGAGATTTGTAATGACGATTAATAGTTGCCTCATATTTGCTCGCTTTGGTAACGGCTGATTTTAGATTATCAGGAACTAATGCCGCAGGAACTCCTCCCATATATTCCAAACAGTTGACTGTACAACCTATAAAGTTTTCCAATTTTTGAGAAGGACATGCCTCTACATAAGTATAACTGCTACCTCCCAAAACGGCTATAAATACTTCCATTTGTTTGACTTCTCCTGTAGTGCTATCAACTACAGGCAACCTTTTTCCTGTAAAATCAATGAACAGCTTATCCCCAAATTTATGCTGCATTGGCATACTATAATCCACTCGCTGCTCGAACTTTTTTAGATGTACTTTAAATTGGGTATAGCCGTAGCCATTAGGGAAAGACTGGCGATATTGATACCAGATAGTTTGATACGTTGCTCCCGGTCGTTTTAAATCTGTTAGGTAAGTTTGTTTATGCTTTTCTAGATTTTGGTATCGTTCATCTTTTGGGGTAGCTTTTTTCTCTTTTAAGGAAGCAACCAGTTTATGCAGTTCAGATAATGGCAAAAGACTTAACTCTTCTAAGCTTTGGTCTAACTGTTTAAAGAGCTTGATGTAGTCATTTATGGTATTGCGAGAACGACCTAATAATTCACCAATAACTCGATTACTTTTTCCTGCTACTTTTAGTTGTAACATTTGCTTTAAATCCATGATTTCTATTCTTTTGTTTGCCATGCGTTTTATGTTTTTTAACACAAAACTCGGTATTGAACTAAATACCAATGGCGCTTTTAGAAACCTGAATTATTCATCTTTTGTAACATAATATAGTGGCATACTTTAAACCGCTATGACTGGCACAGTTTAAACCGATACAAGTGGCATGGTTTCGACCGCTACGGGTGGCACGGTTTCACCGATATATCTAA
>CAZXYA010000946.1:0-2615 GCA_964644655.1 uncultured Saprospiraceae bacterium | reverse complement strand
CGATGTGCATGAAGATACGGCGACGATGGCGGCCAATGCAGTTGTAGAAATTATTGAAAAAAATCAGATTGATCCAAATACGATTGGACGGATTTATTTAGGAACAGAAAGTGCTTTGGATGGTGCTAAACCTACTGCGACTTATGTTTTAGAAATGCTTAGACGAAAATATCGTTCAACGTATGGCAAAAAATGTTTGTTGAATTGCGATGTGGTAGATTTGACTTTTGCTTGTGTCGGTGGGGTAGATGCCTTACAAAATACTTTGGATTGGGTAAAAGGAGATGCTTCCAGAATAGGCATCGTTGTTTGTGCCGATTTTGCCAAATATGAATTAGCTTCTACAGGGGAATATACACAAGGCGCAGGAGCGATTGCGATGTTAGTCAAACATCGCCCTCGTTTATTGGCGATTGGCGATACTTTTGGCGTCGCTTCTATGGGCGTACATGATTTTTTTAAACCCAAAAAAGAAGTAGACAAACTTCAAATAATCAGAGAGGTGTTAAACTTAGCAGGGGTTGCGCACATTTCAGCAGAAGAAACATTGGCGAAGTTGGGCGATTCACTAGAAGTCAAAGGCATTTTGGATGATAATGATGTCAAATTAAGTATGCGGAAAGATACGCCCGTTTTTGATGGGCAGTATTCTAATTTTACTTACCAAAATAGAATTCGAGAAGCTTATTTCAATTTTAAAAATAAAAAAATAAGTAGAGGCTTACTGACAAAAGATCAAGCAGTTTTAGGTAACTGGGAGCGTATTATTTTCCATTTGCCCTATGCGGCGCATGGCAGAAGAATTGCGTCTGAATTATTTATGATTGAATTAAAAGCAATTGGTAAATGGGCTACTTTTGCCAAAGAAAATGACTTAGTAGCACCAGAACTAACTGATTTTGAGAATGAAGCTTTATATAATAAAGCCAATAGTCAATTCTTAAGAGCGATTACCAAAACGAAAGGGTATAAAGAATTCACCATTAATAAACTAGCGAAAGCAGAAGTGGCTTCAAGTGGAGTAGGAAATATGTATGCTTGTTCTATTTTCTTAGCCTTAATGGGGACTTTAGAAGAAGACTTTTTAGAGAACACTACACTTGTAGGAAAAGACTTTGGTTTTATTGGTTATGGAAGTGGATCTAAGTCAAAAGTTTTTGAAGCCCGCATTCAACCGACTTGGAAGGAAGTTGTTTCTTCTTTTCAACTTAAACAGAAATTAGCGGATAGAACGGCTTTGGATTACCCAACTTATGAAGCATTGCATCGAATGCAGCTTGAGAAGAGTATCATTGCACCTAAAGAAGAATTTTCCTTAGCTAGTATTTCTACCGAAATAAGGAAAGAAGGCGCTAGATATTATGAATGGATTTCTGCAAAAGAAATTAAGGAGAACGAGCAGCCAATTTTGAGTAAAGAGGTAGTATAATGATGAATTATAAATGATGAACGATGAATTCGTTGCACATCAGGCGATTAGATAAATAATTTATATAATTATTTTCTCTACCGTACACTTTTTAAAAACGCCGCCTTCTGCGGCTAAAATATGGGGTTTGGGGTGAGCAATTTTTGAGGTTATAAATCTGATAAGATTATGTGTTAATGAGGTAGATTTTTCTCATGAACTCATTAGCTCATTTTACTTTTTTCTTAGAGTGTTGATTATTTAATAGTAGATAGATACTTAAAATTCAATTTTAGAGGAAAATCTATTCAATAATAACAATTTGTCATTCATCGTTCATCATTTATCATTAAAAAAGACTTTATTTAACTACTTTTGCCGCTCAAACATTTAAAGCAAAAACATGACAAAAGGGAATTCTAAAACCTGGTTAATCAGCTTATTGATTATCCCAGGTATTGGCTATTTTATTTATAAAACCCTCCTTCCTGGAGGACCTGATTTAACACCTATCCATAATCCTGTTCGGGACCGTGCAACCACTTCTAAAAATATAGATGAATCCAAAATGGCAGAAAATAAGCTAAAGAATGCTTATTTCGGAGATTTACATGTGCATACTAGCCTTTCTTTTGATGCTTATATTGGTGGAACAGTTGCTACGCCATCGGATGCCTATCGGTTTGCTAAAGGAGAAACCCTAGAAATTTTCGGCAAACCAGTACAATTAAAACGACCTTTAGATTTTGCAGGAGTTAGCGACCATTCTGAATTTATTGGTGAATTTTATACCGTTCAAACCAAAGGAGAGACTGGATATTATGCCTTAGCGGCTCAGATAATGAGAGGGGCAGCTAATGATGAAGAAAAGGCAGCAGCCTTATTTTCGAGATTGAGAAATCGGGAAGGTGGCGGTGAACGAACCCATATGGGCTTTTTTCAAGGTTTTGAATCTACCAAAAAGGGATGGGATATGATATTGGCAGCCGCAGAAAATCATTACCAACCTGAAAAATTTACCACTTTGGCAGGTTATGAATGGTCAAAAGCTAATAATGGAGGACATATCCATCGAAATGTTTTTTTTAGAGATATGATAGTGCCAGATTATCCGATAAGCGCCTTGGAAGCGAAGACACCAGAAGCTTTATGGGAAAGCTTGGCACGGTATACGGAAGAAGGCGCTTCCGTTTTGGCGATTCCACAT
>CAZXYA010000945.1:0-2617 GCA_964644655.1 uncultured Saprospiraceae bacterium | reverse complement strand
GGATTGGATGTATCTAATGAGACCATAAAGTTTAACAAAATGTAATTATTAGATACAAATATATCTTTTATTTACATTTGCAACAAATCTATTTGATACATAATTCACTTTTAATTACTTAAATTAGCTAAAAAGCGTTAATATAGTTGCTTTTTGAAACTATTTAGAACAATATGAGCACAGGGAAGATTATAGAAGATTTGCGTAAGAAACGAGGGTGGTCACAAACAGAACTATCTGAAAAAACTGATGTTTCTCGTGTCATGATTGGCAAGTACGAACGTAGTGAAGCTATTCCTTCTGTTGAAGCTGCTAAAAAAATAGCGGATACCTTTGGAGTGTCTCTTGATTATTTAGTGGGCGAAGGTCTTAATGCTTCTTTTGATAAAAAAACGGTACAGCGTTTACAAGATATTCAAAACTTAGATAGCGATACTCAAACCATGCTATTTAATCTTATTGATACTGTTATACGTGATGCAAAAGCTCGTGTGGCGTATTCATAAAAAAACCACCCATATCTCTATGAGTGGCCTTACTTTTTACACATTTTAATATTTCAAAGATCGTTTACTAACTATACTTCGACAGGCTCAGTAACCGTCTCACTTTCATTAATGTGCCGTACTTGTACTGAGCCTGTCGAAGTATGGAACACGTTATTGTAAATTCATCGTGGAGATAGCACGCCAGTTTACTACACTACCCATTACCCCCATTACCCTACCTAGTTTTTAACACTATTTTTCCTTTTTGAGTATACATAAGCAAAATCAATAATTGTTTCAATATCAAACAATTTAGCTTTTTCACTACTCAAATTTTGTAATTCACGTGCTAATAATATGTTTATATTAAAATACAAAGACACTCCTTTATTATCCTCAAAATAAGGTTGTAAGACCAATGGATAGTTGTGATTTTGAGTGAACTTCCAATTCCCGTTTAAATTAGACTTTTGATTTAAATACTCAACACAATAAACGATTAAATGCAAATACAAATCTTCATATAAGTTTTCATACCCATATTTTTTCAACGCTAAATTAATTTTATCAAAATTATACATAGAACTTTCCTCTAACTCTAATCTCTCCAAAAAATCTTCAAGAAGTAGTTTTTGGAGATTTTCAAAATCATAAAGCTTATGTCGATACTTAAAAAGAGGGCTGATAATTTTATTCTTCAATTCTTCATTAAAAAATTCAAAAAGAGAATTTTCATTATCAAAAAGTAAAACGTCATCAGTAGAAGGGTTATAATAGACTATGTTTTCATTAAAACTAAAACTTGTTAAATAACAATTCTGTTCTTGAATTTGGATAAGCAGATTAACGATACATTCGCTATTCTCTTTTAATAACAGTTTATACTCATCCAACGAAATTTTCTTATTATCTGTCAATTTAATCTGTGTTATCAAGCATGCCAAAATTAAAAATCTAATAAATAAATACATTATAGTTTACTAATTTTTCAAGAATGCTCTATACTTATTTAATAAATCTGGATTTATAGGAGTGCCTGGGCCTCCAAATCCGAAAATGTCCCGTGTCAAATCATTCAATCTTGAAATACCTTCTGTGTGATAAAAAGAAATTTCATAATTACCATCTCTAAATCTCCACTGAGCTTCTAGAGTCCTTATTGAAATCCCTAAATCTTCGGCTCTATTTATAAATCGACTATCAATATCAACACCAGATGTTAGCACATATGTAAGTGTTTTAATGTCTTGCCCAGATGCTTGTAAGTATTCCAGAAATTTTTTACCCTGATTATTCGATGTACTCGCATTAATTATACTTCCGCTATTCTTGAGTTTAACTTCATATAATGCTGATAACTGTGATACCTCTACTGTTATGGACAACCCATTATTAATAATTTTCACAGGAGAGGCAACACCGTCAGGAGAGGCCTCTCCCAGAATTTGGGCATTTGGACTATATGAGTAATCTACAAGTGATGTTCCCAAAAACTCGTGAACCAAAGCTTCAAAAAATTTCTCTTGAGTTTGAGGATTAGTGATTCCCAATGATTTAGAAATCGCAGCAAAAGTATCTTTAGAAAGAGTATGCCATACACTTGGATCTTCTGATGAATTATTGTCATTATTTAGTGCATTAATCTGATGAAACAATGCTGTATCTCCTCTAATCCCTTGTTGATAATTATCAAATCCCCCTGCGGCTATAATATCATCGCCATAATGAACAATTTGTTCTCCTCTTCCAAAACCAGTAGATGCATCCGCCCCTGAAGGATCAGCCCAAAACACTGGGTTATTATCAAATGCAGAATAGGTAGAATAGTCATAATGAGTTACCGGATCAATGCCTGTCCAACGTGCTATGGCAGGATCGTACTGACGCAGATCCATCTCAAAAAGGTTTAATCCTAATGCCTGTTCTTGTTCTATCCCGTTATAGGAAAACTTGTTCGCCATCGAATTGACATTTGCAGAAATCCCGTCATTATATCCTTTTTGTTGAAGTCCAAAGGGGTAGTAGTGCTTTTCAGAGATAATTTCTTGTTGAGCAATAAATCCATCACCATCAGTATCTGCATAGGTAAGTCTTACATTTCCTAAATGGTCGGTATAATTAAAGGCGTA